>JAIOPD010000093.1 GCA_021414115.1 Planctomycetia bacterium
GCCGCGACCGCGCGGCCCAGGGGCGTGGCCGCGATGTCGGCAGGCAGGCCCCACGTGACCGCCGACGCCGGCCGCGCGAGGAGTCCGTGTCGGCACGAGGCCAGCCGGCCGCGGCGCTCGAAATACGACACGTTGGGGCCGTCGCGCCACCGCGGCGTGGCGGTCGGGTCGGTCGGGTGCCAGACGTGGAGCGAGCAGGTGCGGTCGAGAATGGATTCGAGGCGGATGCCGACCGCCCGCATCCGCAGGCCCAGGTCGTCGTCTTCCTGTCCCCAGCCCACGAACCGTTCGTCGAAGCCGTTGATGGCGTGGAAGTCTTCCCGCCAGACGCCGAAGTCACCGCCGGCCAACCGCGGCTTCGTGGGATGCCGCAGGGCGGCGTGCCACCAGGCCTTGCGTTGCCGCGTGGCGAGCAGCCGCCGCTCGCCGGACGGGATCAGCGCCGGAAGGTTTGTGAGAGCGAGGTTCTCCGGCACCAGCACGCGGCTCGCCTGCTCGGGGAGCCGTGCACAGAACCCGAGCAGGGCCACGCCGCGGCGGCGCCGCGCGAGGTGGGCTGCGACATGATGCCGTGGGATCATGCAGTCGCCGTCGAGGAAGAGCAGATAGTCGCCGCGGGCCAGCCGGGCCGCCTCGTTGCGGACGCGGGCGAGCCGGAAGCCTGCGTGCGGCTGACTGGTGAACTGCACGGGGATGCCGGACGTCGCCGCGAAGTCGTGGACGACGCGCTGCGTGCCGTCCGCCGAGCCGTCATCGGAGACGATCACCTCCAGACCCGTGCCGTCGCGCCGCTGCAGTGCGATCGACTCGAGCACGAGCGACAGATGCCGCGGCTTCCGGAAGGTGTTGACGAGGATCGAGACGTCGATGGGGCGATTCACCGCACGGGCCTCCGTGAGGAGGTCGCCTGAGCGGCCGCGGCAACGACGGTGGCCACCTCGTCGCCTCCCGCGAGGGCACGCATCGCGATTTCGACCGCCACCAGCGGCACACCTCCGAGATCCTGACGGCGGAGCTTTACCAGGTCCTTGAGCGTGGTGACGGCGAAGGCCGCGCCGGTCGTTGCGGCCCGATCACCCAGCCGCTGTCGATCGCGATCGTCGTACGCATGATGGTCGGGAAAGCCGACGAACTCCACGACATCGGCGCCGAGCGACTGGAGCGTGGAGCGAAACGCCGCGGGGTTGCCGATCCCCGAAAACGCGAGCACCCGCACGGCCCGCAGCAGCTCGAGCGGCCGGGTCGATCCGTCGGTCGATCGCAGGGCGACCGGCCGATGCTCCGCCTCCATCCACGCCGGCGGGAGGCGACCGCGGCAGGCGGCGGCGAACACCTCACGGATTTCGGCCCGCCGTGCCGTCGTGATGGCCGTCGCCCGGGTGAGCACGACGGCCTGTGCCCGGGCCAGGCCACCGAGAGGTTCGCGGAGCATGCCCCGCGGAAAGAGGCGGCTGCAGCCGAACGGATCGGTAGCGTCGATCGCGACGATGTCGAGGTCGCGGTGCAGCCGGCGGTGTTGGAAGCCGTCATCCAGCACGATCGCGTCGGCGCCGGCCGCTGCCGCCGCCCGGGCACCCGCAAGACGATCGCGGTTGGCCACGTGGGGCACGCCCGGGAGCACGACGCCGAGTTCGGCCGCCTCGTCACTCTGCTCGCCCCGACGAGCCGCGTAGCCGCGGCTCACGATCGCAGGCTTCAGTCCACGATCGAGGAGGAGCCGGGCGACCCAGGCCACGAGCGGCGTCTTGCCGGTGCCGCCGAGCGTCAGATTGCCGACGGAGATCACCGGCACGCCGGCCGCACCGATTCGGAGGAGCCCGGCGTCGAAGGCCGCGTTGCGGGCGGCCACGGCGGCGGCGTAGGGAAGGCTGGCCGCGGCGAGGAGGAGCCGGACCGCGGCCGGGCCCGGTCCTGCGGCCGAGCCGTCGACGAGCTGCTTGAAGGTTTCCGCGTTGGGCAGCAGAGCCATCCCGACTTTCCTGCGTGGCTGCCGTGAGCGAGCGGTCGCGGCCGGCATCGGCCTCATCGTCGCGGAGCTCTCCACGCCGTGCCAAGTCCACGGTGTTTTTCCGAGATGCCGGCGGTCCGGGACCGATATAATCCGGAGTCGTGCCGGTGCAGCGTTTCGCAGCTTCCCATCCCCCGCTGCCGCTGCCGGAGGAACCTCATGGCGACGGTCCACCAGAGCCCGGCCGATCCGCTCGCCGTGGCGGGCTGGTCCGACGGCGTCGATCCGGAGTCGAAGTCGGATCGGTATCTCTCCAAGCGGCTGGCCGCCGCCGGGGCCGACTACAAGGGCGTCGCGATCACGACCTTCCTCCTGGCGGCAGGCGTTGGGGCGATGCTCTGGCTCGCTAGCGGAATCCTCGTCGAGCATTGGCTGGTGGCCGGTGGGCTGCCCGCATGGGCGCGGTGGACGTGGTTCGCGGTCGGCGCGGCCATCTTTGCCGCGGCTGTCGTCCGCTGGATCGTGCCCCTCGTTCGCTACCGCGTGAATCTCGTCTACGCCGCCCGCATCCTCGAGCGTGAACACCCCGAACTTCACAACGACGTCGTCAACGCCGTTCTCGCACGGGCGCACGCCGACGACACCACGCCGCTGATCGTGAAGTCGCTCCGGCGCCGGGCGGCGAGACAGTTGTCGACGGTGTCGGCGGACGGCGTCATCGATCGCACGCCCGCCCTGCGGCTCGCCGCCGTGCTGGCGGGGCTTCTGGCTCTGGCATGCATCTACCAGGTGCTGGCGCCGAAGAGCTTCGTCGTATCGGCGGCGCGGCTGGTCGCGCCGTGGCTCGGCATCGCACCGCCGTCGCGGGTGAGAATCGCGCAGCCGACGCTGGCCTGGCGGATGCCCGGTGAGCCCGCGCCAGGCGATGCAGCCGCGCGGCGAGTGCCTGTGCAGGGGGGCACCGCGACGCTCATCCGTGGCCGCCAGCTCGTCGTCGCGAGCGACGTCCGCGGACTCGCGGCGGAAGAGCGTCCGCTGCTTGTCGTGACGCCGCTGCGGGACGACGGCTCCACGGAACCGGCGACGGCCGCCTGGCGGGTGCCCATGGCTCCCGGTGGTGCCGATGGCATGCATTCCGTGCTGCTGCCCGATGACGCGCGGGGGCTCGATCGGCCGATCGAACTGGTGATTTCGGCCGGTGACGCCCGCAGCCCGCGGATCCGGGTGGTGGTCGTCGATGCTCCGGCGCTGCTCGTGCGCGAGGTGCGGTACGACTATCCCGAGTACACGGGCCAGGCCGACGAGACCGTGGAGTGGCAGGGCGACCTCCGCGCCGTCGAGGGCACGAAGGTGACGATCGTGGCGGAATGCAATCATCCGCTCGAGGCCGCGTGGATCGATCTGGGGTGTGACGGGAAGCGGAAGGTGCCGCTCTCGATCGGCCAGCAGGATCTCGCCCGGGGCCGCGGCTCGTTCACGCTTCACCTCAACGGCGACCGCTCGGCCGCCGAATACGTCGCCTACCGGTTGATGTTCCAGCCGAAGTCCGCGCCCGCAGCGAGTCGCGAGCCCGTGACAACGGAGAAGATGGAGTATCGGATCGAGGTCGAGCCGGACATGGCGCCGGAGGTGTCGATCGAGGAGCCCGCCGAGAAGGTGGTCCGCGTGCCGCCGTCGGCGCCGGTCACGATCCGCGTGCGGGGCGAAGACCCCGACTTCGGTCTCGCGAGCGTCAGCGTCGAGACCCGCCTGGCCCAGGGCGGCGAGAAGCCGGGCGAGGAACTCCTGGTGGGCCGGCGGCGGAAGGTGTTTCGCGGAGCGGCCACTCTTATTCCGGAAAAACTCGGGGCTGGCCCCGGGGCCGTGCTCGAGTATCGGGCGGTGGCCAAGGACACTCGGCCTGAGTCGCCGAACATCGCCGTGACCGAATGGCGGGCGCTGAAGATCGACGCCGCCGCGCCGCCGCGGGAGCCGCCGCCGGCGGCGGCCGATCAGGATCCGAAGAGCGATGGCGACCAGGGGCAACCAGAAGACAGTGACGCACCTCCGCAGGATCGCGAAGGCCAAGAGGGCGAGCGCGAGCCTGGCAAGGACGGCGACGGAACCGGTGACGATGCCGCCCAGGGGAAGCAGGGGGGAAAGCAGGGCGAGCAGCAGGGCAAAGACTCGGACGAGAGCGGTGCAAGCGAATCGGAGCAGGGCAAGGATGGTTCGCAGAAGGGCGATGCATCGGGCGACAAAAAGGATGGCAGCCAAGGCGAGAATGGCGGCGACGGGAAGGATTCCGGCGGCAAGGATTCCGGCGGCGGGCAGCCGCAGGAGGGAAGCCAGCAGCAGGGAGGCAAGAGCGGCGAGGGCGGCCGCCAGGACGAGCAGCAGTCGAAGTCGCAGCAGCAGGATCCCAAGCAAGGTGGCAAGCAAGGCGATCCCCAAGAGGGCAAAGATCAGGGAGGGGGCGACGGCGGCAAGCCGCAGGACGGAGCTGAGGGAAAGTCGGGCAACCAGCAGGGGCCACGCCAGCAACAGGGAAGCCGTGACGGCGACGGCAACGAGCCACAGGGTCAGGGTGGTGGCCAGCAGCAGCAGGGTGGCCGGCCCGGCGATCAGAAAGACGGCGGCCGAGGTGGCCAGCAAAAACCATCAGGCGCGGGGCAGCAGGGGGGCGGTCGCGACGGTCAGATGAAGCCCGGTGGTGAGCAGGGCAAAGCAGCGGCCAAAGACACCGTCGCCGCCGACGGCACCGACGATGGTGAGGCGATGGAGCGCATCCTGCAGCATCGCCAGCAGTCGAATCCGGGGCAGGGTGATGAGCGGACCGGCGAGCAAGGAAAGAGCGAACAGGGAAAAAGCGAGCAGGGAGCGTCGCGCGAGGGGCAACAGCCTGGCAAGGAAAACAGCGGACAATCCAAGGAGAGCCAGGGCAAGGACGGACAATCGAAGGACGGACAAGGCAAAGAAGGCACCGAAGCCGCTGGCCAAAAGCCGCCGGAGTGCGCGGGAGCGGATGGCAAGCCGTGTGGGAAAGAAGGCTGCTCCTCATGCAGCGGCGGATCGAAGTCGGGTGGCGGCTCGTCGGGAGCGTCAGGGCAGGGAGCGGGAGGCCAGGGAGCGCAGTCCGGCCAGGGACAGGGTGCACAGGGTCAACAGGGCGCCGGGCAGCAGGGGAAGGGTGAGGCTGGGCAGCAGGCGGGCGGTTCCAAGGAAGAAGGTCAGCAAGGCGAGGCTGCAGGGCAGGGGAAAAACGGTCAGCAGGCGGAGGGACAAGGACAGTCGACAGACGGCACAGGCCGCGACGGTCAGCCGCAGCCAGGCGATGGTGAGCAAGGTGACGGCAAACAAGGCAGTGGCCAGCAAGGCGCTGGTGAACAGGGCTCCGGCAAGCAGGGCGCCGGAGAGAAGCAAACGGGCGCTGGGGAGCAGGCGGCGAAAGACGGCGACGAGCAGGGCGAAGGTGCGGGCAAGGGCCAGGGGCAGAGTGATGAAACCGGACAACAGCCCGGACAACAGCCCGGACAACAGCAGGGACAACAGCAGGGACAAACCGCCGGTGAGGGCAAGGGCGGTGCAGGCAAAGCCGGCCAACAGGGACAGCCGGGCGAAGGCTCGCAGGCGGCGGCCGGCAGCCAGTCTGGCGACGGCGGTTGGGCCACCGGGGGTGAGAAGGGGGCGGGCGGTGATGGCAAGGCCGGCGTCGAGCGGCGTGACCGCGAGATGGAGTGGGGCGAGCAGGATCTCGCCAACGCCCGCAACGCCGCCGACCTCGCGATCGAGCACCTGCGGAAGTCGGTGGAGTCTGGCGACACGACCGTCCTCGACGAACTCGGCTGGACGCCGGAGCAGGCCCGCGACTTCCTCGCTCGCTGGGAGGCGATGCGACGGATGGCGCGGAACGGCGACGCGCGGCAGCGCGGCGAGTTCGACCAGGCGGTGAAGAGTCTGGGGCTGCGGCCCGGCGGCGTCCGCAGCAGCCGCGACGTGCCCAGCGACGTGAAGGGCGGACAGACGGAGGGCCGCCGCAGCCGGCCCCCCAGCGATTACCGCGAGCAGTTCAAGGCCTTCATGCAGGGCGCGGCCGCCGAATGAGTCAACCCTATCAGGGCCCACGGTATCTGGTGTCGTTCGGACCCAAGCGGGTGCCGCACTGTTTCACCGACGTTCTCATCCTGGGCGGCGGACTCGCGGGCCTCCGCGCGGCGCTCGCCGTCGATCCGCGGCTATCCGTGACGGTCGTCACCAAGGACGATCTCCAGGGCTCGTCGAGCCAGTGGGCACAGGGGGGCATTGCCGGAGTGGTCGACCCCGAAGACCGCTTCGACAACCACGTCGCCGACACGCTGACGGCCGGCTGCGGGCTGTGCCACGGCGACGTCGTCGACGCGGTTGTCCGCGAGGCGCCGGGGCGGATCGCCGAACTGATCGCCTGGGGTACGCGGTTCGACGAACGCGACGGGGCGCTCGAACTGGGCCGCGAAGGGGGGCACAGCCACCATCGCATCGTGCACGCGCTCGGCGATGCGACGGGCCGCGAGGTGATGCGGGCCGTGATCGCACAGACGCAAAAACTCGACAACCTCTCGGTGTGGCCCGAGACGTTCACGATCGACCTGGTCACGCACGAGCGCCGCTGCCGCGGGGCGCTCGTCTGGAATCCACGTCACGGCAAGACACTCGTCTGGGCGCGGCGAACGATCCTCGCCACCGGAGGCGCGGGCCAGCTCTACCGTGAGTCGACGAACCCGCCCGGGTCGAGCGGCGACGGCATGGCCCTGGCGTGGCGGGCCGGCGCCGAGCTTCGTGACATGGAGTTCATGCAGTTTCATCCCACGGTGCTCTACATCGCCGGTGGTGCGCGGAGCCTGATCACGGAGGCAGTGCGGGGCGCGGGGGCGCACCTCGTCGACCGCGACGGCAGGCGGTTCATGCCCGAGTTCGACACGCGGGCCGAACTCGCGCCTCGCGACGTCGTCTCCCGTGCGATCACGGTGGTCATGCACCGCACGCACCATTCCAACGTCTACCTCGACCTCGCGCACCTCGATCCGGTCATGGTTCGCCAGCGATTCCCGGGGATGGCGTCGATCTGTGCGAAGTTCGGGCTCGACCTCGTCCGGGACCGGATTCCGGTGCGGCCCGGTGCGCACTACATGATCGGCGGCGTGTCGGTCGACGCAGCCGGACGGACGAGCGTCGCCGGCCTGTTTGCGGCCGGCGAGGTGACGTCGAGCGGCCTCCACGGTGCCAACCGGCTGGCGAGCAACAGCCTCTTGGAGGGGCTGGTCTACGGCGCGCGGGCGGGCGAGGCGGCGAGCGCCGACGTGCTCGCGGAGGGGCGGACCGACGACGAGTTTCACGTGCCAGCGATCGCGGAGCACCGGGCCGTCATCGACAACGGCGGCGGAAACGACTCCGCGACACTCGATCTGGCCGATATCCGCAACTCGCTCCGCGCGTTGATGTGGCGGCACGTGGGAGTGGAGCGGACGGGGGAGTCGCTCGCCGAGGCGCTGACGACGGTGGAGGGCTGGTGCCGGTACGTGCTGCCGCGGCAGTTTTCCGACCCGCAGGGCTGGCAGCTCCAGAACATGCTGGAGGTCGCCCGGCTCATGATCCGCGGCGCGATCGACCGGGCCGAGACCCGCGGCGTGCACTTCCGCGCCGACCATCCCGACACGAGCGACGCCTGGAAGGCGCACATCGCATGGCGCCGGGACGAGGGCTCGCCCCGGATCGAACCGCTGCCGTAGCGGGACGGGCAGGGGGTGACGTATCCCGCAACGCCGGCATGGAGGTCTTCTGCCCTGCGACTTCGTGGATGGTCCAAGCTTTTGTGCCCGCAGGGTAAACTCTGCAGATGCTTCAATATTTGATTCGTCATGGGGAGAGCGTCTCCAATGCAGCCGGCCGCGTGCAGGGCCAGGAAGACGTGGAACTCTCGGAGTCGGGCCGCGCTCAGGCGCAGACGGTGGCCACGTGGAGTCGCGCGTTGTTGGCCACGGCAGATGCCCCGCCCATCGAGGAACTCTGGTCGAGCCCACTGCGCCGAGCCCGCGAAACGGCCGAGGCGATCGCGGCGGCGACGGGCCTGCCGCTGCGGATCGACGAACGGCTCTGCGAGCTCCACGCCGGGATCTTTCAGGGCCATCTCTGGGCCGATCTGGAAACGCGATTTCCCGAGGTGGTGGCCCGGTGGCGGAGCGGCGACGCCGACTTCGCCATTCCCGGCGGCGAGTCGCGAACTGAGTTGGCGGCGCGGGGCCGCGCGGCGATCGAGTCGCTCGCGGCCCGGTCGGCCCGGGGCATGTTCGTGGTCGCCCACGGCGGCATCCTGACCGCCGCCCTGGGCAGCCTCGTCGGCAAAACCCATCCGCTGCTCGCGGCCGCCGCGGAGCGGCCGTTCACGAAGCTGCCGGCCCTGGCCAACTGCTCGGTCACGCTCGTTCGGTGGCCCGGGCCCGAACTCGTGTCGTTCAACGACACCACACACCTGGCGGCGGCATCCGCCTCCGAGGCCTGAGGCGATTCATAGATAGTTTCTATGAATACGCGATCTTTATCTATTTGTGCGTGAGGCGTTGGGGACCGATAGATGGGGCGTCGGGCAGGCGGCGGACGTCGCCCGCCCTGCTCGGCCCTTCTTCGGAGCCACACCCCCTCATGGACACGCTCGCGACGCTCCAGGCGAACCTGCTTTCCCCGATCACCCTCGCCTTCGCGCTTGGCATCGTCGCCCGGCTCGCCCAAAGCGAGATCTCGCTTCCCAAAGATCTCTACACGTCGCTGTCGATCTATCTCCTCTTCGCCCTGGGCATCAAGGGAGGCGTCGAACTCACCCACGCGTCGGCAGCCGACATCTTCTGGCCGGTCTGTGCGACGCTCGTGCTCGGCTGCCTGACGCCGGTCACGACCTATTTGGGCATGCGGCATGCAGGCGGCTTTTCGGTCGCCGACTCCGCGGCGGTCGCCGCCCACTATGGCTCGGTGTCGGCCGTCACCTTCATCGCCGCGCAGCAGTTTTGCCTGCAAGCCAACCTCCCGTTGGAGGGCTACCTGCCGACGCTGCTCACGCTCATGGAAAGCCCCGGCATCCACATCGCGCTTGCCATGGGCGCGATCGGCACCCTGATAACGCCTGTTCCGGCCGTCGTGGCCGTTGGTTCGGGCACCGCGGCCTTTGGGTATGGCAACGCGACGGTCTTCGCGCCCGACGCGATCCGCCAGCTCCGCAGCGTACTGCACGAGATTCTCACGGGCCGCACCATGGTGCTCCTCGTGGGCGGCATGCTGGTCGGTTACCTGATGGGTGACGTCGGATACAAGCAGGTGCAGCCGTTCTTCGAGGGCGGATTCAAGGGGGCGCTCACGCTTTTCATCCTGGAGATGGGCCTGACCGCGGGCGCACGCCTGGGCGACCTGCGAAAGGTCGGCCCCTTTCTCGTGGCTTTCGGCATCCTCGTGCCCATCGTGCATGGAATGCTCGGAGTCGTGCTCGGCCACTGGGCGGGGCTCTCGGTCGGGGGCTGCACGGTGCTCGCGGCGATGGCCGCCAGCGCGTCCTACATCGCCGCCCCGCCCGCCGTCCGGATGACGCTCCCCGAAGCCAATCCCACGTACTACCTCACGCTGGCGCTCGCCATCACCTTCCCCTTCAACCTCGTTCTCGGCATTCCTCTCTACGAGCGATTCGCCACGTACGTCGCCGGCCTCTGAAGATCCTCGTATCCATCACCCTCGACCCACGGAGATCGCCCATGCAGACCGACACATCGCGCAGATACTGGCTCGGCACGGCCCTCGCCGGGGGCGTCGCCGCGTCGGCAGGTTTTGCCCGGGCGCGCATCATGTCGCCCCCGCCACCTGCGGCCTCACCCCACGAGGCCTTGGAAGTTCTGTATGCGGGCAACCGCCGGTTCGTCGCCGGCAGGAGCGAAGCACCTCATCGCGACGCGGAGCGGCTCGAGGAAGTTGCGGCCCGTCAGGCCCCATTCGCGGCGTTCCTCGGCTGCGCCGACTCGCGGGTGCCGATCGAGATCGTCTTCGACCAGGGGTTCGGAGACTTGTTCGTGACTCGGATCGCCGGCAACGTGGCCGCCACCGAGAACATCGCCAGCCTCGAGTTCGGCACCGAAGTGCTCGGCGCTCAGGTGCTCTTCGTGCTGGGGCACACGTCGTGCGGCGCCGTCGCCGCGGCGGCGCGAGCGGAGCCGGTGCCGGGACAGATCTCGGCGCTGTTTCAGCACATTCGTCCCGCGATCCGCGCCGCCCAGGGCGATCCAGAAGCTGCCGTCCGCGAGAACGTGCGGATTCAGGCGCAGGTGCTCCGTGAGTCCTCCCCCGTGATCGCCGCACGGGTGGCCGCACGGAAGCTCATCGTCGCCGGTGGTATCTTCGATCTGAGGACCGGATGCGTCGAGCCGGTCGATGTGGACTAGTCCACGGCCGAGAGACTGGTTCCCCCGCGCAGGCATGTCGTGTGGACTGGCTGAACTACCATCACCTCTTGTATTTCTGGACCGTGGCCAAGGAGAGCAGCGTCTCCAAGGCTGCGGACATGCTCCATGTGGCCCAGCCCACGGTGAGCGCACAGATTCGCGCGCTCGAGCGCTCGCTCGGCCAGAAGCTCTTCGAGCGACAGGGCCGCCGGCTCAGGCTCAGCGTCGAAGGGGAGTCGGTGTTTCGCTACGCCGACGATATCTTTGCGCTCGGCCGTGAACTCCTGCAGACCGTCAAGGGAGAGCCGCAGGCGGCTCCCAAGCGGTTTCGCATCGGCATTTCCGACGCGCTGCCCAAGCTGACGACCTACCGGCTGCTCGAGCCGGCGCTCGTCATGCAGCCCTCGTTCCGACTCCACGTGCGCATCGACAAGACGGAACGCCTGCTGGGAGAACTTGCCGTCCACGCGGTCGACCTCGTCATTGCCGATGCGCCGATGATGCCGTCGCTCCGGGTGCGGGCGTTCAACCATCTGCTTGGCGAGACGAGCGTGTCGGTCTTCGGCGACGCAGCACTCGCGAAGCGTGTCCGGCGGGGGTTTCCAGGGTCGCTGCACGGCGCTCCCATGCTCCTGCAGACCACGAACACGGCCATGCGACAGTCGCTCGACCAATGGTTCGATGCGCATGGCATTCAGCCGTCGGTGGTCGGCGAGGTGGAGGACATGGCGATGCTCCAAACTCTCGGCGAGCATGGACTCGGCCTGTTCGCGGCCCCGACAGTCGTGCGGAAGGAAATCTGCCGCCGCTACCATGTCGTGTGCGTCGGCGAGCTCGAGCGAGTGCGGGAAAAGTTCTATGCGATCTCGGTCGAGCGGCGGCTCACTCACCCGGCCGTGAGGCTGATCGCTGACCAGGCAAAACGGCGACTCTTTGGGTGACGCCTGCGGCCCTGCCGACCGCCCGCGACGCGCGTCAGCGGTCGTCCAGTCGCTCGACGACGAGTCGCTCCGCGGCGTGGGCGGTCCAGAGGGCGTCGAGCCGTTGAGCCAGGTCGGCCGCCGTGCCCACCACGAGCCAGTACCGGTAGCGGATTACCGCCTCTGGCTCGAGCTTCACCGTCTCCAGCGGCGCGACATGCACGCAGGGTGCAGCCCGGGGGTCGGACGACTCGCCGTCGCCGTGCGGGCCGAAGTTCCAGGTCCCCGTCGCTGCGGGGCTGAACACCGCGATCCCCTGGCCGGACGTGTCGAAGCAGGCCATGGCATTGCGAGGCGGCTTCGCCCGGCCCCACGGCGGCCCCGGCGGCTGCGATTCATCACGCCACCGCCCGCCGCCGAGATAGCTCTTGAACGTGCCAAACCGACGGGTGAAGTAACAGGCGGGCAGTTCCTGGTGGCGAGGCACCGCAGGCCCCCAACGGTCGCCGGGTTCTCGCTGCGACTCAAACTCGCACCGCACCACCACGACGTTCGGCATGCCAGGCTCGAATCCCGTCCATTGCCGCATCACTGCCGTGGCTTCCTCGTTTGGCATGTCCCAGAGTTTGGGGATCGTTTCGCAAAACAGCCCGTCAGCCGTCTTCTCGAGCTTCGTCACCCGGGCCCAGCTGCCGATGCCGCCTCCCTGGATCGGGTTCCAGGTCCAGGGGCTCCAGGCCTTGTGCTGCCCGTCGGCTTTGCGGTCGAGCGGTTTCCCAGCGTAGTAGGACTGCTGGATGAGTCGGCCGGGGTCGACGACGTTGACGACGTTCTGCGGTGAGCCCTGCCACGAGAGCCACGTGATCGCCCCGCCTTTCGTGCGATCAATGCCACACTTCACGGTGCCGTTGTCGGCCATGGCGAGCGTCGAACTGCCCGACTCGATTGCGAATGACCGCCCCGCCAGGCCCAGGAATGGAAGCACGAGCAGCGCTGCACTCACGACGCGGCGACGAATCATGAAACGCTCCTGCTCCACGATGCCCCTGGCCTGGCCCCGGGTGGCGGATCCTACCATGGTCCATCCCGGGACGTTCGTGGGCTCCGAGTGGCCGATGCCCTCGGGGCAGACGCTCCCCACCCCAACCCGCTCCACGGAACCGCTTCGGGCGGCCACCCGCTTTCCCGTCGCTCCCGCTCCGGGCTTCCCGGGCACTTGAGACGACGGCTCGCGGATCGCCACGCTGGTGGCGGGGGTGGTCAGACGTCCCTCCTTGCCGGGATGGGCCGGGTCGGAAACAATGGTCCGCGACAGGCATGAAGAGACCCTCGAGACTCTCCAGCACCGGACGCCCATGACCGCACGCCCATCCGTTTCGTCCAGCGAGGCCATGATCGAGGCCGACGGCCTCACCAAGTTTTACGGCGACTTCATCGCCATCGAGGACGTGTCATTTCGCGTGCCTCTCGGCGAGATCGTCGCGTTCCTCGGCCCCAACGGCGCCGGGAAGAGCACGACGATGAAGATCCTCACCGGCTACCTCGCCCCCACCGCGGGCACGGCCCGGATCGCCGGCCACGACATGTCGACCGACCGGCTCGCCGGGGCGGAGCGGCTCGGCTACCTGCCGGAAAATGGACCGCTCTATCCCGACATGACGCCCCGCGGCCTGCTCGAGTTCTTCGCCGACGCGCGGGGCATGACAGGCTCCCGGAAAAAGGAGCGGATCGAGGCGGTCGTGAAGCAGTGCGAGCTGGGCAGCGTGATCGGCAAGGCGATCGGCAAGCTCTCCAAGGGCTACCGGCAGCGTGTGGGAATGGCGCAAGTCCTGCTCCATGAGCCGGACGTGCTGATTCTCGACGAGCCGACCAGCGGCCTCGATCCCAATCAGATCCGCGAGGTTCGCGAGACGATCCGGCGGCTCGGTCAGAGCAAGACGATCCTGCTGTCGACCCACATCCTGCAGGAGGTCGAGGCGATGGCCGATCGCGTGATCCTGATCGCGGAGGGCCGGATCCGCTTCGACGGCACGCCGGCCGACCTGCGGCGGGACGGCCGCAGTCTCGACGAGCGGTTTCATGAACTGACCCGCTCGGCGTGATCCCGGGCCCGGGTCGGCTCCCGCGGCTCGTCCCCCGTCTCCCCACCATCGCATCACCGCACCACCCACCGCTGACACACGTTTTCGAACGAGGGACCGACACCATGAAATGGCACGTTTTGGACGCCGTCTTCAAGCGGAACTTCGTCGCCTATTTCTCGAACCCCACGGGCTACGTCTTCATCTGCGTGTTCGTGCTGCTCGGGTCGCTGGCGGCCTTCTGGCCGCCGGAGTTCTTCAACTCGAATCTCGCCAATCTCGACCAGCTCAACCGGTACCTGCCCCGACTGGGAGGTGGTGTTCGGCAAATACCTCGCGGCGGTCGGCATCTACACCGTGGCCCTCGGCTTCTCCTGCATCTGCAATCTGATCATCCTGCTGAGTTGGGGTACGCCCGACGCGGGCCTGTTTCTGACCAATTATCTCGGCTACTGGTTCGTCGGCCTGGCCATGCTCGCGTTCGGCATGGTGGCGAGTTTCCTGACGGCCAACCTGACGGTCGGTTTCATCCTCGGGCTGCTGTTCAACGCCCCGCTGGTGCTCGCCGAACAGGCCGGCACGGTGATGGGGCCGGCGGCCGCCGCGCGGGTCAAGTCATGGAGCATCGCCGAGAACTTCTCCGACTTCGGCCGTGGCGTGCTGAGCCTGTCGTCGGCGGCTTATTTCCTGGGAATCGTGGCGGTCTGTCTGTATCTCGCCATGGTGCTCATCGGCCGGCGTCACTGGACGGGCCGCCGTGATGGCAGCCCGATGGGCCTGCATTACCTGGCACGGACGGCTGGGCTGCTCGCGGCCGTGGTCGGGGGCGTGCTGGTCTTCCGGGCCGCCGACGTGCGGGCCGACCTCTCGCAGGAACAGATCAGTTCGCTCTCGCCCGACACGCGTCGGCTCCTGCGGACCCTGGAGGCTTCCAGGCCGATCGACATCAAGGCCTACGTGAGTCCGACGGTTCCCGAGGACTACGCGCAGACGAGGATCAACCTCCTCAACACGCTGCGGCAGGTCGAACGGCTGGGCCGTGGCAAGGTGAACGTCGAGGTGATCCCGACCGAGCCGAAAACGGAGGAGGCCGCGCTTGCCAGCCAGCAATATGGCATCGAGCCGCAGCGGGTGATGTCACGGGTTCGAGGCACCTACCGCAATGATCAGGAAATCTTCCTGGGGTGTGCGTTCACCAGCGGACTCGAGAAGGTCGTCGTGCCTTTCTTCGACCGTGGTACGCCCGTGGAGTATGAGCTCGTCCGCTCGATCTGCATCGCTGCCCAGCAGCAGCGGAAGCGGCTCGGCGTGCTCACGACCGACGCCGACCTCTTCGGCGGCTTCGACATGATGGGCGGCCAGCAGCGGCCGCGACAGGCAATCGTCGATGAGCTCGAGAAGCAGTACGACGTCGTGCAGGTCGACGCCTCCGCGCCGATCACCGAGACGTTCGACGTGCTCCTCGCGGTGCAGCCCTCGTCGCTCGGCCCCGAGCAGATGGCCAACTTCGTCGCGGCCGTGAGGGCCGGTCAGCCCGTTGCGATCTTCGAGGACCCGCTGCCAGTCATGATGCAGGGCGTGCCCGGCACCTCGCAGCCGCGTCGCAGCCCAATGGGGCCGATGGCGATGTTCGGCGGGCAGCAGGGACAGCCCAAGGGCGATCTCAACATGCTCTGGGACACGCTCGGCGTGAAACTCGCCGCCGGCGGCGACCGGCCGGCCATGGGGGCGATGGGGAAGGCCCCCTTCGTCGTCTGGCAGAGCTACAACCCGCATCCGAAGCTGCCGCTCGAGGACGAGTTCGTGTTCGTCGACGCCGCGCTTGGCGCGGATGGCGGTGACAAGGGGGCGGGATTCAACGCCGAGCAGCCGATCACCAGAGGACTGCAGGAGGTCCTCTTTCCCTTTCCAGGTGGGCTCGAGAAGTCGGCCGGCGCAGACGTCTCGTGGACGCCGCTGGCCCGGACGGGCAAACAGTCGGGCACCATCGAGATCGAGCGGGTCGAGCAGGCGATGCAGGGGGGCGACACGCGGATGCTGCGGGTGTTCGAGAAGCCCGGCGACGAGACGATGACGCTGGCCGTCGCCGTCAAGCGCACGCCGGCCAAGGGCGAGGATGGGGCGGCCGGTCCCAAGCCGGTCCGGGCCGTCGTCGTGGCCGACATCGACCTGCTGTCGAGCGTGTTCTTCGGGATCCGTAACCGTCGCGACGACATGTTCAACTTCGATTTCGACAACGTCACCTTCGCGCTCAACGTGCTCGATTGGCTGGCCGGTGACGAGCGGTTCGTCGAAGTCCGCAAGCGGAAGCCGAAGCACCGCACGCTGGAACGGATCGAGGATGCCGTGGCCAGTGCCCGCGAGGATGCCGAAAAGCAGCGGGCCTCGTTCATCGCCGAGTTCGACAAGGCCGAGCGGGACGCCAACGACGCGATGCAGAAGGAGGTCGGGGCCTTCGAGAAGAAGATCAAGGAGATGGAAGACCAGGGCGACGCCAACCCGCAGGCGGCCATGCAGGCGATCCAGCAGTTGGCCAGCAGTCAGCGGCTCGCCCAACGGAAGCTCGACACGAAGATCGAGCAGCTCCGACGCAAGCGGGATGCCGAGGTGGCGACGGTCGAGCGGAAACTGGAGTCGACCATCCGTCGGGAGCAGGATTGGCAGAAGTGGCTGGCGGTGATCCTGCCGCCGATCCCACCGATGGTGGTGGCGTTCTTCGTCTTTTTCCGTCGCCGCGCGCTGGAGCGCGAGGGCGTAGCGAAATCACGGCTCAGGTGAAGGGGAGGATTCGACCGATGAACGGACACCGCGAACAAACAGCAGGCATGACGCAACCCACGGACGGCGGTTTGTCGCCCGCGATGCGCCGAACAGCGGGCTTTCTCGCCGTGGGCGCCGGGCTTCTGCTCCTCGGTGGCTGGCTGAACCTGCGGCCGAGTCTGCGGCAGCGGGCCGTCGTCGGCGAGGCGGAGCAGGCGAAGGTGTTGTTCCCCGAGCTCGCCGACGCGGCGAAGGCGGCGAGTCTCGAGATCGTTTCCTTCGACGACGAGACGGCGACGCTCAAGCCCTTCAAGGTGGTTCGTTCGGGGGGCGTGTGGGTGCTGCCGTCGCATGAAAACTATCCGGCCGACGCCAAGGACCAGCTCGCCGCCGCGGCCACGGAGCTCATCGACCGTCCGGTGCTCGACGTGGTCAGCGATTCGCCAGGAGACCATGAGACGTATGGGGTGATCGAGCCGGATCCCGAGAAGATCAAGGTCGGCATGACGGGCGTCGGGCAGCTCGTGGAGATTCGCGACGCCTCGGGCAACAAGCTCGCCCGACTGATCGTCGGCAAGGAGGACAAGCGGCCGGCTGGTGCAGCCGGGGCCGGCGGCCGATCGCTGCGGTTCGTGCGTCGGGCGGGGCAGGACCGCGTCTATCGCGTCGAGCTCGATACGTCCAAGTTCAGCACGAAGTTCGACGACTGGATCGAAAAGGATCTGCTCAAGCTCTCGCCCTGGGACGTCCGGCAGCTCACGCTCGACGACTCGACCTGTTCCTTCGGCGCCGACGAAGCGACGGGGCGATTGAAGGTGTCGCTCGACCGCAACTCCATCGCGGAATTGGCCTACGACGACAAGGACGCGAAGTGGTCGCTTCTGAAGCTCGAGAGCTTCGACGACAAGAATCAGCCCAAACCCGACAAGCTCACGGACGACGAGGAGCTTGCCTCCGGCAAACTCAACGACCTGCGCAACGCGCTGGGCGACCTCAAGATCGTGGACGTGGTGCGAAAGCCGTCGGGCCTCAGTGCCGACCTCAAGGCCGAGGAGAAGTTCACCGGTGACCGCGAGGCCGTGACGTCGCTGGCCCAGCGTGGCTTCTTCGCCTTCCAGCAGGGGGATATCGTCTCGAGCAACGGCGAAACGGTGGTCGGCATGAAGGACGGCGTGGAATACCTGCTCCGCTTCGGCAATGGCACGACCGTGGCGGGCGAGGGGAAGGCCGCGGAGAAGACCGCCGAGGACGCGGCAAAACCCGAGGAAGTGGAGTCGACGGGCCGTTACCTCTTCGTGACGGCGCGATTCAACGAGGGGCTGCTCACCAAGCCGGCGCTCGATCCGCTGCCCGAGGCCCCGGCCGAGGGCGATGCAGCCAAGAAGGATGAGAAGAAGGAAGAGGAGAAGGGCGCGGACAAGACCGATACAAAGGACGGCGCAACGGGCGAGAAGGCCGCAGGAGCTGTCGACGAGCTCAAGAAAGCGGAGGAGGCCGAGGCCAAAGCCCAGGCCGCGCTCGAGGAGCGGCGACGGGTCGAGGCGGAGAACCGCCGCAAGCAGGAACAGTACGACGATCAGGTCAAGGCGGCGCAGAAGCGGATCCGCGAGCTCAACAACCGCTTTGCCGACTGGTACTACGTCGTCTCCGACGAGGAGTTTGCCAAGATCCACCTCGGCCGGGCAGCGATCGTCCAGAAGAAGGAAGCCGCGGCCGACGCGAAGAAGTAGTCCGCCCAGAAGTCCCCGGCGCCCCCCGATGTCCGAGATTCTCACCTCGCCGCGACCCTCACGATTCGGTCGCGCCGTGGGGTTCCGGCTCTCCGGCGTCGGTGCCGCGGTGCCGCCGCACGTCGTCACCAACGCCGACCTCGCGCGGCTCGGCTGCGACCCGCAGTGGATCGTGGCCCGCTCGGGCATCCATGAGCGACGTCACGCCGGCCCCGGCGTCGCCACCAGCGACCTCGCCGCCGCTGCGGCCGCGGCCGCGATCGCGCACTCCGGCCACGTGATCGGCGACATCGATCTGCTCGTGCTTGGCACGTTCACGCCCGACATGTGCATCCCGTCGACCGCCTGCATCGTGCAGGAGAAGCTCGGTCTCGATGCTCCGGCGATGGATGTCA
This sequence comes from Planctomycetia bacterium, assembly GCA_021414115.1. Classification (GTDB taxonomy): domain Bacteria; phylum Planctomycetota; class Planctomycetia; order Pirellulales; family UBA1268; genus QWPN01. The sequence goes on from JAIOPD010000093.1 coordinate 18,264, forward strand.
CGGCGGCCTGCGCCGGTTTCGCCTACGCGATGATCACCGCCGCGCAGTTCGTCGCGGCGGGTACGAGTCGCCTGCCGCTCGTGATCGGTGCCGACACCAACTCCCGGGTCGTCGATCCGGAAGACATCAAGACCTGGCCGCTGTTTGGCGACGGGGCAGGAGCGGTGCTGCTGGAACCCTGCGAGCCGGATCCGTCTGGCCGCGAACACGGTCTGCTCGCCTTCGCCCTGGGGGCCGACGGCCGCGGGGCGGGGCTGCTTGCCTGTCCGATGAGTGGATCGCGGCAGCCGCCGACGGTCGAGGGGATCACGCGGCGGGAACAGTTCATGCGAATGGACGGGCGGGCGGTCTTCAAGTGGGCGATCCGGCTGGCGGAGGACAACATCCGTGCCGTCGTCGACCGCTCCGGAGTGCCGCTCGAGCACATTGACCTGTTCGTGCTGCACCAGGCGAACGCCCGGATCGTGGAGGGCGTGCGCGACTCGCTCGGCCTGCCGGCGGAGAAGGTGTTCATGAATCTCGACCGCTATGGCAACACGTCGAGCGGTTCGATCCCGCTGGCCATGGAAGAGGCCTGGCGGACTGGTCGAATCGGCCCGGGCAGCACGATCGTGATCTGCGGCTTCGGCGGGGGCCTCGCCTGGGGGACGGCCGTGTGGAGGCTGTGACATACGCCCGTAGAGATGTGGCCGTAGCGACGCTGCAGAGGTCCGGGCCGGCTGCGGGACGGCATGAGGTTCCTCGCGGGAGTATTTCGCATGACCTCTTGCCAGGGTTTGCACTCGAGCGAGCGAAATCCTCAACGCTCGTCACGCTCACGCCGTTCCCTCCGCCTCGTCTGACGAGGGACACAGAATGTCCATCCGATCAGCTTCTTCCCGATACCAAATGCGGAGAACGGGAGGGACTGCCCCTGCCATGTCGCCGGGCTCGGCGGCCAGCGCAGCCAGGATGGCGAAGCGCCAGCCGGCGTGCAGTGAGCGCAGGCCCGGAAGGCCGAAGCGAACGTCCGGCGACATGGCATGGGCAGTCCCGACCCCCCCAGAGACCCTGAAGCAGGAACAACGAGATGAGTGACGTTACGGTCAAGACGCTGCCGGCCCGGAAAGACGTGGCCGTCGGGGATACCTGGAATCTGACGAGTTTGTTTGGCTCCGATGCAGCATGGGAGGAGGCGCTCGCCGTCTGGGAGGAACGGATCCCGCAGTTCGCGGCCTACGCTGGCACGCTGGGCTCGTCGGCAGAGCGTCTGGGGGAGTGCCTCGCGCACGATCTGGCGTTTGATCGCGAGGGGGACCGGCTCGCGACCTACGCCCATCTGCGGGCGAGTGAGGACCAGGGGGCGGCCGAGGCACAGCGGATGCTAGGCCGGTTTCAGCACGTCTCCACGAGGGCCGGCGAGGCTGCAAGTTTCATCCGGCCGGAGATCATGGCGATTCCGCCCGCCACGCTCGCCGGCTGGTTGGATTTGCCGGTGCTCGCCCCTTATCGGCTCCTGCTCGAGCGGATCGTCCGCACCCGGGCCCACACGCTCTCGGAGCCCGAGGAAAAGCTGCTGGCGATGCAGGGCACGTTCGCCGGCACGGCCGCGAAGGTGTTTCGGCAGCTCACCGACGCCGACTTGAAGTTTGGCAGCGTCACGACGGGGAGAGGGGAGCAGATCGAACTCTCGAATGCGACTTTCACCACGCTCCTGCACGACCCGATGCCGGCGGTCCGCAGGACTGCATTTCACCAGTTTTACGATCAATACCAGGCCCATGCGAATACGCTGGCGGCCACGCTCTCGGGATCGAACGAGCGCGACGTCTACGCGGCACGGGTGCGAAACTATCCGTCGGCCGTCGAGTCGGCCCTGTTCGCCGACAATGTGCCGTTGGCCGTCTACGACCAGTTGATCGCGGCGGTGCATGCCCACCTGCCGGCAGTCCACCGCTACTACGACCTGCGGAAGCGGATCCTCGGCCTCGACGAGATCCATCAGTACGACTGCTACGTGCCGCTCGTGCCGGAACTGGAGCAGCGGCATACGTGGGACCAGGCGGTCGACGTCGTCATCGAGTCGCTCACGCCGCTCGGCTCCGCGTACGGCACCCGGCTGGAACAGGGGCTCCGGGGACGCTGGTGCGACCGCTATCCCAATGCCGGCAAGCAGTCGGGCGCCTTCAGTTCGGGCACCTACGATTCCGACCCCTACATCCTGATGAACTTTCAGGAGGACGTGATCGAGCACGTCTTCACGCTCACGCACGAGGCTGGGCACTCGATGCACACCCGGCTCTCGGCCGAGGCCCAGCCCTACCAGTATTCGAGTTACACGATCTTCGTCGCCGAAGTGGCCAGCACCTTCAACGAGCAGCTTCTCACGCGGCTGCTCATCAAGCGGGCAACCTCGCCCAAGGCACGGGCTGCGATCATCGCTCGCGAGATCGATTCGATCCGGGCCACGATCGTGCGGCAGACCATGTTTGCGGAGTTTGAGCGGAAGAGCCACGCCTCGGCCGAGACGGGAGAGCCGCTCACGCTCGAACGGATTCGCGGCATCTACCGCGGGCTGCTCGATGCCTATTTCGGACCCGGGTTCGTGGTGGACAAGCAGCTCGAGCTCGAGTGTCTCCGCATCCCGCACTTCTACAACGCCTTCTATGTCTACAAGTACGCGACGGGCCTCGCAGCCGCGATCACGCTGGCGAAGAAGGTGGCCAACGGTGATCCCGGGGCCCTCGACCGCTATCTTGGTTTCCTCCGGGCAGGCTCGTCGAAGTGGCCGCTCGACCTCCTCCGCGACGCCGGAGTCGATCTCGAGAAGCCCGAACCGGTGGCCACCGCCCTCACCCGCTTCAGCGAGCTCGTCGACGAGCTCGGCACGCTCTTGTAGGGACGCGCAGCGGTGTCGGGAGCGGGAGGGCGTTGCATGAGGGAGGCGATGGGTCGAGTGTTCGGGAAGCCCGGAGCGCGAGCGACGGGTATCAGGGTGGCGACCGTATCGGTGTCAGGAAGCGGGTTGGGGTGGAGGGCGTTTTCCCCGCGCTGGCGCTTGGGGCTTCCTGACGGGAGGCGACGAGTGGGCGTGCCGGGGAAGCCTGGGTCACTCTCCGCCGCGGGCGAGTTCGACGAGCGGCCGCACCATCGCGCCCGACGCGCCGCCGTCGGTCCACGGACGGCTCTTCTCCGAGAAGGCGGGGCCGGCGATGTCGACGTGGGTCCAGGGGATGCCGCCAACGAAGCGTTCGAGGAACTTCGCGGCCGTGATCGCGCCCCCCCAGCGGCCGTCGCCCACGTTCTTGATGTCGGCGACCTCGCTCTTGATCTGCTCGTCGTAGTCGGAATACATCGGCAGTTGCCAGACCGGCTCGCCGACGGCGCGGGCAGCGTTGGCGACCGCGTCGCAGCAGGGCTGGTCGTTCGTGAACAGGCCCGCGACCTCCTGGCCGAGGGCCACCACGCACGCGCCGGTGAGCGTGGCGAGATCGACGATCCGGCCCGGCTTGAAACCGCGGATCACGTCGAGCACGTCGGCCAGCACGATCCGGCCCTCGGCGTCGGTGTTGTGGACCTCGATCGTCGTGCCGTTGCGGGCGGTGATCACGTCGCCGAGCTTGTAGGCGGCGGGCCCCGTCATGTTTTCGACGAGACCGATGCCGGCCACGATGTTGACCGGTAGCCGCAGGGCCGCGACCGTGGCCATGGCGCCGAGCACGGCCGCCGCTCCGGACATGTCGCACTTCATCGTCAGCATGCCTTCGGAGGGCTTGAGCGAGAGACCGCCCGAGTCGAACGTGACTCCCTTGCCCACGAAGGCGAGGTCGGGGGCCTCGTCGGTCGCGGGCGATTGGTGGCCCGTTCGTCCGGCCCCGCGGTAGCGGAGGATGACCAATCGTGGCGGCCGAACACTGCCCCGTCCCACCGCAAGCATCGCGTTGCACCGCTCGCGGACGAGCTGGCTCTCGTCCCAGATCTCGATGTCGAGCCCCGTACGGCCGGCGATCGCGGCGCACTCCTCGGAGAACGACTGCGGATAAATGTCGTCGGGGGCCATGTTCACGAGCCGGCGAGCAAGATTGACGCCATCGGCGATGACCGTGCCCCGCTCGACGGCCTCGACCGGGGCCGAGGTCCAGATCGTCGTGCCGAAGCGGATCCGCTTCGGTTCCGCGCGGTAGAGATCCTGGCCCACCGGCCCGCAGGCCGGGAGCAGCGAGGATCGGCACGCATTCGTAGCGGCGGCCGGTGATCTCGCCAGTCGCCGCGAGCCGGGCCAGAAGACCGCCCGTGGCCGCGTCGAATTCCGCGGGAGCTCCGGTGCCGACGCCTCCTTCGGCCAGAAACACGACCACCGCGTCGGCCTCGATCGACTGGGGGCGGGCGGAAGGTTCGCAGACGACGTTGCCGGCGGAAGGGAGAAACTCGCGGGTCATCATTCGGTGCTCCAGGGGGATGCTGGTTGTACCCGTTTTTAGGCCGCTGGGGAGGTCGCTCGGATCAACGGCGCCAGGAGCACGAGCAGCACCGGCAGCACGATCAGGTTGCCTGCGAGGCCGCCGAGCAGCGTGAGGCACGACAGCCAGCCGAACGAGACCGTGGGCATGAAGCCGCTCGTGGTGAGGGCGAGGAAGCCGATCGCAAGCGCGAGCGTCGAAAAGATCATCGCCCGCCCGGCCGTCTGATGCGCCATCTCGAGCGCGGCGACGTGCGAGCCGGCCACGAGCCGACGGCGGAAGGCGGTGATGTAGTGGATGGAACTGTCGACCGACAGCCCCATCGACACCGCCGCGATCATCGCCGTGCCCATGTTGATCCGCTCGCCCATCCAGCCGAGCAGGCCGAGCACGACGAAGATCGGCAGCCCGTTGGGGACCAAGGCGATTGCGGCGAGCAGAGGGCTCCGGAAGGCGACCGCGAGCAGCACGAAGATTCCGGCGGTGGCCAGCAGAAACGTGAGCCACTGGTCGGAGAGCATGCGGTCGACCAACTGGGACAAGAGAACGAAGAAACCGGTCACCTCGGCACCGGGGCGGCCAGCCGCGGCCGGATATTCCTCCGTGACGATCCGCCGCACCTGGCCGATGATCGACTGCTTGGCGGCGGCCGGCTGCCGTTCGCGGGCCCGGAGCATGACGCGGAACCAGGTGTCTTTGTCCTGCGGGTCGCGTCCGACCAGCGCCCTCACGAACGCCGGCTGCTCGTCGCCGCTCTGCCGGAGCATCGTGTTGACGGTGAGTGCCTGCAGCCTGCGGGGCAGCAGCGGCGCCGCCGAGAGCACGTCGGCGACGCTCATCACCTTCGTCAGGGCGGCGGTCTCACGGCCGTTGGCGTCGGTGACGGCGACCTCCGCCCGTAGCCGCTCGGCGAGGAGATCGAGCGCGTCGAGCTGGGCCGCGTCGATCGGCTCCCGGGCCGGCACGAGCACATCCCACACGCCCGCGCCGCCGAGTCGCGACTCGACCATCTCGTAGGACGCGACAGTGGGGCTCGAGTCGCGAAAGTTCCTCGTGAAATCGGTCTCGACGGTGAGCCAGCGCATGCCGGCGATGGCGATCACGGCGAGGACCGTCGAGAGGACGAGGATCGGCTTGGGGTGCCGCACGATCCGCTTCACCATGCGATCGAGGCCGAGTTCCAGGGTGCCCTCGCCCCAGGCCATCTGCGGGTCGGCGTCGAACCGGCCGGCGAGCGCCAGAAACGGCAGCACGAGCCCGGCCGCCACGAGCACCATCGCCGCGCCGATCGACGTCATGATCCCGAAGTCGTGCACCGGACCGACGTTGCTCGCGACGAGGGATCCGAAGCCGATGACGTCGGTCGCGATCGCCCCGAGCACGGGCCAGAACAGGATGGCGATCGCCCCCTGCAACGCGGCCTGCGGGTCGAGGCCGAGCGACCGCTGCCGGCGAAACTCGACGATGACATGCGTCACGGTCGCGATGCCGACGACCGTGATCATCGCCGACAGCATGGTCGACACCATGGTCAGCTTGAGGCCCGCGACGGCGAGCACGCCGCGGGTGCTCCAGAGCGCGAGCAGCACCACGGCGAGTGGCACGATCAGCCACCGCAGGCTGCGGAAGCACGCCAACAGCACGGCGCCGGCGAGCAGGCCGCTGCCGGTGCCGAGCAGGTTGCCGTCCCGCTCGAGCATCGCGAAGCCATCGCGGAGCATGGCGGGTTCGCCCGCGACGGTACCCATCGGCACGCGATCCATTCGGGCCCGCATCTGGTCGATCGTGCCGGCACGGGAGACGGCCTGTGCCCGTGGAGTCGCGACGCTGGTGGCATGGGGCTCAAGCACGCAGGCGACGCAGGCGGTGCGGTGGTCGGCGCCCACGACGTAGCCCTCGAGAAGGGAGACGAGCCGCCGTGCCCAGCCCGCCGTCAGCCCGCCGTCGAGGTCGATGATCCGGTCGCCGAGGGGCGTGCTGGCCAGGCTCGTCACGGAGGCGACGCCCGCCAGTGATTCGAGGTCCGTAGCGAGACCGCGGAGTCGCGCGATGCCGTCGGCCGTGAACAGGTCGGGATCATCGTAGGCAGCGAGCACGACCTCGTTGGAGCCGAAGGTCCGGGTCATGCGGGCGTACGGCGCGAGTGCCGGATCGCTGCGGTCGAACATCGTGTCGATCGACCGGGAAAACTGCAGGTGCCGCGACCGCTCCACGGAGACAAGGGCAATCACCACCGCAACGAGGGCCAGGATGCCGCGATGGGTGATCAGCGCTGCGGTGATCCGTTCGGCGAACGACGGGCTTATGGAAGGTTGAGAAGGCAGGCTGGGGTGCGGTGAACCGGACAAGATCGGCGACTCGCTAAGGAACGGGGGCTGCGCGGCACCACCGAACAAAGACGGCTATCTTACCGAGATCGCCAGGGCGGTACGGCATTTCCCCCCGCCTCTCATCGCGTGGATCGCCACGCCCGCTTGGCTCTCCCCGCCCGCGGCCGCGCTCGCCGCACCGGTGGCCCGTTGCGAGTGCCCCAGCGACCACCGGCGGACACGGCGATAACCTCCCGCCCCGCCATGACTTGCAGACGCCGCTCGGCGGTTGCGATGCCTTGACCCACCGGCGCGGCCGCTCTTATAAACCCGCGATTTTTCCGGCTCCCAGAGCATTTCAGCCCCGAGCGACGAGCCCGAGTGCAGCACCGCGCCACCACCTCGACACCCCGCCATCATGGCCCGCGCTTGCGCGCGCGGCAGCGATGCGGTGTCGCGCGCGAGCCGTGGGCGTCGGTATTCGTCGTGATCGCCGCGCTGGCACTGGTCGCCGTGCCGATCCCCGCGGCCCCGTGGCTCTTGGCCGACGACACGATCGTCCCGCCCGAGGCCAGCGCCGGGGCGTTGGCCTCGCTGCCGGCACGCGGTCTGGCTGCCGCGATCGCGGAGGCCGGCCGTATCGAGGTGCCGGCCGCCGATCCTGCCGAGCCGCTTGCCGTGCGGGCCACCCAGGCGGCGCGGTGGACCGAAGGCGCCTACGACGTCTGGCACCTCACGGGAGGCGTGACGATCGTGCAGGGCTCGACCGAGGCCGCGGCGCACGAGGCGGTCGTGTGGATCGAGCAGTCTCGGCCGGCTGACGACGCCGCCGACGGCCCGGCCGAGCCGCGGGTGCGCAGCATGCTCGTTCGCATGGCGGGCGATGTGAGCGTGACGTCGCGGTCGAGCGGCGCGGGTGAGCCGGCGACGGTGCGTGGGCCGCGCTGGGCCGGCCGCTTCTGGACGCTTCGCGACCCGAGCCTCGACTTCGCCAGCGTGGTGTCGACGACCGGCAGACCGCCGATCTACGAGGAGCCCGCCGAGCTGACGGCCGGAGGCGCGGACCGCCGCGGATCGGCCGTCCGCCAGACCGGCCTCGAGGAGTCGCCGATCGAGCAGACGCAGTTCAGCGAGTTCGGCGCGCCGGCCGCGCCACAGGTGTCGCAAACGGCGACCGCCCGCCGGCTCCGCGCCTTCCCACGGTCGAGCGTGCCGCTGGCCATCAAGTGGCTGCCGAGCCCGTCGGGCAACGAGTGGATCGCGGTCATCAACTCCGGCGTGAATCTCGTCATCGACGGCGTCGATCCCGCCGGGCCACTCGACATCTCCGCCGACCGCCTCGTGATCTGGACCCGCGGTTCGGCCCAGCCCGATCTCGACGGCTCCGCCGCCCAGGCCGCTGACGTGCCGCTCGAACTCTACATGGAGGGCAACGTCGTTTTCCGCCAGGGGCAGCGGGTGGTCGAGGCCGAGAACATGTTCTACGACGTGCCCCGGTCGAGCGGCGTGATCACCGGCGCCACCGTGCTCACGCCCGTCGACAACTATTCGGGTGCCGTGCGGCTTCGTGCCGACGTGCTCCGGCAGGTCGATCGCAGCCGCTTCGTCGCGCAGCAGACCGGGCTCACGTCGAGCCGGCTCGGCGTACCGACGTGGGAGTTCCGCTCGCGGGAACTCGAGTTCACCGACGAGCAGGTGCCGCTCGCGAGCCCCTTCGGCCAGCCGGCGATCGATCCCGCCACCGGTGAGCCCGCGGTCGAGCACCAGCAGTTCATCACCAGCCGAGGCAACAGCGTGACGCTGGGCGGCGTGCCCGTGCTCTGGTGGCCGGTCTTCGCCACCAACGCGAAGAAGCCGACCTTCTATATCAACGATCTGCAGCTCAAGAACGACCGGATCTTCGGCACGCAGGTGCTCACCGGCTGGGATGCGTTTCAGGTGTTCGGCTGGCGGCGGCCGCCCGATGGCGTCGACTGGGATTTCGACGTCGACTACCTGAGCTACCGCGGCCCCGGCGGCGGCACGTCGCTGCTCTACAACCGTCCCTCCTTCCTCGGGCTCGGCACGCCGGCGAGCGGCGACCTCGACGCCTGGTTCATCGGCGACGTCGGTCGTGACAACGTCGGTCTCTACCGCCGTGGCCTCGACTATCCGGGCTACCCCGACCGGACGTTCCGCGGCCGCAGCTTCTGGCGGCACCGGCAGGATCTCGGCGGCACCACCGACAGCCTCCTCGGCGGCTGGCAGGCCCGCGGCACCGCCGGCTGGATCAGCGACATGAACTTCCTCGAGGAATATTACGAGGCGGAGTGGGAGGAAGGCTACGAGCAGCGGACGTGGCTCGATCTCCGGCGGCCGGTGGAAAACCGTGAGCTTCGGCTGCTGTCGAGCATCCGGGTCGATCCCTTTTTCACCCAGACCGAGTGGTGGCCCCGGCTCGACCACTATTACATGGGGCAGCCGCTGCTCCGCGACGCGGTCACCTGGTACGAGCACTCGAACATCGCCTACGCCCGGCAGAGCCTGCCGCAGACCCCGACGGTCGGCCAGGGCCGCAACATCTGGACGCTGCTTCCCTACGAGAGCAACGTGCTGGGCGAGCGGGTGGCGACGCGTCAGGAGCTCGACCTCCCGTTTCAGGCGGGGGCCGTGAAAGTGATCCCCTATGCCCTCGGCGAGCTCGCGCACTGGGGCGAGGATCTGAGCGGCTCACCGATCGACCGCGCCTATGGTCAGGTCGGCATCCGCTCGAGCCTGCCGATGTGGTCGGCCGATAACACGGTCGAGAGCCAGCTCTGGAACCTGCATGGCTTGGCCCACAAGGTGGTCTTCGAAGCGGAGTTCTCCTACGCCGACTCCACCCAGAGCATCGACCAGTTTCCGCTCTACGACCAGCTCGACGACGACGCCATCAACCAGTATCGCCGCAACATCCCCTACTGGGATTACGGGGCGCCGCGGGGCACGGGTTACCCGACTCCGCTGGCCGCGCCGTTCATTTTCGGACCCGACAACAAGTACGACCCGCGGACCTACGCCGTGCGTCGCGGCATGGGCAGCTGGGTGACCGGCCCCACGGAGATAGTCAACGACCTGACCGCGTTCCGCCTCGCAGCTCGGCAGCGGTGGCAGACGAAGCGCGGGCCGATCGGCAATCGGCGGATCATCGACTGGATCACGCTCGACATCGACGGCGAGCTCTTTCCGGTCGACAGCCAGAACTTTGGGCAGGCGATGGGCCTCTGGCAGTACGACTTCCGCTGGCACGTCGGCGACCGCACGACGGTGCTCTCGACGGCCGACGTCGACTTCTTCAACAACGGGCAGCAGCTCTACACCTTCGGGGCGCTTTTGAACCGCACGCCCCGGGGGAGCTTCTATATCGGCTTCAATCAGTTCGGTGGACCGATCAGCGCCGCGGTGCTGACGGGCTCCTACACCTACCGCATGAGCCCTAAGTGGGCGAGCTCGTTCGGGTCGGCGATCGACCTGACTGGCCGCAACATCGGCCAAAACTTCCAGCTCGTGCGGATCGGCGAGTCGTTCCTGGCGACGTTCGGCTTCAACGTCGACTACAGCCGCAACAACGTCGGCGTGACGTTCAACCTCGAACCGCGGTTCCTGTCACGGACCCAGTTCGCCAGCCGCCGCGGCATGGATATCCCCGTCGCCGGCGCCTACGGCCTCGAGTAGCCCCCCCACTCCGGCCACGGCTATACTCAGGCTCCGGGGCCGGCAGCCAGACCCGGCGGAAGCAGGCTGCGGACCCCGCCGGGGTCGCGGTCGAGTCGACGGTCGGAAGCCCTGCCGGGAACACCGAACCTTCTTGTACCCGCCGACGTATTACTGATGGATCTGCACGATTCACGCTCCGGTGGCCGCCACGAGGCCCCGTCCCAGGTTTCAGGGGGCGGGACCGTGGCCGGCGGGCTTTCCGACGAGGAACTGCTCCGCCGCTGTCGCGTGAACGGCGACTCGGCCTCGTTCGAGTCGCTGGTGCACCGGTATGAACAGGAGTTGTTCAGTTATCTCCGACGCTACCTCGGCAGTGCCGAGATGGCCGAGGATGTGTTTCAAGCGACGTTTCTGCAGGTACACCTCAAGAGGGAGCAGTTCGAGGAAGGCCGTAGGTTTCGGCCCTGGCTCTACACGATCGCCACCAATCAGGCCATCGACGCCCAGCGGCGCAACCGCCGGCATCGCATGGTGAGCCTCGACCACCGGACAGGGGGCGAGGACGACATGGGATCGCTCGTGGAGATGCTGGCGGGCAACGGACAGACGGCCGACGAGCAGATGCAGGTCGAAGAGGCCCGCGACTGGGTCCGCTCGGCCGTCGACGATCTCCCTGAATCGCTCAAGAGTGCACTGATGCTGGTCTATCACCAAGGCATGAAGTATCGCGAGGCGGCCGACGTGCTCGGCATCCCGGTGGGCACGGTGAAGAGCCGGCTCCACTCGGCCCTCTTGAAGCTCAACGAATCGTGGCGGCGGAGCGGGCGATCCATGCCCGACGCCGTTGGTGGCGGTGAAGGCGAGTGAGTGATGAAGGAGACACCATGATCGCTGGCACGAGGCTCCACCATGCGTGAACAAGAACTGGTCGGCTTCCTGATGGGAGGCCTCGAGGAGAGCGAATCCCGCCAGGTCGAGGCCGCCTTGGCCGATCCTGTCCAAGGTCCGGCGCTGCGTCGCGATCTCGACGTGATCAAACGGGCGTTGCGGCCGCTGGAGTTCGATCGCGCTGTGACCGCGGCGCCCCCCGGCCTTGCCAGCCGAACGCTCGCGTTCGTCGCCGCCCAGACGTCCCCCGTGCCGGTGCCAACGGCCCGGCCGGCGGCGAGTCGGCGGGTGGACGAAGCGGCCTGGCAGGGGTCGTCGGCACGCCAGTGGCTCGATCGCGCGATCATCGCCGCTTCGGCGCTCGCGGCCTGCGTGCTGGTGGCACCGCTCCTGCTCGAATCGATCGCCGACTCCCGGGCCCGGCGGGCGCAGCGGAATCTCCAAAATATTGCCGGCTCATTGCAGGGCTATGCCGAATCGCATCGGGTCTACCCCGCGCCTCCGGGCGAAGGCCCGCTATCCCGGGCCGGGCTCTACGCCCCGACGCTCGTCTCCGAGCATCGGCTCGTGGCCGACGACGGCACCGTGCTCGTGCCCGATTCGAAGCTGGCCAAACAAGGAAACTTCCGTGTGCCGACGCTCGAGGAGTTGCGGGCGGCCGTGGGCACTCCGCAGTTCGACGAGATGGTGCGGTCGATGGGGGGCGACTACGGCTATACGCTCGGTCACCGCGACGCATCCGGCGTGCTTCAGCCCAACCGCGACCAGCGTCGGGCCCATCATCCGCTGGTCGCCGACGCCCCCGACGAAAGCGGTGAGAAGAGCGACAACCACCCCGAGGGTGCTCACTTCATCCTCTTCGAGGACGGCCACGTCGAGCGACGCGGGCACGACACGCTGCACCGCGACGACCACCTCTACCGCAATCACGACGGTGAGATTCGCGCGGGCAAGGATGCCGAAGACGCCGTCATCGGCGACTCGCACCACCAGCCGTGATTCTCACGACTTCCTCGAGGTGATGACGGGGCTGCCCGTGCCGCTCGCCTTCTTTCGGGAAGCCCCAAGCGCGAGCGCGGGGTATACGGGTTGCCTCTCGCTGGCGTCGGATTGGCTTGGCGCGGGTCGGGGCTGCCCGTGCCCCGCGAGCTGGACGTTCGCTTCGGGCATCCTGCCCTTCGCTCTCTGCACGCCGGCTGCGCTTCGCCATCCTGGCTGCGCTGGCCGCCGAGCCCGGCTCTCGGGGCACGGGGGTGAGCCGGGCGTCCTTGGGTTCACTCTCGGAATCGGTGGCGATCTTCGATCCGGCGCCTTCCTGATCGGCGGTTCGATTCGATAGGACAGCGGATCACGGCCGTGGACGGCACCGTCATCGCTACGGTCAAGCCGCACGAGAGCAGCCGAGGGTGGAAGGGACCGCACTGCGACGGCGTGTTGAGACTCGTCACGAATCGGCTCGATCTGCCGGCCGAACTGATCGCGGAGATGGATCGCCTGCGTTGGATGATCGAGATGCTGCGCAGTTGAGGCACGGGCAGTCCCTCACGCGAACGGGATGCCTCGCGAGGGAACAGGCAGCCCCTCGCGCGAACATCGGGTGTATGTGGGGTCGCCTCTCGACGTCACGTCGCCGCGAGGGAGCGTTTCGCCGCGGCTACGATGCCATCGGCCGTGATTCCAAAGTGCTCGTAGAGTTTTGGGGCAGGGCCCGACGCCCCGAAGCCCTTCATCCCCACGAATAGCCCGCGGCTGCCGAGCCATCGCTCCCAGCCGAATCCGCAGGCCGCCTCACAGGCCACGCGGGCCGTGATGGCCGCGGGAAGGACGCTCTCGCGGTAGGCGGAGTCTTGCTCCTCGAAGAGGTCCCAACTCGGCATGCTCACGACGCGGGCATGCACGCCCTCTGCGGCGAGTTTTGCCGCCGCGTCGAGGCAGAGCTGCACCTCGCTGCCGGTGCCGATGAGGATGCAGTCGGGTTTGCCGCTGGCGGCCTCCTTGAGAATGTAGGCACCCTTGGCAGTGCCCGCCGCCGAGCCGAAGCCGGCCGCGCGGTCGAGCGTGGGGATGTTCTGCCGCGAGAGCACGATCACCGCGGGCCGGTCGGCCCGCTGCATCACCACGCGATATGTCTCGACCACCTCGTTGGCGTCGCCAGGACGGAAGACCGACAAGCCGGGCACCGCGCGGGCGCTGGCCAGTTGTTCGATCGGCTGGTGTGTCGGGCCGTCCTCGCCGAGGCCGATCGAGTCGTGCGTGAGCACGTAGATCACGCCCAGGTTGCCGATCGCCGAAAGCCGCAGGGAGGGCTTCAGGTAGTCGAGGAACACGAAGAACGTGGCGCAGTAGGGACGCAGGCCCGAGAGCGCCATGCCGTTGCAGGCCGCCGCCATGCCGTGTTCGCGGATGCCAAAGTGGAAGTTGCGGCCGCCGTAGGAGCCGTGGCCATAGTCACCGGCACCCGGCACGAGCGTCATCGTCGAAGGAGCCAGGTCGGCCGAGCCGCCGAGGAACCACGGTACGCCGGCACTGATGCCCTGGATCACCTTGCCGCTCGAGACCCGGCTCGCGAGCCCCTTGGCATCGGCGGGGAAGCAGGGAAGCTGCTTGTCCCATCCCGCAGGAAGAGTGCCGGCGAGGAAGTCGCCGAGTTCGGCCGCCAGGGCCGCATCGGCCTTCGCGAGATCCGTCACCGTCTTTTTCCAGGCCTCGTTGCCCTGTCTGCCGCGGATGCCGAGCGAGTTTGCGAAATGGGCCGGCACCTCGGCGGGCACGCGGAACGACTCGTCGGCCGGCCAGCCATACGACAGCTTGGCCCCCCTGATCTCCTCGGCACCCAAGGGAGCGCCGTGCGACTCGTGCGAGCCCGCCTTCTTGGGCGCCCCGTAGCCGATCACGCTCTTTACGATCACGAGCGTCGGTTTCTCCTGCTCCCCCTTGAAGGCGTCGAGCGCCTTGCGGAGCGCGGCTGTGTCGTTGGCGTCGGCCACCCGCTCGATCCGCCAGCCAAGACCTTCGAATCGTCGGCCCACGTCCTCGGTGAAGGCGAGGTGCGTCTCGCCCTCGATCGTGATCGAGTTGTCGTCGTAGATCCAGCAGAGATTGGCCAGGCCGAGATGTCCGGCGATCGACGCCGCCTCGGACGCCACGCCCTCCATCAGATCGCCGTCGCTGCACAGGACATACGTGTCGTAGTCGAAGACGACATGGCCGGGCCTGTTGTAGTGAGCGGCCAGCCACTTCGAGGCCATCGCCATGCCGACGGAGTTGCCGCAGCCCTGCCCCAGGGGGCCGGTGGTCGTCTCGATGCCGGCGGTCATGTGGTGCTCGGGATGGCCCGCACAGACGCTATCGAGCTGGCGAAACCTCTTGATCTCGTCGAGAGACACGGCGGGTGCGCCGCTCTCACGGCGGATCCCCGCCAGGTGGATCAGGGAATACAGCAGCATCGACGCATGGCCGCAGGAGAGCACGAAGCGGTCGCGGTTGGGCCACTGCGGATCGGCCGGGTCATAGCGAAGGAAATCCTTCCAGACGGTGAAGGCCACGGGTGCCAGCGCCATCGGCGTGCCGGGGTGGCCGCTCTTCGCCGCCTCGACGGCATCCATCGAGAGGGTGCGGATCGTGTCGATCGCGAGGCGGTCGAGGTCGGTGGCGTGGGGGGCGCGGGGCGCGGCGGTGGACATGAAGGCTCCTTCGGGGCGTTGGATGGACGCGAGGAGTGTAGAAGTGGCGGGAAACAGCCGTCAAACACGGCTCGTCCGCTTCCCGTCAGAAAGCCCCACGCGGGAGCGCGGGGAATCCGGGCCGCGGCATGATCCGACGAAAAAATACCTCACCGCGAGAGATGACGGCGGTACTCCGCGTCGAGGTCGGCGTAGCTCCGCTTGCAGAGGCGGGAGAGAGTGTCGGGGTCGGCGGTGCCCGAGTAAACGCGGACGAGATACTCCACGAATGATTCGCGGTACCGACCGCCACTGCCGTTCATGAAGAAGTCGGCCAGGCCCGCGAACTGGCTGTAGAGCTGCGACAGCCGCTCGTCCGCCTGCAATGCCTTGCGGCCGAGGCCGCACAGGTCGGCCAGCGGCACGAAAAAGCCCTCGTCGAGCCGCTCCTTCGCGGCGGGCACCCGGCCCGCGTCGCGACCGCCCACGGTCCAGCCATAAGGCGTCGGCCGAATCGTCTCCAGATAGCAGCCGGCCGCCTCGATCACCCAGAAGCCGCACCGCTCACCGGCGAGTTGTCGCGCCTTCGTGATCACGTGCCGCGATTCGGCGAAGAGCTGGTGCGTGGCCTCGTGGTGGATCGTGATCGGATCGGGCTCCGCCGCATCGCCGGCCCTGTCCCCCTTGCCGCCGGCCTGGTCGATGAAAAACCAGATCGTCTTGGTCGGCGTCCAGTAGATGCCGTTGGTCCTCCCGATGAGCGGCTCGAGCGGCTCCAGTTCCTGGAGATAGTGCCCGCGGTCGGCACAGAGGATCGCGGAGTGGGGCGTGTGCGGGGCGGTTCGGCCCCGGCCGGTGAGCCGCTTCTCCAGATCCTTCGGTTCGAAGGCGAAGGCCCCGAAGACCTGCCGCCAGACGTCGGCCGTTTCCTCGAGTCGCAGGGCGAGGGCTGCGGCGTCATCGAGGCTCGCGGCAGAGACGATCTCCCAGTGATCGGAAAAAAACTCACGGCCGTGCTTCACGTCCCGCGGGGTCTTCGCGTCTTCGGCGGCCGTGATCCAGCGGCCGCGATCCAGCCGCTCCCCGGCGCGGTGGCGTTCCAGTTTCGCCTTCGGCATCCAGCCGAAGGCCGGATCATGGACCTCGCCCTTGTCGAGCCGCCGCGCGGCCTCGGGCCAGAGCCAGTCGTCGCCGCGCTTCACCCAGCCCCCGGCCGTGCGGGCCCGCTCGTGGTCGGGATCGTCGCGGAGGCAGAGAAAGAGGAGTCGAATCGCCTCGCACGACCGCTGGGGGAGGGGAGGGGCGTCGGGATCGACCGGCCTGGCGAGCTCATCGCGGGTCGGCACATGGTCATGCGAGCGGGACGCCGCGACGGCATGCTCGAAAAAGCCGGAGGCCCGCGTGCGACGGGCCGCGCAGAAATCGTTCCAGATCGTCATCTCGTCGGGGGTGTCGATCGACGAGGGCTTCTCCAGCCGAGCCGGGATCGAGACGACGATCTGCCGCTCGCCCGCGGCGGGAAGGTCCCACTCCGTGATCGTCTTGGCCAACTCGGCGTGCCCACCGTTCTCGGCAGTCTTGGCCAGCAACCCGGCCGCCGTGGCAAACGCGGTGTCGAGATCGGCAAGACCGGCGACCGGCCGTGCGGCAGGATCGGCGTGGCCGATGGAAGCCGTCGATACGACCGCGATGACGAGGGCGTGAAGGAGCCATCGCCGTTCGAGCGGCCATGATCCCTGACACCGCATCACGCCCTCCCGCGGCACGCCGCCGTTCAGGACTCCGCGAACGCCGAGTCGAACTGCCGGTTGCTCGGCGAGAAGTCGAGGTTTTTGACGAACCGTGCCGCCTCGGCGGCACCATGCTCGCGGTCCATCCCGCAATCTTCCCACTCCACCGACAGCGGTCCCTCGTAGCCCGCCTGGTTGAGGGCCCGGATGATCTCCTCGAAATCGACGCCGCCGCGGCCCGGCGAGCGGAAGTCCCAGCCCCGGCGGGGATCGCCGAAGTTGATGTGGCTGCCGAGGATGCCGGTGCGGCCGTTCAAGGTCACGATCGCATCCTTCACGTGGACGTGATAGATGCGGTCGTGGAACGAGCGGATGAACTCCACGGAACTCACGCCCTGCCAATGAAGATGGCTGGGGTCGAAGTTGAAGCCGAACTCCTCGCGGCGACCGAGCGCGTCGAGTGCCCGCTGGGCCGTGAAGATGTCGAAGGCGATTTCGGTGGGATGCACCTCCAGCGCGAACCGCACGCCGCACTCCGCAAACACGTCGAGAATCGGATGCCAGCGTTCGGCGAACTCCGCGAAGCCCGCATCGATCATCGCGTCGGACACCGGCGGGAAAGAGTAGAGGAAGTGCCAGATCGAGGATCCCGTGAACCCGTTGACGACCGAGACGCCGAGTTTTTGGGCCGCCCGCGCCGTCCGCTTCATCTCCTCGGCCGCCCGCTTGTTGACGCCCGCCGGGTCGCCGTCGCCCCAGACGTGCGGCGGCAGGATCGACTTGTGCCGCTCGTCGATCCGGTCGCAGACGGCCTGGCCGACGAGATGGTTGGAAATCGCGTAGACGGAGAGATCGTGCCGCTCGAGCGTGTCGCGCTTGGACGCGCAGTAACCGCTCTCCTCGAGGGCGCGGGTGACGTCGAAGTGGTCGGGCCGGTGAACAGGGTGATGGGACGGGGCATGCGACGTGGCTCCGTGGCGGTAGGCGAATGATTCCCGGGACGACCTGCGGATTGTGCCAGATTCGACCCGGCGAGCAACACCCGGCCGTCACTGGCGGATCACGCGGCGAAGCAGCCACCAGCCCCAGAGCGTGATCAGCACGTTGCCCATCCAGACCGCGACGGGCGGGACGGAACCCCGCTTCGCCTGGTCGACGCCGAGCATGAAGATCGGGTAATAGACGAACAGGATCGGCAGGAAGCAGAGGAAGAAGCTCGTGAGAAAGTCGGCGTTCCGCATCCGGATCGCCATCGGTGCCCCGACCAGCAGGAAGCAGAGGCAGCTGAAGCCGTTCGCCCACCGTCGCCAGGGCTCCATGATGATCCGGTTGAGCCTGCTCCGTTCCTGCCGGAGCAGTTCCCGCTCGTAGGCCGTGTGCACGGGCGAGGTCATTTCCATCCGGCCGGTGAGCATGCTCATCGCCGTCTTGCCGGCGGCGAGCTGCTCGATGCCGTCGATTTTTTTCATCTCGTCGAGGCGAGCCGTTGTGAACTGGGCCATCGCGATCTCCGAGGGGCTCGTCGATGTCGTGCTTTTGCGACTGACGGCGTCGAGAGGCACTTCGCGAACGATCGAGTCGGGAAACGAGGCGGTGTAGTCGCCCATGTGCAGCGTGCCGTCGCGGAACGTGACGACGAGCGTGCCCTTGGCCGCGTCGGCGCTGAGTTCGGCCTCGGCCGCCGAGACGGTGGCCGGCGGCCCGTTGCTGCTGGACTGAAAGGTGAGCGTGGGCCGGATCAGCCGCTTCCCGTCCACGGCCTTGACGTTGATCGAGATCTGCGCGGTGCTGTACGACCGCTGCTGCCGAAGCCGGCCATAGATGATCTGCTCGACGCTGCTGACCACGACCTGCCGCACGCCGTCGCGGCCCCACGACACGGCGACGTCGTTGAG
Source organism: Planctomycetia bacterium (assembly GCA_021414115.1). Classification (GTDB taxonomy): domain Bacteria; phylum Planctomycetota; class Planctomycetia; order Pirellulales; family UBA1268; genus QWPN01. Next base: position 36,862 of record JAIOPD010000093.1, read on the forward strand.
CCAGACCGACACGAAACTCACGACCAGCGCGAGTGCCGCCGCCGGCCAGATGATCGCCACCGGCGAGATGCCTGCCGCCTTGAGCGCGATCACCTCGTTGGAGGCCGACATCCGGCCGAAGACGCTCGCCACCGCGAAGAGCATCGTGCCCGGCACGGCGAACCGCATCGCCTCGGGGAGGACGTAGGGGACCAGCATCAGGATCTGGATGAGGCCGAGCCCCTGCTGCTGGGCCTCGCGGACCAGGCCGACGACCAGCATGAAGAGCGTGAGCGCCGTGAGCGCCACCAGGAAGACCTGGAGCAACTCCCAGAGCACGTATCGCGAGATGATCTTCATGGCCGCGGGAGTGTAGCGGCGGCGGTGTGGCCGGCGGCAGGCCGATTTGGCCCGCTGAACCCGGCCCGTCGCGGGTTCGGCCTCAGGCCGCCGCCCGGCGGTGTGCGATCTCGGGGAAGGCCTCGCTGAAGGCGTGGCCGGTCTTGGAGCGGATGCCGAGCACCGTCAGCAGCCTGCGTCGGCAGGCCCGGAAGGGGATGGCCACGCAGCGGTGGGCACGGATCCACCAGGGCCGCATCCGCTGCATGTCGGCAAGGCTCAGGCCGACCTGGTCGGGGCGGTGCTTCACGCGATGCTTGAGCAGATGGTAGTCGTCGCACCGCTGGAGGAGGCGGAGCAGACCGCCGAATGCGACAGCCGCCAGGCGGCTGTTCGCGGGCAGGCCGAACGAGATCTGGTAGTCGATCAGATGCGGGCGGCCTGCCTCGTCGACGAGGATGTTCTCGCGCTTGTGAAGATCGACATGGGCCACGCCGCGGCGATGGGCCTCCGCGAGGATCGCCGCCAGCCGCGGGAAGAACCAGTCGTCGACCTGCTCGCCTTCGGCCAGCGCATGGCCCTCGATCCATTGGTGCGCGACGGCCGTCGGGAGCGGTTTTCCAGCGGCGCGGATGTCGCCGAGCGAGACGGGTGTGCCCTCGATGCCGGCGAGGCGGTCCATGAACCACCGCTCGCGGGCGGCGAGGAACCGGCCCAGCCAGCCCATCGGCACCACCGAAATCGACTGCGTGCGGTTGAACTTGCACTTCGCGGTGCGGGTCGCCGACCGGTAGATCGCCGTGGCGGCCCACGAGTCATGCTTGAGCGTTTCGACGTGGCGGTAGGTCTCGTCGCCGAGATCGATCATCTGCGGAGGCTCGGCATGGCCAAGGGCCCGAAACATGGCCGGCCGAGGACGGGACGTCGCAGCCTCGGAATGCGTCTGCAGGGCCGCCGTGGATCCCATCGTGTCTCCCTGGACCGTTGACGAAGTACCGATCGCGTCCCAAGGCGATCGACGTCGTGCGAGCGGACACTGGAGCCGTTTTGCCACCCGATCGTCCGTCGCCCGCTGACTGGGCAAGCCGGGCGACGGGCGGTGGCAGACTTTGACGGCTGCGCGAGGGTTTCCGGGAGTCAGCCGTGGGCGGTGTCATCGCCGCGGGCGGCATCGATCGAGCGGCGATAGCCGGCGATCGCCTCGGCTGCCGCCGTGAGGGCCGCGGGGAGGTCGCCTGCCGTGATCCGCGACCGCGCCGCGGAGACGGCGGCGAGCAATCGGTCGCGTTCCTGCGTCGAGAGGCCGTGGGCGGCTGATTCAACGCTCGCCACGATGCCTTCGAGAAGCGGCGCCGACGGCGTGCAGTCATAGGTGCGGTAGGGTCCGCCTCCGAGTTTCGCACCCACGGGCAGCACGCGAACCGGTCCGGCGGACGAGGCGAAGGAGGAGAGCACGGCCGCGAGCAGGCAGCCGATGAACAGCAGAGCCATCGTGATCGAGAGGATGAGGGCCACCGGAAACGCCAACTCATCCCCCAGCAGGCCGCCGATTCCGTCCGCGCCCATCAGCCCGCTCCACGGGTTGAAGACCAGGGCCGTCAGCAGGCTGACAGCCGCCCCAGAGAGCAGTTTCACCGGAATGGGCTGGGGCTTCGCGGTCACGGTTTCGTCGGTGAGCGGCCAGGGCTGATCGCCCGGGGCGACCTGCGAGGCCTCCTTCTCGCCGGCTCGCGCCACGATCACGGTGACGTTGTCGGGCGCGCCTCGGACGAGCGTCAGCCCCACGAGCGCGGCCGCCGCCGCGTCCGGCGCGAGGCCGCCCGCGAGCAGGCCGATCTCTTCGTCGGCCACTTGTCCGGAGAGGCCGTCGGTGCAGAGCACGAACACGTCACGGGCTTCCACCGGGAACGGCCCCTCGACATCGACGTCGACCTTGGGCTGGGGGCCGACGGACCGCGTGATGATGTTTTTCGGCACGGGCTCGTCGCTGCCGGCCGTGCGTTGGCCCGCCAGCTCCCACGACAGCGAGTGATCGCGGGACAACTGGTCGATCCTGCCCCCGCGGACGCGATAGGCACGGCTGTCACCGACGTGGCCGACGAGCGCGCCGCGTGGCACCAGCGCCAACGCCGTGCAAGTGGTGCCCATGCCCTTGAGATCGGCGGCGTTCTCGCCGCGTTCGTGGATGACCGCGTGGGCCTGCCGAATGGCCGCGTCGAGAGCCCGCGGCGGCGATCGGGCGGCCAGTTTCTCGTAGACGAGCGGCACGTGCTCGACGGCCAGGGCGCTGGCCATCTCGCCGGCCGCATGGGCCCCCATGCCGTCGGCGACCACGAGCAGCCAGCCCCGGCGGCGGTATTGATCGGCGCTCCACGGCGCGAGCACCACGTTGGAATCCTGGTTGCTCGCGCGCCGCCGCCCGATGTCGGTGAGTTCGCAGCAGTCGAGGCTCGTGCCTGATCCCACGCTTCGGGCCTCGGACCATAGGGTGGAGGGAAGTTGGCCGCGGAAAAGCAGGAGTCTAGCCGGCCGACGGGGACGTCGCGACCTGGAGAGTTTGGGGCAACCTGCGCGAGGACCGCTGGTCTGGCGGCAGGCGACCGCAGCGCCTATCGTCCGCCGCATGGAACGGGCCTTCTCCAGCGCGTGGTTCCCGTGTGGTGGTCGCCGTCGGGCGGCCGCCGTCGCGGCCGCGTTCGTCGTCGCCGCCCTGGCCGCGGGCTGTGTCCAGCGGCGGATGACGATCCGCAGCAACCCGCCCGGCGCACTCGTCTATGTGGACGACTACCAGATCGGCACCACGCCGGTCTCGCACGACTTCGTCTACTACGGCACCCGCAAGATCCGCCTCGTGAAGGACGGCTACGAGACGCTCACCGTGCGGCAGCCGTTTCCGACCCCGTGGTACGAGATCTTCCCGCTCGACTTCGTCACCGAGAACCTGATCCCGTGGGAGGTCCGCGACGAGCGGTCGGTCGAACTCGCCATGCAGCCGGCGGCATCGACACCGCCGGAACTCGTGGTCGCGCGGGCGGAGCAGGTGCGGCTCGCGGCCGGTAGTCTTCCCCCCGCCACGCCGCAGCCGGCGGTTCGGCCGGTGCAGCCGATTCCGGTACCGCCGCCGCAGCCCTTCGCGGCCCAGCCACTGCCCGCCCCGAGTCAGCAGCCCCTCATCCTCCCGCCGCCACAGCCTTTCCAGGGTCTGCAGCCGCCGCTGCAGAATGCGCCGTCGCAGGGCATCCCGTCGCTCGGCATGCCATAATCCCGGCATGTCGTCTGCTCGCCCTTCCGATCGCCCCCTCGGCCGCGCGTCGGTCGAATCACTGAAGCTCGACCGGCTCCGCGGTCTGCTGCGGGAGATTCTCCCGCACAACGCCTTCTACGCCGCGAAGCTGGCCCGGGTGACCGACGCGGCCGCGATCAAGTCGCTCGACGAACTCGCCGACTGGCCGTTCACCTACAAGGATGAACTCGTCGAAGCCGCGGCATCGACCGGCCGTCCCGTCAACCTCACCTGGGAGCCGGCCCGGTATGTCCGGTATCACCAGACCAGCGGCACGCACGGGCGGCCGCTGCCCGTGCTCGACACGGCCGCCGACTGGGCGTGGTGGATGGATTGCTGGCGGACGATCCTTGATCGCGGCGGCGTGACCGCCGGCGATCGCCTGCTGGTGGCCTCGTCCTTCGGGCCCTACGCGGGCTTCTGGAGCGGCTTCGACGCGGCGCTCGCCCGCGGCGCGATGGCGATCCCGACCGGCGGACTCACGAGCCTTGCACGGCTCGACCTGATCCGTAGCCTGGGAGCCACGGTGCTGCTCGCGACGCCGAGTTATGCACTCCATCTCGCCGAGGTGGCCGCCGACAACAAGATCGACACCACGGGGCTGGGCATTCGCCTCGTGATCGTGGCGGGTGAGCCGGGCGGGTCGGTCCGCACGACCCGGTCGCGGATCGCCGCTGCCTGGGCCGCCGAGGTGCTCGACCACGCCGGCGCCACCGAGGTGGGGCCGTGGGGCGTGGGCGACCCGCACGGCGACGGCCTCGACGTGATCGAGGAATGGTTTCACCCCGAGTTCCTCGCGCTGGCGACCGGGAGCCCTGCGGCGCCGGGTGAACTCGCCGAACTCGTGCTCACGACGCTCGGCCGCACCGGTGCGCCCGTCATCCGCTATCGCACCGGCGACGTCGTGCGGGCAACCTGGGCCGCCGCCGGCGACGTGGCCGCCGGTGCCTGTCCGTGGGTCCGGCTCGACGGCGGCATCCTCGGGCGGACCGACGACATGCTGGTGGTCCGCGGCGTCAACGTCTTCCCGCACGCGATCGAAGAGATCGTCCGCGGGTTCCCCGAGGTGGTCGAGCACCAGCTCACGGTGGCGACGCGGGAGAGTCTCGACCAGCTTTCGCTTGCCATCGAGGACAGGCTCGACGATCCGGACCGCGTGGCCCGCGAACTCCAGGTGCGTCTCGGCCTGCGGGTCGATGTAACGACGGTGCCGATCGGCAGCCTGCCACGGTTCGAGGGCAAGGGCCGCCGGATCATCGACCTCCGCGAGCGTTCCCGAGGAGAACCATGACCACGCCCGTACCCACGTCGATCCGCCGGCTCGACGACCCCCGCGCACCGTCCGCGATCGAGATCGTGTGGAGCGACGGGAAGGCCGCGGTGTACACGCCCCGGCTCCTCCGCGACGCCTGCCCGTGCGCGACCTGCCGGGAGAAGCGTGCCGTCACGGCACCGCCGCCGCTGCTCAACGTGCTCGCGCCCGAGGAAGTCGCGCCGCTCGAGGTCGTCGGCATGCAGCCCGTCGGCCAATACGCCTACTCGATCGAGTTTTCCGACGGCCACTCCAGTGGCATCTACACGCTCGAGTATCTCCGCGAACTGGCCTGATCGCCGCAGCTGATCTGCTCCCGTTTCGAGGCGATCTTGGATGCGGCGCTCAGGAAGCCCGGAGCGCGAGCGACGGGTATACGGGTGGCGAGTGCCGACCTTCCGGAACCAACCTTTTCGTCACCGAGTCGGCGCCGCTCCCAGGCCGCAGGCCGCGGCGTTGATCACGGCCGCGATCCGGACCGCGTCGTGACAGGCATCCTCGCTCGCCCCCAGATGCAGCAGGCTCGCCTCGTGGTTCTTGATGCACAGCTCGCAGCCCGCGAGGGCCGCGCAGCCGAGGCTCATGAGTTCGAAGTCGAGCTTGTTCGTGGCGGGCTGGGCCATGCGGCTCATCCGCAGGCGGGGCGAGCGGGCCTCGTAGCTCTCCTTGCCGAGCATATGGCGAAAGCGGTAATAGACGGTGTTCATCGCCATCAGGCCCGCGGCGGCCACCGCGTCGGAGATCACCGGGCCGGCCGCGTCGCCCAAGCCCGCACGGATGTCGGACTCGAGGGCGTCGGCGAGGGGCTTCGATCGCACGAAGTGCGCCGCAGCCAGCGCCGTCCCCAGGGCCTGTGCCGGCTGGAGATTCTCGCCGGTAAGCACGGCGGCCATGTTCAGGCGGATGTCCTTGAGCTCGTCGGGAAGCGTGTCGCGGCAGGCGTCGAGGCCGGGGGTGGCGATGGACATGGGTGACTGTTCCTGCACATGGAGGATGAAGCGTGGAGAAGCCGCGGGGATTCTAGACGTTCGTTGATGGACGGCGGGAGGAGTGCTACCTTCGGGAGATTTTTTTGCCCGTCCCCCCCGAGCACCTCCATGCCCCGCCGCGACGATCTCAAGACCATTCTCCTGATCGGGTCAGGCCCGATCGTCATCGGCCAGGCCTGCGAGTTCGATTATTCCGGCACCCAGGCCTGCAAAGCCCTCCGTGAGGACGGCTACCGGGTGGTGCTCGTGAACTCGAACCCGGCCACGATCATGACCGATCCCGGCACGGCCGACCGCACCTACATCGAGCCGCTCACGTGGCAGACACTCGAGAAGGTGATCGAAGTCGAGAGGCCCGACGCCGTGTTGCCCACGCTCGGCGGGCAGACAGCCCTCAACCTGGCGATGGAGCTCGAGAAGCACGGGGTCTTGAAGAAGCACGGCGTGGAGATGATCGGGGCCAAGGCCGATGCGATCCGGCGGGGCGAAGACCGTGAGATCTTCAAGGCCACGATGCAGAAGATCGGACTCGAGACCTGCCGCGGCCGGATCGTGAAGAGCCTCGTGGAGGCCCGCGAGGTGCTCGCCGAGGTCGGCCTGCCGGCCGTGATCCGCCCGAGCTTCACGCTCGGTGGCTCCGGCTCCGGCGTGGCCTACAACCGCGAGGAGTTCGATCACAAGGTGCAGCGGGGGCTCGACCTCTCTCCTGTCGGCGAGGTGCTGGTCGAGGAGTCGATCCTCGGCTGGAAGGAATACGAGATGGAGGTGATGCGCGACGCCGACGACAACGCCGTCGTGATCTGCTCCATCGAAAACTTTGATCCCTGCGGCGTGCACACCGGCGACTCGATCACCGTCGCTCCGGCGATGACGCTCACCGACAAGCAATACCAGCGGATGCGGGATGCGAGCTTCGCCGTGATCCGCGCGATCGGCGTCGAGACGGGCGGCTCCAACATCCAGTTCGCCGTCGATCCGCTGACCGGCCGGATGATCGTGATCGAGATGAATCCGCGGGTCAGTCGCTCGTCGGCGCTCGCGAGCAAGGCGACCGGCTTTCCGATCGCGAAGATCGCCGCGAAGCTGGCGGTGGGCTGGCGGCTGCACGAACTCCCCAACGACATCACCCGGAAGACGAAGGCCTGTTTCGAGCCCTCGATCGACTACGTGGTCGTCAAGGTGCCGCGATTCGCGTTCGAGAAGTTTCCCGAGGCCGACAATCGGCTCACCACGCAGATGAAGAGCGTGGGGGAGACGATGGCGATCGGGCGGACCTTCAAGGAGGCCTTTCAGAAGGCACTGCGGGGCCTCGAGGTCGGCAGCTTCGGATTCGGCAACGACTCCAAGGACCTCTGGGGCACGGCGGCCGAGCCGTCGCTCGACGACATCCGCGCCCGGATCGCGACGCCCGACCCCGACCGCGTCTGGTATCTGCGGTACGCGATCAAGGCGGGGCTCACGGTCGACGAGATCCACGAGATCACGGCGATCGATCGCTGGTTTCTCGACCAGTTGCAGCAGATCGTCGAGATCGAGAGCCTGCTCCGGACGGTCGGGTCGCTGGCCGCGATCGACGACGCCACCCTGCGGATGGCGAAGCAGGCGGGTTTTGCCGACCGGCAGCTCGCCGTCATGCTCAACTCCTCGGAACTCGAGGTGCGGGCCGAACGGAAGCGGCGCGGCATCGTCGCCACCTACAAGTCGGTCGATACCTGTGCCGCGGAGTTCGAGGCCCAGACACCCTACTACTACTCGACCTGGGAGCTGGAGGATGAGACGCGGCCGAAGGAGCCCGGCAGAAAGCGGGTGATGATCCTCGGTGGCGGCCCCAATCGTATCGGTCAGGGCATCGAGTTCGACTACTGCTGCTGCCACGCGAGTTTCGCGCTCCGCGAGCTGGGCATCGAGAGCGTGATGGTCAACTCCAATCCCGAGACCGTGAGCACCGACTACGACACGAGCGACATGCTCTTTTTCGAGCCGCTCACCTGCGAGGACGTGCTCAACATCGCCGATCGTATCGAGCCTGATGGCGTGATCGTGCAGCTCGGCGGTCAGACGCCGCTCAATCTCGCCCGCGCGCTTCTCTCCGCAGGCCTGCCGATCATCGGCACGAGCGTCGACACCATCGAGATGGCGGAGGACCGGGAGCAGTTTCGCGAACTGCTCGACCGGCTCGGTCTCAAGCAGCCGGCCAGCGGCATCGCGCGGACGCTCGAACAGGCCCGCCGCGAGGTGGCGCGGATCGGCTATCCGAGCCTCGTGCGGCCGAGTTTCGTGCTCGGCGGGCGGGCCATGGAGATCTGCTACGACCACGTGCAGTTCGAGCGGTACGTCGCCGAAGCGTTCATCGTGGCCCAGGGGCAGCCCGTCCTCATCGACCGTTTCCTCGAGGATGCGATCGAGGTCGATGTCGATTGCATCTGCGACGGCAAGGACGTGATCGTGGCCGGCGTGATGGAGCACATCGAGGAGGCGGGCGTTCATTCGGGCGACTCGGCCTGCTGCATCCCGCCCCACAGCCTGTCGCCGGAGGTGATCGCCGAAATCAAGGCGGCGGCGACGGGTCTGGCGAAGAGCCTGGGCGTCGTCGGCCTCATGAACGTGCAGTTCGCCGTCAAGAAAGAGGCCGGCGCGGACGGGGCCAGCGGCCAGTCGCTCTACGTGATCGAGGTCAATCCGCGGGCCAGCCGCACCGTGCCCTTCGTGGCCAAGGCGACGGGAATGCCGCTGGCGAAGGTGGCGGTGAAGGTGATGGCGGGCGTGAGCCTCGCGGACCAAGGGATCACGGCCGACCCGTTGCCCGCCCACGTGAGCGTGAAGGAGAGCGTGTTTCCGTTCGTGAAGTTCGCCGGTGTCGATATCGCGCTCGGACCCGAGATGCGGAGCACAGGCGAGGTGATGGGTGTCAGCGACCGCTTCAGCATCGCGTTCGCCAAGAGCCAGATCGCGGCCGGCATCCTGCTTCCCGAGCAGGGGCGGATCTTTCTAAGCGTGGCGAGCACACCGGCGAAGGAGGCGATGGTGGGCCTCGCGCGGCGGCTGGTGGCGCTCGGCTTCGAGTTGCTGGCCACGTCGGGCACGGCGCGGACGCTCGCCGAGGCAGGCATCGCCGTCGAGGTGGTGAAGAAGCTCCAGGAGGGGCATCCGAATCTGATCGATCATCTGATCGACGGCCGCGTGCAGCTGATCTTCAACACGCCGCGGGGTAAGGGGGCGCGGACCGACGAGGGCCGCATCCGGGCCGCGAGCGTGCTCTATGGGGTGCCCTGCATCACGACGCTGCCGGCCGCGGAGGCCTGCGTGCTCGCGATGGAGGGAATGCGCACGGAGCCGCTCTCCGTGCAGCCGATCCAGGACCGGTTTCCGGAGCCGGCGGCGAGCCGCTGAAGCGCATGGGTCGGGGCTGCCCGTGCCCCGTCGCCGGACGTTCGCTTCGGGCATCCTGCCCGCCGCTCACTCGGATGCCGCCTGCGCTTCGCCGACCAATCCGCCTGTGGCGGATCGGTGCCCGGGCTTCGCTTGGCGTCATACGCCGGCGACGGGGCACGGGCAGCCCCGACCCGTCACTCGGTCCCCATCGGGCACCTGACGCGACGATGAGGCTCGAGCGCACCCGGTCGATACGTAGCGTCGTTTTTGCACATCAATACGGGTAGGCGTAGGGGGTCGGCGAACGCTCGACGAGCGTCGGCGATCTTGCCGCCGCGAGAATCCGAAGGACCGCGAAGCGGCGACTTTTGCCGCCCCCGAGCCGGCGACCTACCAAAGACGGATGCGGTCGAGCGGTGCTTGAATCATTACGTCGTGCCGATCCCGTCGCTTCCGCTCCGGGCTTTCTGGATCCAAAAAAAGCCGACGCCATGTCGCAGGCGAGCGAATTGCTTCGCTCGCCTGCGCGGTTTCGTGCACGAGCGGATTATCTGCTTGAGTGCCGCCGGCGTGCGTCGATATCCTCGAAGACGGAGTTGGCGTGTCGCTGCGGCCGCACGAGAAAGGACAGAGCTCGGATGCTGCTCAGGCCCGCGTGGTTTGCGATCGTGGTTTGTGCCGCGTTGCCGGCGTGGGCCGTGGACTTTGCCCACGAGGTCGTGCCCATCCTGCGGGTGCATTGCGGGCAGTGCCACACCGGCGATGCGCGGCAGGGGGGCTATTCGCTGAACACCCGCGAGGCGACGCTCGCCGGGGGCGACTCGGGCACGCCCGGGTTCGTGGCCGGTGACTCGTCCGCCAGCGAGATCATCGCGCGGGTCACCAGCGACGACCCCGACGAGCGGATGCCGAGCGAGGGCCCGCCGCTGCCGCCGGAGGCTGTGGCGATTCTCCGCCGCTGGATCGACGAGCAGGCGCCCTGGGAAGAGGGCTTCAGCTTCAAGGGCACCGCCTGGGAGCCGCCGCTGAATCTCAGGCAGGTCGTGCTGCCCGCGCCCCGGGAGGGCCGCACGAATCCCGTCGACCGGATCGTCGATGCCTACTGGGAGGAGCGGAAGATCCCGCGTCCGCCGCGGAGCGACGACCGGACATTCATTCGCCGCGTGAGTCTCGATCTCACCGGCCTGCTTCCCGAGCCCGAACGGATCGAGCGGTTCGTCGCCGACACCGATCCCGCCAAGCGCGCTGCCCTCGTTGATGAACTGCTGAACGACAAGCTCGCCTACGCCGAGCACTGGATGACCTTCTGGAACGACCTGCTCCGCAACGACTACTCGGGCACGGGGTTTATCACCGGGGGCCGCCGACAGATCACCGCCTGGCTCCATCGCGCGCTGGTCGACAACAAGCCGTTCGATGCGTTTGTCCGTGAACTGATCTCGCCCACGGACGAGTCGCGCGGGTTCATCGACGGGATCGTGTGGCGGGGCGAGGTCAACGCCAGCCAGACGGTGCCGATTCAGTTCGCGCAGAACGTGGGCCAGACGTTCCTGGGGATCAACCTCAAGTGTGCCAGTTGCCACGACAGTTTCGTCGAGTGCTGATGACGAAGCCCGAAAACGGCTGGCTCTCGCGGTCCCTCGTCAATCGGCTGTGGCATCGGCTCCTCGGCCGGGGCCTCGTGCATCCCGTGGACAGCCTGCGCACCAAACCCTGGAGCGAAGACCTCCTCGACGTGCTCGCCGGCGACCTGGTCGCGAGCGGCTGGGACGTGAAGCACGTGCTGCGGACCATCTGCACCTCGGAAGCCTACGGCGCCGCCACGCCCGCCGTGGACGGGCAGCCGCAGGGGAGCGACTATGTCTTCAAGGGCCCCCTCCCGCGCAGGTTGACGGCCGAGCAGTTTACCGACGCGGTCTGGACGTTGACCGCCACCGCACCCGCGAAGGCCGACGCCGAGGTTCTGCGGTTCACGGTCGACGGCGGCGACACCCCGGCGGCCGAGCCGGTCGCCACGTGGATTTGGTCCAACGACCTGGCGGCGTCGCCGCCGGGCGAGAAGTTGACGTTCCGGCGAACGTTCGATCTGCCCGCCGTCGTCGTGCACGCGGCCGTCGTGGTCTCCGCCGACAACGAGGCGACGCTGTTCGTGAACGGCAAGCGCGCCGCTGCCGCGAACGAGTGGACGCAACCGGTCTTTGAGCTGCTTTCGTCCGACCTCCGCCAAGGAAAAAACGAGATCGTGATCACGGCGGCCAATGCCACTGCCGGAGGGCCTGCGGCCCTGCGTGCCGAGATCCGCTGCCTGCTGGCCGACGGCTCTAAGGTGACGATCGCCACCGACGACTCGTGGCAGTGGACCGCGGCAACGCCCGACGGGAAGGGGCAGTTTCCCAAGGCCGCAGAGCCGGCCGATTGGGCGCCGGCGGCGGTCATCAAGACCCAACACACGTGGGAGGCAGCCGCGGCTGCGTTCGCTCGACAGGTGCTGGCAGCCTCGGCGAACGGCCCGATGCCGATGGTCCGCGCCGTGTTGGTGAAAGGCACGGCGCTCATGGCGGCACTGGGGCGGCCCAATCGCGAGCAGGTGGTGACCAGCCGGCCGAGCGATCTGACCACGCTGGAAGCGATCCAGTTGGCCAACGAGCAGACCCTCGCCGATGAGTTTGCCAAGGGGGGCGCAAGGGTGCTGGCAGACCGCGGGCCGTCGACCGAGACGCTCCTGCAATGGATGTTCGCGGCAGCGCTGTCTCGGCCGCCAACGGCCGACGAGGCGGTGGCGGTTCGTGGGATGCTGGGCGACGCTCCGACCAAGGAGAGCGTGGCGGATTGCCTGTGGGCGATCGTCATGCTGCCGGAGTTTCAACTGGTCCGGTAGGTTCAGCGGATAAACTTCAACCGATATTCCAGAGGCTGTCATGAAGACCCGACGCGAACTCCTCAAGAGTCTGGCCACCGCGGCCACATCGACGCTCCTGCTGCCCGAGCCACGGGCGCGGGCGAGCGTCGAGGCCAAGATCGTGCACCCGGCGCCGAAGGCCGACGCCGTCATCGTGCTCTGGATGGCCGGTGGCATGGCGGCCCCCGACACGTTCGACCCCAAGAAATACAAGCCTTTCGAGCCGGGGCTGGCCGTGGCGGACGTGATCAGCACCTTTCCGGCGATCCCGACCGCCATCGACGGCGTGCAGATCTGCGACGGCCTCCCTGAAATTGCCAAGGTGCTCGATCGGGCCACGCTCATCCGTTCGCACGTGCAGCCCGATTTGGGCAGCATCCTGCATTCCCGGCACCAGTATCACTGGCATACCGGATACGTTCCGCCGCAGACCGTGGCCTGCCCGCACCTCGGTGCCTGGATGAGCCGCGTGCTCGGGCCGCGGAATCCCGTCATGCCCGCATTCGTCAACATCGGTCAGCGGCTGGAGGGCGTCGGCGAGAGCGAGGAGATCAAGGCCTTCACCACGGCCGGATTTTTCGGCAGCGAGTTTGGACCGATGAACCTTCCTTACCCGGAGCAGGCGGCGCTCGCGGTGCGGCCGCCGCGGGGGATGGATCCGGGTCGGTTTTCCAGCCGGTACGCCCACTTCCAGCAACTCGTCAAAGCCGGGCCGAACGCCGCGCTGGCCAGCGACTACCACCAGGAGTCGATGCTCCGCAGCCTCGACAACGCGCACCGCCTACTGGGCGCGAAGGAGCGCGAGGCCTTCGACATCACGCTCGAGCCGAAGGAGGTGCAGGAGCGGTACGACACGGGCCGTTTCGGCCGCGGCTGTCTGCTCGCCCGCCGGCTCGTCGAGAACGGCGCCCGCTACGTGGAGGTGACGACGGAGTATGTCCCCTTCGTCCACTGGGACACGCACGACCGCGGTCACGAGACGGTCGCAAAACTCCACCAGGAGATCGACCGACCGATCGCCACGTTGATTCGTGACCTTGAGGCCCGCGGACTCCTCGACCGAACGCTCGTCGTGATCGCCAGCGAGTTCAGTCGCGACATGATCACCGAGGGCCAGCCCGGGTCGAAGGCCAACGACCAGGCGAGCTCCCCAAAGGATTTTCTCCAGCTGCCCAACCACTACGGACAGCACCGACACTTCACGGGCGGCTCGACCGTCGTGCTCTTCGGCGGCGGTGTGAAAAAGGGCTTCGTCTATGGCCGGACGGCCGACGAGCGGCCCTGCATGGCGATCGAGAATCCCGTCACGATCTCCGACCTGCACGCCACGCTCTTCACGGCGATGGGCATCAGCCCGAAAACCGTCTACGAGATCGAGAATCGCCCCTTCTACGCCACGGAAGACGGCAAGGGAAAGCCGGTGCAGGCGATCTTCGCCTGAGCGGTCGGGACTGCCGAGTCGACGAACTGTCCACCGGCCGCGGATGCAGCCCGGAATCGGCGGCGAGCCGGGCGGTTGCCCACGCCAGGGTAACGCGCCTACCGTTGCCCGCCCCCGGGACGGCGGCCCCGTGGAGGGTCGCCGATTTATCCACCCCGGGGACCCTCGAGGGTTTGTAACGATGAATGGCAAGATGTTCGTCAAGTTGATGGGTGCGGTGGCCTGCATCGCGGCGTTCGCGACGGCTGAGGACGCCGAGGCCGGCAGGGGTCACCGTCGGCGTTGCTGCGAGCCGTGTTGCTACACGGCGCCGGTCTGCTGCGAGCCGGTGTGTGTCAGCAGTTGTGCGCCGGTCTGTGCCCCGGCATGTGAGACGGTCGCCTCCTACGACTGCTGCGGGCGGCTCGTCTGGCGGCGGGCGGCCTGCTGCGAGACGATCGTTTCCTCGACGATCGTGGTGCCCGCTGCGAGTTGCTGCGGCATCGTCGCGAAGGAATCGTCGTCAACGGTGGGCATCGCGCAGGAGTCGCCCGCGCAGGAGTCGCTGAAGATGACGTCGGTCGCGGTCGCCAAGTAGTTCCGCGACCGCCAGGCTCTGCGGCACATCGGGCGAATGATTCGCCCTCTCCCGCGCGGAGGTGCGTCCTCCGCGCGGGAGTTTTTTTATCGCCGTCGCTCATGTGCCTGAGGATGTGAGCGCCCGGAGCACCTCGGCGAGCGGGATGATCGCGAACGACGTCGCGTAGTCGCTCATCGAGTAGGGGATCACGAGCCGCCCCGCATGCACCGTCGCCCCGCAGCTGTAGACCACGTTGGGGACGTAGCCCACGCGCTCGTTCTCGTTGGCCGAGAGGAGTGGCTCGGCGAGCCGGCCGAGCACCCGCGTGGGGTCGGCGAGGTCGAGGAGGACGGCGCCGATCGAGTATTTGCGCATCGCGCCCACGCCGTGGGTGAGCACGAGCCAGCCCGCCTCCGTTTCGATGGGCGAGCCGCAGTTGCCGACCTGCACGTATTCCCAGGGAAACGTGGGCCGCAGCACGAGCCGACGCGAATGCCAGAAGTGGAGCATGTCCGACTCCATGACGTACATGTTCTCGCCGTCCTGTCGCGAGAGCATCACGTAGGAGCCGTCGATGCGCCGGGGAAAGAGCGCGAGCCCCTTGTTGGCGACTTCGGGGCCGTTGAGCGTGCTCACGCGGAAGCGAATGAAGTCGTCGGTCTCCACGAACTGCGGCAGCATCACGCTGCCGTCGAAGGCCGTATAGGTGGCGTAGTAGTGGACGGCGCCGTCGTCCTCGACGAACCGCACGAACCGGGCATCCTCGATGCCGTTCGTCTCGGCCGGCGAATAGGGAAAGATCACCCGCTCGGAGATGTCGGAGTCGGCCGCGCACTCGATCTCGTAGTTGGCCTGGGCAAGCGCTAGGATCGCCGCCGCGAGCGGCTCCCATTCGCGGCGGCGCGATCGCTGCTGTCGGGAAGTCACCTGGAGCGAGTCCTCCAGGTCACGGAGCGTGAAGCGGTCGTCGAGGGCGGCGAAGACCGGCTCGACGAAGCCGTCCGCCACGCCGAGTTCGGCCAGCTTTCTCAGGAAGAGCGGCTTGTCATAGGTGGCGTTGGCCACCACCCGCGGTGCGGTCACGAAGCCCGTCGGGGGGGCGATGGTGACGGTGCCCGCGGCGTCGATGGTGCCGGAACGGAAGCCGACGCTCGAGACGTGCCCCTCGCCGGTCGCCCGCAGACTGACGATGAACCGGGCCGTTCCCGCAGGACAGCCGCTCTGATCGGGATGCCAGACGATCGAAGGATTGAAGAGAGCCGCACTCTCGAGCGCGTATTCCTGGGTGAAGTAGGAGCCGATCAGCAGCCGCCGGGATTCCGTCAGCGACTTGTCGGTGAGCAGATGATGCTGCACCGATTCGAACCGTTCCTGGAAGAAGTTCACGAGCCGCTGGTGGCGGCCGTGAAACTCCGAGAGGACAGCGTGCAGGAGCGATTCGACCTCGCCGTCGCCGAGTTCCATCACGCGGCTGATGATCCTCATCGCCCGCTGGGGATTCGTCGGCTCGAACGGGCGGTAGAGCACCCGCGCGTTGTTCGGTCGGAGCAGCACGCCGGTGCGGGTCACGGGCATCGCGGTTCGGCTCCGGTCGTGTCGTGGTCGTCAGCGGCCGCAGATTCCCCGCGCGGCCCGCGGAGGCAGGCTGCCGTGGTCGTCGCCCGGGAGCGACCTCTGCTGCTCGGAAATCGCCGCTTCCAGGAAACGCATCTCCACGATGGCGGTGAGATAAGCCAGCGTCGACTCCGCCCCCTGGTTTTCGTTGGCCCGGTCTTCGAGCAGCCCGTCCCGGCAGCCGCCGGTGCGGGGATCGCCGACAATCGTGCCGAGGACGTTGTGTCCATGAAACCAGTCGAATGCGTTCCACGCACGTTCCAGCCAGCGCGGATCGCCGACGGCATGAAAGGCTTCGCAGCAGGCGGCCACCATCGCCTGCGACTCGATCGGCTGCTGATCGAACTCCGCCCCGCGGCCATCCCTCCGCAGGAAACCGCGGCAGCCGATGGGCGAGAAGCGGCCGGAGGGAGATGTCTGCCGCTCGGCAAGCCATTCGAGCATGGTGATGCCGGCGTCGAGGGCATCCGCCTGCGCCGCCCAACGGCCGGCAGAAATCAGCGCCTGGCAGGGCCGGGCGTTTTCGTAGGCGACCACGTCCTCGAACCACGGCCAGCCGGGGCCGGCGTTGCCTCGGTGGAGCGCCAGGAGACGGCTGGTGAGCGTCTGCCGAGCGGCGCTCGCAAGCCGGTCGCCATGGAGGCGGCGGAGGTATTCCTGGAGGCCGATGATCGCCAGCGCCCAGCCTCGCGGGCTCGTGGTCGCGAGCACCGCCCGCACCGCGGGCTCGAAGAACCGCATGGCGAACCGCTGCAGTCCCTCGTGCCGTGACCGTCCGATGCAGGTGCCAA
>JAIOPD010000094.1 GCA_021414115.1 Planctomycetia bacterium
TTCGCCGACCATGGGGGCTGGAGTCTCGATACGCAGTTCATCCGGCAGATGGGCTCGCCGTATCTCCTGGCCCACGGCCTGGGCACACCCGTCGCCGACGCCACGACGAAGGTGGCGTTTCGCGAGGCCGGCACGTACCACGTGTGGGTGCGGACGAAGGACTGGGTGGCGCGGTGGGGTGCCCCAGGCACGCCGGGACGGTTTCAGGTGATGGTGAACGGGAAGCCGCTGGCGGAGACGTTCGGCACGCAGGGGGCCGAGTGGGGCTGGCAGGCCGGCGGCACGGTGACGGTGCCGGCCGGCGAGACGACGATCACCCTGCACGACCTTGCGGGCTTCGACGGCCGCTGCGACTGCATCGCGTTCACGACCGATGCGAGCCCGCCGCCGAACGACTCGGCGATCCTGGCCGGCTGGCGGCGCGAGGCGCTCGGCCTGCCGAAAGAGCCCGCGGCGAAGGGTCCATATGACCTGGTGGTGGTCGGCGGCGGCTATGCCGGCATGGGCGCCGCAATCTCCGCGGCCCGGATGGGCCTGAAGGTGGCACTCATCCAGGATCGGCCCGTGCTCGGCGGCAACGGCTCGAGCGAGGTGCGGGTGTGGGCGATGGGGCTGATCAAACGCGGCAAGTATCCCCACGTCGGCGAGATCGTGGAGGAGTTTGCCGACAAGGCCAAGAAGAGCCCGGGCACCTACGAGGAGTTCGGCGACGCCTTGAAGGAGAAGGTCGTCCGCGACGAGCCGAACATCGAGCTGTTTCTCAACACGCATGCCTTCGCTGTGGCCCGGGAGGGGAGCCGAATCACGAGCGTGACCTGCCTCGACACGAAGACGAGCCGGGAACTCGTGTTCACGGGCACGTTCTTCTGCGATGCCACCGGCCATGCCACGATCGGCCACTTGGCCGGCGCCGAGACGGTCATGGAGCCGAAGGGCCGCATGGGGATGAGCAACATGTGGGCCTGGGACGAACGCGACTCGCCGCAGGCGTTCCCCGCAACGCCCTGGGCGCTGCCGCTCACGATGGCCGACTTCCCGTATCCGAAAGACCATCACGGCCAGTGGTTCTGGGAGAGCGGCTTCGACAAGGACCCGCTGGGCGACGCCGAGGGCATCCGCGACTGGAACCTGCGGGCGGTGTTCGGGGCATTCAGCGCCATGAAAAACGGCGACGGGGCGGCCACGCACCCCACCGCGGTGCTCACCTGGGTGGCCTACGTGGGGGGCCCGCGGGAGAGCCGGCGGATCCTGGGCGACATCGTGCTCACGCAGGACGACATCGTGTCGAAGAAGGAGTTTCCCGATGGCTGCGTGCCGAGCACCTGGTCGATCGACCTCCACTACCCGAAAAAGGAGTTTGCGCAGAAGTTTCCCGACAATCCCTTCATCTCGATCGCCGTCCACGACAAGCGGGTCGATCGCACGTTCGGCTATCCCGTGCCGTATCGCTGCTTCTACTCGAAGGACGTGGACAATCTCTTCATGGCGGGCCGCTGCATCTCCGTCACGCACGAGGCGCTCGGCACCGTGCGGGTGATGAAGACCTGCGGCATGATGGGCGAAGTCGTCGGCAAGGCAGCCAGCGTGGCCATCGCACACGGCACCACGCCGCGGGGCGT
>JAIOPD010000095.1 GCA_021414115.1 Planctomycetia bacterium
CGCCGCAGATCGTCGACCTGCCAAGCACGATCATGTTTCGATTTGGCCTGGCGTATTGACCCTGCGGGGCCGGTTGGCGTCTCCTCGCGGCGGAATCTCCTTTCACCATGCATGTCGCCGCTCCCGCCTCGCGCCGCTGCCGCTTCATGTGGCTGGCGGTCGTTGTGGCAGGGAGTCTTGCGGGGGCCGACGAACCTCGGGCCCTCGTGCCGTCCGGCGACGTGCTGCCGCTGCCGCCTGTGGAGCGAGGGTTTTTCGACCGCATCCGACTTGCGGCGCTTGGCGACCCGCAGGATCTCACCGAGCCCCTCCTCCCGGACGACGTGGCGCCGCCGGGGCAGCCACGGCAGGAGTTCGAACCGCCGGCGGGCCGCAAGCTGCCACCGGGCGCGAAGCCAGGCGCGCTGCAGCAGGCGATCTTCACGCTGACGGAGTTGCCCCGCCTCGGTGCCGACGGTCTGGGGCTGACGACGCTCGACACCAGCCTGACGATCGGCATGCCGGCCCCGACGGCCGATTCACCGCTGCTCGTGACGCCCGGCTTCGGCACGACGTTTGTCGACGAGGGGCCGGGGCCCACCGACCCGGGACTGCCTTCCCAGCTGTACGAGTCGTGGATCCAGGCGCGGTGGCTGCGGAAGATCGGCGGGCGGTTTGGCGTCGATCTTGCCGTCGCTCCTGGATGGTACAGCGACTTCGTCAACGATACGCCCGAGGCGTTTCGGATCACGGGTCACGGGTTCGGGGCATGGGAGGCGACCGACGACCTGCGGGTGGTGGCCGGACTGATCTACCTCGACCGCTACGACGTCAACATGCTGCCGGCCGGCGGCCTTCTCTGGACGCCGTCCGACGACCAGCGGCACGAGCTCATCTTCCCGCGGCCGCGGCTCGCCTGGCGGGTGGCGGAGGACACCCGCGCAGCGCAGTGGGTCTATCTGGCGGGTGAGTTTGGCGGCAACCAGTGGGCGGTCCGCCGCGACAGCGGCGTCAACGACGTGGTCGTCTACCACGATTACCGGCTGCTCGTCTGCTGGGAGCGAAAGCCGGCCGACCTCGGCCTGTCGTGGCGGCTGGAGACCGGCTGGGTGACCGGCCGACTGGTGGAGTATTACCTCACCGACACGTCAGATGCCCGGCCGGCCGACACGTTCGTCGTGCGCGCGGGCCTCTGGTATTGAGCTGCATGGGCCGCGAGTGAGAGGCCCGGTTCTGGATTTACCCGCCGATGCCGGGTTATCCTGGGGAGTCATCTGCGCCGCCGCTCAACTGCCCGCCATGCCCTCACCCGCCGCCGATGTCATCGTCGTGTCCGGCAGTCGGCCCGCTCGTGCCAAGCCTGCGCAGGGAGCGGGTCTCCCGGCGGCGGTTCGCCTCTCCCCCGCCATCGCGGAGGCGGTCTTCTGGCTCGCGCACGTGGCCTTTTGGGCGTTCGCGTTCGTGGCCTCGCTGGTGGTGGTCGAGGTATTCCAGCCGGCGATCATCGAGCCGGTTTCGTTCGTGGCCACCCGCATCGCCTGCTGCTTCATCGCCACGGCGGTCATGCGTGAACTCTCCCAGCGGGAATGGCTGTTATTGCGGCTGGGCATGTCGAAGATCGGCCTCGTGGCCGGCGGTGCGATCTTCTCGGCGGTCGTGATCACGCTCCTGCTTTTCTGGGTGGACCGGGCCTGGGGCGGCGCCGCCCCGGCTCAGCCGCGGCTGGCGCTGCTGGCTCTGTTCGTGATCAACCTCACGCTTCTGGCCAACTGGTGCGCTCTGTATTTTGGACAGCACCTCGTCCGCGAGCGCAACTCGACCGAGTTCCGGGCCCTCGAGGCCGAGTCGCTGGCGCTCAAAAACGAACTGCAACACCTGCAGGGGCAGATCAGCCCGCACTTCCTCTTCAACGCGCTCAATACCGTCGTCGCCAGCCGGGACGATCCCGAGGCGATCGACACGGTCACGCAGGCGCTGGCCAACTACCTGCGGTTTCTGCTGCAGCCGGCGGCCCCACTGGAGCCCTTGTCACGGGAGCTTGATGCTCTCGAGCAATACCTCACGGTCCAGGCCATGCGATTCGGGGACGGGCTGGTGACGCGGATCGACTGCGACCTCGATGTGAGCGTGGAAGTGAAAGCTCGTCGCGAGGAAAACTGGCTCGTCATCGAGGTCGCCAACACCGGTCGTTGGGTGGCCGCCGGTGGACAGCAGTCGACGGGTACGGGTCTGCACTCGCTCGAACGGCGGCTCCGGCTCCTGCTGGGGCCGTCGGCCACGGTGAACCATCGCGAGGATAATGGCTGGGTGCGGGTGCGGCTGCGGCTCCCGATCCGTACGGCCGTCCCGCGGCCGGCGACGGTGGTGGCGGGAGGGAAGCACTGATGATCACGGCGCTCCTGGTCGATGACGAACCCAAAGCCATCGATCGCCTGGCGGAACTGCTCGAGTCGTTTTCGGGGATCGAGGTGATCGGCACGGCCCGTGATGTCGAGGATGCGGAGGGATTTCTGAAGGGACGCGTTCCCGATGTCGTGTTCCTCGACATCAACATGCCCGGTCGGCCGGGTTTCGATCTTCTGGCCAGCGTCCCGCCGACGAGCCGGATCGTCTTCGTAACGGCCCACGAGGATCGGGCGATCGAGGCGTTCCGCGCCGGCGCGGTCGACTACGTGCTCAAGCCGTTCGACCGCGATCGGCTGGCCATCACGGTCGAACGGCTCGGGGCGATTGCGCCCGCTCCTCGCAGTTCGTTTGCCACCGCGGGCGACGACGACGATGCGGGGGAGGCGTCGGGAGACACGGATGAGTCGGTGACGTTTTCCTCCACTGGCGGCCGCTCGTTCGAGGTGGTGCCCTATGCAAGCATCGTCTGGATCGAGGCGGTGAGAAACTACACGCGGGTGCAGGCCAGCGGGAGCAAGTCGAGGATGATCCGTCGGACGATGGCGGAATGGGAGTCGATCCTGCCGGTGGCGACGTTCGGTCGGATCAGTCGCTCCCTGATCGTCCAGCTCCCTTCCATCCGTTCGACGCAGTGGCGGTCGCGGGACCAGACGCTGGTTCTCTTCCAGGGCCTCGCCGAACCGCTGCCGATCGGACGGGCCGCCACCCAGAGGCTGAAGGAACTGCTGCCGAAGTGAGTGCGCGGGTTCTTGGTTGTGTCCCTTGCCGGGGAAGCCCGGAGCGCGAGCGACGGGTATCCGGGGCGCGACCTGTGCCCGCGGCGGGGAGCCGATTGAGGACGAGGCCGGAACGGGATCTGATCCTCAGCCGCAGTCGCCGCAGCGGCCCTTGAGCAGCACCTCGGTCACGGAGTGGATGCCCGCGGTTCGGTCGGCCGCGCGGGACCGCGATTTTTTCCGGTTTGCATCCTCGGCCGGCCGCTGCCGCGGATGCGGCGTGATGGCCACGCGGACGTCATCGAGGCAGGAGACCTCCCCGCACGTGGTGCAGAGGAAGTGCGGATGATCCTCCGCAGCGCCACCGTGAAGACCGGACCGCTTGACCTCGAAACGCCAGACGTGATCTCCGAGTTCGACACGCGTCACGAGCCGCGCCTCGGTGAGTTCCGTCAGGTTGCGGTAGATCGTGGCCCGATCGAAGCCCCGGCTGGAGAGCGCCTCGGAGACCTCCGCGTGGGTGCGTGGCCCCAGTGCGGCGTCGAGGTGCTGCATCACGGCCAAGCGGGCGGCCGTGCACCGCATGCCGGCCTCGCGCACCCGCGCCTTCACGGCTTCGAGTTGGAGTTCGTTCGGGCGGCTCATCCCTGCATTCTACACGGCGACCACGCCGGCCAGCAGGTCCACGATCGCCGCCATGAAGGCGGGCAGATCGGCCGGCTTGCGGCTCGACACGAAGTGGCGGTCGACGACCACCGGGGTGTCCTCCCAGATGGCTCCCGCATTCACGAGATCGTCCTTGATACCCGGGCTGCCGGTGACGCGAACTCCCCGGTAGACACCCGCCGAGACCGGGATCCAACCTCCGTGGCAGATGGCCGCGACGAGCTTGCCATGGGCCGCAAAATCGCGGACGAGGTCGAGCACCTTTTCGTCCCGGCGGAGCTTGTCGGGCATCCAGCCGCCGGGGATGACGATGCCGTGAAAATCATCGACCTCCATGTCGCTGATCATGGCGTCGCTCGTGCAGGGGTAGCCGTGTTTGCCGGAGTAGGTGCGGCCCTGCATCGCGCCGGCCAGCGTGACGTGGCCGCCAGCCTCCTCGAGGCGGAGTTTTGGATACCAGAGTTCGAGGTCTTCGTAGTCATCCCCGACCAGCGTGAGGATGCGGATGCCGTCGAGTGCGCGGCGGGAAAAAAGGGAGGGGGGCATGGCGGCAACTCCTGATGATCGGGGCTCGTGACGGGCTGGAATCCGCTTCCCGAACGGCCGTCCGTGAACGATGCATTGTCGCACGTGAAGTGCCCGCCGGCGACCGCCGCCGGCACTCCCCTCTTGTGGGTGATTTTTGCGATGCCCTGCCGGGGCGCCCGGCGCACCCCGGCAGGGGCTTTTTTACGGCCGATTCAACGGTCTTCAGAAAGTCGCTTGACTCACCAAACGCTCACGCTACATTCACGCCCCGGCCCACAGGAAGGGGTCCGACGACCGGCCGCCACAACATCTTGCGATAGCATGCAGACGGAACTGCTTTCTGAGAATCGCCCCGGCCAGGCTCGGTTGGCCGCCTGAACGACTCACGCACGGCCCCCTTCGGAGCCGATCACCGTTTGTAGAACTGCTATACGAAAGTATACTTTCTCCGACCGACACTTTCCGAGCCCGCTGATCTTGGTTCCCACTCGTCACGTTTTCACCACAGCCCCAGGAGTTCCCATGGCAGCTTTCGACGCCTCCGCCACGCTGGCCGGCACGCCGGCCGCTTCCGCTACCCCGGCCCCGGGATCCCCGGCTGGCGCGCGGATCGCGCTCGAAGTTCCGCCGACCTTCTGTCCAGCCGAGGCTGAAAGCCCGTTCGACACCACGGAGTGGGAGCTCCGCACTGCCGCCATCAAGGGGGAGGACGGCAAGGTGCTCTTCGAGCAGCCGGCCTGCGAGATCCCCGCGGCCTGGAGCCAGCTGGCCACCAACGTCGTCGTCAGCAAGTATTTCTATGGCGAGATCCACACACCCGAGCGGGAGCATTCCGTCAAGCAGCTCGTGCACCGGGTGGCCCGCACGATCGCCGACTGGGGCATCGCTGACGGCTACTTCAAGACCAAGCAGGATGGCGAGAACTTCTACCGCGACCTCTCTTGGCTCTGCGTCCACCAGCATGGTGCTTTCAACTCACCGGTCTGGTTCAACGTCGGCCTCTATCACCAGTACGGCGTGAAGGGGGCCCCCTGCAACTGGCGGTGGGACGAGGCCAAGCACGACGTCGTGATGCCCGACAATCCCTACGAGTATCCGCAGGGGAGCGCGTGCTTCATCCAGAGCGTGAAGGACAACATGGAAGACATCATGGACCTCGCGCGGAGCGAGGCGATGCTCTTCAAGTTCGGGTCGGGCACCGGCACCGACCTTTCCACGCTCCGCAGCCAGCGGGAAAAACTCGCCGGGGGCGGCAAGCCGTCGGGCCCGCTCTCGTTCATGCGGGTCTACGATCAGGTGGCCGCGGTGGTGAAGAGCGGCGGCAAGACCCGCCGGGCCGCCAAGATGCAGTCGCTGAAGGTCCATCACCCAGACATCATGGAGTTCATCGAGTGCAAGAGTAAGGAGGAGAAGAAAGCCCGGATTCTCATCGAGAAGGGGGGCTACGACTCCAACTTCAACGGCGAGGCCTACAGCTCGATCCTCTTCCAGAATGCCAACCTCTCCGTCCGCCTCACCGACGAGTTCATGCAGGCCGCCGACCGCGACGACACCTGGACCACGCGGTGGGTGACCGACTCGTCGAAGGCCGGGCCCTCCTACAAGGCCCGCGACGTCATGAATCGCATGGCGGAGTGCGCCTGGCAGTGCGGCGACCCCGGCGTGCAGTACGACACCACGATCAACCGGTGGCACACCTGCCCCAACTCGGGGCGGATCAACGCCAGCAATCCGTGCTCCGAGTACATGTTCCTCGACGACACGGCCTGCAATCTCGCCAGCATCAACCTGATGAAGTTCCGCAGGCCCGACGGCCAGTTCGAGGTGGAGCGGTTTGCCGCGGCCTGTAGGGTCTTCTTCATCGCCCAGGAGATCCTGGTCGACCATGCGAGTTATCCGACGCCACGCATCGCCCGGAACAGCCACCTCTACCGACCGCTCGGCCTGGGCTATTCGAACCTCGGCAGCCTGCTGATGGCCGATGGTCTCGCCTATGACAGCGATGCCGGCCGGGGTCTCTGTGGCGCGATCACCGCGATCCTGCATGGCACCGCCAACCGCACGAGTGCCGAGCTCGCCGCGGCGGTGGGGCCGTTCGAGGGCTTCGCGGCCAACCGCGAGCCGATGCTCCAGGTCATGCAGATGCACCGCGATGCGGTCGAGAAGATCGACCCATCCTGCCCGCGGGCCCTGCACGACGCAGCCCGGAAGGTCTGGGACGACGTGCTCGCCAGCGGTCGGCAGTATGGCTTCCGCAACGCTCAGGCAACGGTCCTCGCCCCGACCGGCACGATCTCGTTCCTGATGGACTGCGACACGACGGGCATCGAGCCCGACATCGCGCTGGTGAAATACAAGCAGCTCGCCGGTGGCGGGATGCTCAAGATCGTCAACCAGACGGTGCCGCTGGCGCTGCGGACGCTGGGCTACGACGAGCCGACCGTCGAGGGTGTGCTCGCCTACATCGACAAGAACGACACGATCGAGGGGGCTCCGGGCCTCAAGGGCCAGCACCTTTCGGTCTTCGACTGTGCCTTTAAGGCGCGGCTCGGAGTGCGGAGCATCGCCTGGGAGGCGCACGTGAAGATGATGGCGGCGGCGCAGCCGTTCATCTCCGGTGCGATCTCCAAGACGGTGAACATGCCGCGGGAGACGACGCCGGCCGACATCGCCGGCGCCTACGTCGAAGGTTGGCGGATGGGACTCAAGGCGCTGGCCATCTACCGTGACGGTTCCAAGGAGAGCCAGCCGCTCAACACGAGCAGCGAGGCCGACAAGACGGCTGCCAAGGTCACTGCCGCACCGCGGCGGGAACGGCTCCCCGACACCCGTCGCAGCGTGACCCACAAATTCAACGTGGGCGGCCACGAGGGTTACATCACCGTGGGCCTCTACGACGATGGCCGACCGGGTGAGCTCTTCATCACGATGGCCAAGGAAGGCAGCACGATCGGCGGCCTGATGGACGCCTTCGGCACGGCGGTGTCGATGAGCCTGCAGTACGGCGTGCCGCTCGAGGTGTACGTGAAAAAGTTCTCGCACACCCGGTTCGAGCCGTGGGGCTACACGAAGAACCCCGACATCCCTGTCGCCAAGAGTCTCGTCGACTATCTCTTCCGCTGGATGGGCACCGAGTTCATCCCGGGCTATCGCGAGGCGAACCGTCCCGGTGGCTACGGCGGGGAGAGCAGCGGCGGGGAGGCCGCTGCCGGAGGCGACACGGAAACAGAGCGCAAGCCCGCCGCCACGACGGCGAGCGGGCTGGGCGATGGCCAAGGAAAGGCCAAGGCCGGCGAGGTCAACGGCAGCCGTGGCAAGCATCCGGGTGGCACGAACGGCCAAGGCTCCGTGGCAACGGCGAAGGCCGCTGCCAAGGCAGCGTCGTCCGCCACGCTCTTGGAGCGGGCCGGTGTGAAGATGGCCGTCGATCCGGCGGCGAGCCCGGCCGACCGACAGACCCAGTTTGCCAAGTTCCAGATCGATGCACCGGCCTGCGACAACTGTGGATCGATCACGGTTCGCAACGGGAACTGTTACCTCTGCCATAACTGCGGCAACAGCATGGGGTGTAGTTGAGTCGTGGCGTGCCGGTTGTGCGGGTTGGAACGGATGGAGAGTCGTCTCGGAACGGGTGGAGGAAGGACGCGGGCCGCGTCGAAGACATTGCCGCTGACATTCGACCCGCTGCCGCATTCCGTCGGAGGTGCCAAACCCGTTGCGTTGACCCGGATTCCCTGACGGCCCCGTGCCCTGCACGCGGCCACGATCCGCGTCATTCTCGCATTGCTTTACCCCGTTCGCAGGCGGCTGGCGGGTTCGATCCACGAGGGGCCGGTGTGGCGGAAGCCACGCCGGCCCCCGTCGTTTTCTCACGTCGGGCGGGTTTGATCGGCCCGAAATGCGGAGTAGCCTAGAAGGGTCCTGGTTTCCACCCTTCCCCGAGGTGACTCGTGCGCCGCTGCCTGCATGCCTTTCTCGTCGGTGTCCTCACGCTTGCCCTGACGACGGACACGGCCCGCGCGTGCTGGTATCTGCGTCGCGCCTGCCGTTCGCCGCGGCCCTGTGTGGTCGTCTGCCCGCCGCCGCGCGAGTGCGGCATGGTGGTGGTGTCGGACGTCGTCGTCGGTGGGTGGCATGGTGACGAGGCGAGTCCATCCCACTGTGGCTGTGGCTGGATGACGGTCGTGACGGACGACGTGGTGTCGCACGGCGAGCCGGCGATGGCAGTCTCGTCTGCGCTGCCCGTGGAGGTGAAAAACGAGCCCGTGGGGCAACCCACCGCGGTCCCTACGCCCGACGTCGCTGCGGCACAGCCGCCGGCTGCTCCACCGAAGGCGTCGCTCCTTTCGCTCGAGCCGACGAGCGAACCGGTGGCTGACGCAGTTCAGCAGACGACGGCCCTCACCGAAGAGCCGCCGCAGCCCGAGTCGCCGGCCAAGGAGGCCGCCGAGCAGGCTGCTGTCGAAGCTGAAAAGCCGTCGGTGGATCGCACCACTGAACCGGTCGAAGAGCCCGCGGTCGAAGAGCCCGCCCCCGCGGAGGAGAACGTCAATCCGGTCGAGCCCCTGAAGCCCGCCGAGCCCGTCCCGGCAGAACCTGTTCCCGCCGAGCCCGCTCCCCCGGTGGAACCCGAGGAACCGAACCTTTTCGAAGAGGCAGAGGATGCCGTGGCTGTCGGCGATCCGCTCGAAGAGCCATCGCCGGCACTCGACGCCGGCTCCTCGCCGGCCCCCGCTGCCGAACCGGCAGCGACCGAGGATGCGGTCGATGCGGACGCTGAGGCAGTCGAAGGTGAGTCAGGCGATGCGGGAGCCGATGAGTCTCCTGAGGCTGACGCTGAAGCTTCGGTGGACGAGGAGGCTCCGACCGACGATGAGGCTCCGGCGGACGATGATTCGACGCCAGCGGTCGATGAGCCCGCGGATGAGCCGCTCGCCGAAGAAGAGCCGGCTCCGTCGGCCGATCCGTTCGATGGGGCGGCGAACTCCGGCGAGCCGCTGCGTCGCTGGATCGACCGCAGCGGCGACTACGCCGTCGTCGCCGCGCTCCTGGACGTCCGTGCCGACGGCATGTGTGTGCTCGGCGCCGCTGGCCGGACGCTCACCGTGCCGCTCGGGTCACTCAGCGATCACGACCGCGACTACGCCGAGCGGGCTCAGCAACGACTGGCGGCGCGGCGTGCCGCCGAGCCCGAGGCCAGCGATACCGCGTCGATGTAAGCGCCCGGCCGGACGTCCTCAGGCGTCGTCGAGCACCGCCACGGTCTCGAAGGCTTTGCCTTCGAGCATCTCGAGCGAGGCACCGCCGCCCGTCGAGACATGGCTCACCTTGTCGGCATAGCCGAGTTGCTCGACGGCTGCCGCCGAATCGCCGCCGCCGATGATCGTGATGGCCCCGTGGGCGGTGGCCGCAGCCACCGCATCGGCGACGGCCTTGGTGCCGGCATCGAAGGGGGGCATTTCGAACACACCCATGGGGCCGTTCCAGACCACCGTGCCGGCCGTGCGGATGATGCCCGCATACTGCCGTGCCGTTTCGGGCCCGATGTCGAGGCCCTCGAAGCCGTCGGGAATGTCTCCGGCCGGCACGATCTGTTTGTTGGCCGCCGCCGAGAAGTCGTCGGCGCAATGGGTATCGACGGGCAGAACGAGCTTGCCCGCCGACCGGGTCAGCAGGCCCTTCGCCAGCGCGACCTTCTCAGGCTCGACGAGTGACTTTCCCGTCTTGCCCCCCTGCGCGAGCGAAAAGGTGTAGGCCATGGCGCCCCCGATCAGCACGTGGTCGCAGATCGACAGCAGATTCTCGATCACGGCGATCTTGTCGGAGACCTTCTTGCCGCCGAGGATCGCCACGAACGGCCGCTTGGGATGCCGAATGGCGTCGGTGAGGTATTGGATCTCCTTCTCGACCAGGAAGCCGACGACGGCCGGTTTGCCGAGTGCCTTCATGGCCTTGGGCACGGCATGCATGCTCGCCTCGGTGCGATGGCAGGTGCCGAAGGCATCGTTGACGTAGGCGTCGGCGAGGGCGGCAAGGCCGGCGACGTAGGCCGGATCGTCCCCCTTCTTCTCGCCCTTGTTGAACCGGACGTTCTCGAGCACGAGCACGCCGCCCGCGGGTAGGCCGCTGGCCTTGGCATGAGAATCGGAGCCGCCGGTGTCGGCGGCGAGCGCGACGGGCCTGCCGAGCAGTTCGCCAAGCCGCACCGCGACCGGTGCCAGCGAGAAGGCTTGTTCGAAGCCCTTGCCGGCCGGCCGGCCGAGGTGCGACATCAGCACGGCCTTCCCGCCGCGGTCGACGATCGACCTGATCGTGGGCAGTGCCATGCGAATCCGCCGGTCATCGGTGATCGCCCCGGTGTCGTCCTGCGGGACATTGAAGTCGACCCGGACGAGGACTGTTTTTCCGGTGGGGTCGAGCGCGGCGACGGATTTCTTGGCCATGGAAGGGGCTCCTGTGCTGACGGTGGGAACGGTCGCGGGAGCGGTATTCGACACGGCGCCTGCCGCGGCTGCAAGGCGACGGCCGCAGGGCTGCGAGAAGCGTCGCCCCTCTCAAGGCGCTGGCGGGCGTGTGACGACGCACGCTGGCGAGAGCGAAACCGGGCGGTCACAATGGTCGCCGGCCAGCGGTCGCGCTGACTGTTCCGCAGCAGAGGCTTTCCCCCGAGGGTGGTTCCCATGTGGCCGTCATGGCTCGTCGTTGCCGCCCTGTGGGTGATGGCGCTGCTCGTCAGCGGACGGGCCACCGGCGACGAGTCGCCGGCGAGGCACGGCCATCCCAACGTGGTGTTCATCGTCTCCGACGACCAGCACTGGCGGGATTACGGGTTCATGGGCCATGAGCAGCTGCGGACGCCGAATCTCGACCGGCTCGCGCGGGAGAGTCTGGTCTACACCAGGGGCTATGTGCCCAGCAGCCTCTGCTGCCCGAGTCTGGCGTCGATCATCACCGGGCGGTATCCGCACGAGCATCGGATCGTCGGCAACGACCCGCCTGAGACTCACGGCCATGCGCGACAGACTCCGGAGGGCAGGACGGCCTTCGCGGCAGGCCGCGAACGCATGAACCGGCATCTGGAGGAGTGGCCGACGCTGCCCAGGCTGTTGGCCGGGTCGGGATATCGAAGCCTCCAAACCGGCAAGTGGTGGCAGGGACATTTCGCCCGGGGGGGATTCACCGAGGGCATGACCAAGGGCGGGCGGCACGGAGACGAAGGGCTCGCGATCGGCCGCGAAACGATGCAGCCGATTCGGGAGTTCATCGGCCGCTGCCGGGCGGACGCGAAGCCGTTTTTTGTCTGGTATGCCCCGATGCTGCCCCACGATCCGCACGATCCCCCCGCCGACCTGCTTCAGCATTACTCGACCAAGACCGACAGCGTGCACGTGGCGAGGTACTGGGGCAACGTGGAGCGGTTCGATCGCACGGTGGGGGAACTCCTCGACCATCTTGATCGCGAGCAGTTGTCGGCCGATACGCTCGTGATCTACGTCACCGACAACGGCTGGATCCAGGATCCGGACGCGCCGAAGTGCGGCCCGAAATCGAAGCTTTCGCCCTCCGAGGGGGGTCTGCGCACCCCGTTGATGCTGCGTTGCCCGGGCATGATCGCCCCGCGCATGAGCGAGAGTCTGGCCACGACGATCGACATCGTGCCGACGGTGCTGGCGGCCTGCGGGGTGAGCCTGCCGCAGGGGTTGCCGGGGGTGAACCTGCTCGACGAGGAGGCAGTGGCGGCCCGCAAGCAGGTCTTCGGGGAATGTTTCAGGCACACGCTCGTCGACCTGGACGACCCGGCGCAGAGCCTGCTCTGGCGGTGGACGATCCGCGAGCAGTGGAAGTTGATCCTGCCAACCGGCGTCGAGGGTCGCATGGAAGCGTCGGGCCAGGCGGCATTCGGCCCGCAGTCGCGCGAGCACTACCTGCGGGGAGAGGCCGAACTCTTCGACGTGCTGGCCGACCCGGACGAGACGCGGAATCTCGCCGCCGCGCATCCCGACGTCGTGGCCCGT
Source organism: Planctomycetia bacterium (assembly GCA_021414115.1). Classification (GTDB taxonomy): domain Bacteria; phylum Planctomycetota; class Planctomycetia; order Pirellulales; family UBA1268; genus QWPN01. The sequence continues at coordinate 12,311 of JAIOPD010000095.1, forward strand.
CTGAAGGCCGATCTCGATCGGTGGTGGAATCCGGCACGCTCGGGAGTGCCGCCGCGCCGGCCGAATGTCCTCGTGTTTCTGTCCGACGATCTCGGGGCCCATGATCTCGGCTGCACGGGAAGCAGGTTCTACCGCACGCCGGCCATCGACACCCTCGCGGCGGCAGGCATGCGGTTCACCCGCGGCTATGCGGCGGCGCCGGTGTGCTCGCCGACCCGAGCCGCCTTGGTGACCGGCCGCCATCCGGCCCGTGTGAGGATCACGAACTTCATCGGCGGGACACGCCGCGGGGGGCTGCTGCCGGTGGACTATCTGCAGGCGCTTCCCGAGGTGGAGGTGACGGTTCCGGAGCGACTGCGGGCTGCCGGGTATGTGACGGGCATCTTCGGCAAGTGGCATCTCGGCCCGCCGGCCAGCATTCCTCGGCACGGGTTCGATACCACGGGCTCCACGGAGACAAGGCCCGGCGGAGGCCCGGCCGATGATCCGCTGCACGCCCGCGCGATCGCGGCACAGGCCGCGAAGTTCATCACCGCCAACCGTGACCACGCGTTCTTCTGTTACGTGCCGATGCACTCGGTGCACGTGCCACTCAAGGCGCGGGCGGATTTGGTGGCGGAAGAGCAGTCGCGCGCGGCGGCGTTGCCACCGCAGGGTCCACGGGAGATCCCCGAGGGTGATCACCGGGCGCGCGGCGTGCAGGACCTGCCTGTCTATGCCGCGATGATCCGCGAGCTGGACGAGACGGTGGCGACGGTGCTCGCCGCCGTCGAGACGAATGGTCTCGCCGGGGACACTGTCGTGATCTTCACCAGCGACAATGGAGGCCTGTCGACGGCCGAGGGTTCGCCGACCTCGAACCTGCCGCTCCGCGCCGGCAAGGGATATCTCTACGAGGGGGGCATCCGCGTGCCGCTCCTCGTCCGCTGGCCAGGCATCGTGGCGGCGGGTTCGACTTCCGACGTGCCGGCAACCACGCTCGATCTGGCGGCGACGATCGTCGATCTGGCCGATGTTGGGCCTGCCGCCGACGTGCACCTCGACGGCACGAGCCTGCTGCCGGTGCTCGCGGGAACCGGGACGATCCCGCCGCGGGATCTCTGCTGGCACTACCCGCACTACGCCAACCAAGGGGGACGGCCCGCGGGCGCGATCATCAGCGCCGGCCGCGAGAAACTCGTGGAGCACTTCGAGGACGGACGGACGGAACTCTTCGACCTCGCCGCCGACGAGGGGGAGCGCAAGGACCTCGCCGGTGAGCGGCCCGAACGCGTCGCGGAACTTCTGGAGCGGCTCGCGGCCTGGCGACGGGATACCGCCGCGGCGATGCCCACGGTAAACCCCGAGCCGGTCGACCCGTACGGCCCGGCAGGACTGCCAGGAAAACCCTGACGCCCGCGCCGACCGGGTAGACTCGGGGGCCGTCACCGAAGAGAAGGAACACCTCATGCACCCGTCGTCGTGTCACGGACGCTCGGCCGCCGCCGTGGCCACGCTCCTGTGTGGATTCACCATCGCCGTGGCGACCCGGGCCGACAACTGGCCCAACTGGCGGGGGCCCGGGCTCGACGGCGCCGCAGCCAACACGGGGTATGTCACGGCGTGGAGTCCGACCGAACACGTCCTCTGGCGAGTGCCTCTGCCGGGCCTCGGCGCCAGCACGCCCGCGGTGTGGGACGATCACCTGATCGTCACCTGCACGGTCGACGAGAAAGATGCCGTCGTCTGCCTCGACCGGGCAGGGAAGGAGCGCTGGCGGCATACCCTCGGTGCGGCGAAGCCTGGAAAGCACAAGAAAGCGACGGGGGCCAACCCGTCGCCCGTGACCGACGGCCGACATGTCTGGGTTTACTTCAAGAGTGGCGAGCTTGCCTGTTTGGCCATCGACTCCGGTGCCGAAGTCTGGCGGGTGAACCTCCAGGAAAAGTTCGGGGCGGACACGCTCTGGTGGGATCTCGGGACATCGCCCGTCCTGACGGCGAAGGCCGTCGTCGTGGCGGTGATGCAGACGGGCCCGAGCTATCTCGCTGCGTTCGATCGCACGACGGGCGAGCTGCTCTGGAAGCAGGACCGGCTGCTCGACGCCCCCGAGGAGGCGGCCCAGAGCTACTCCACTCCGCTGGTGGCCCGGGGCGATCGGAAGCGGGGCGAGCCCGAGGAGGTGCTGTTCGTGCTCGGGGCCGATCACGTCACCGCTCACGACGCGGCGACGGGCGCCGAGCTCTGGCGGGTGGGCGGCCTGAACCCGACACACAACGGCTATTTCCGCTCGATCGCCTCCCCTGTGCTTGCCGGTGATCTTGTCATCGCCCCCTATGCGCGGGGCAGTTCGATCACGGCGATCCGCCGTGGCGGGTCGGGCGATGTGACGTCCACCCACGTCGCCTGGGTCCGCAGCGATCTGGGCACAGACGTGCCGACGCCCGCGGTCAAGGCTGGGCGGATCGTGGTCTGCACCGACAAGGGCGTCGTGGAGGGTCTCGACGCCGCGACGGGCAGGACGGTCTGGCGCAAGGAACTGCCGAAAAATCGCCACGCCTACAGTTCGTCACCCGTCATCGTCGATGGTCGCGTGATCGTGACCCGTGAGGATGGACAATCGAGCGTGCTCGAGTGGCCCGCCGGACCGGATGACGAGACCGCACTGCTCGGTGAGGGCAGTGTCGAGGAGATGGCCGTGGCGACCCCCGTCTGCGTCGACGGAAGGATCTTCCTACGGACCCATGATTCCCTGTGGTGCATCGGAGAGCGATGATGATTGAAAATCGTTGGTGGCTGGCGTGCACGGTGTTCACGGTCTTCGTCGCGGCCGGTTCGTGGCCGGTCCACGCGGAGGAGAAGGCGCCACCGGCCCGGCTGCTCGTCGTGAGTGTCACGACCGGCTTTCGCCATTCCTCGATCAACACGGCTGAGCCCGTGCTCGAGGAACTGGGCCGCTCGAGCGGGATGTTTCACGTCGATTTTCTGCGGATGCCACCGGGGCGACCGCCGCAGCCGAAGGCTCCACAGCGCGGCAAGGACGTCGGCGACGACGACTGGAAGAAGCAGGAAGACGCCTTCAAGGCCGAGCAGCAGCAATCTCGAGAGGCCGAGGCGGCCTGGCAGAAGGCACTCGGGGAGCAGTTCGCGAAGGTCTTCGCGCCGGAGTCGCTCGCCCACTTCGACGGCGTCATCTTCGCGAGCACCACGGGCGAACTGCCGCTGCCCGACATCGCGGGCTTTCTCGACTGGATCCGGTCGGGCAAGGCGTTCATCGGGTTTCATGCGGCCACCGACACCCTGAAGAAATCAGATGCCTACGTCGAGATGGTGGGCGGCTGTTTCGCGGGCCATCCGTGGAACGCCGGCGGCGAACATGCCTTCGTCGTGCATGAGCCGGGTCACCGCATCGCGGCGATGTTTCCGGAGCGGTTCCGCTGGAAGGACGAAATCTATCAGTACGACCCGCGATACAAGCCGGAGAATCTCCGCGTCCTGGTGAGTCTCGACATGCAGGCGAGCAGTCCCAAGGAGCCCTGGCACGTGCCGGTGTCGTGGGTGCGGGAGTACGGCAAGGGCCGGGTCTTCTCCACGAACTTCGGCCACAACGACGCCACCTGGAAGGATCCGATGTTCCAGAAGCACATGGCCGAGGGGATTGCCTGGGCCCTGGGCCGGTTCGACGCGCCGGCCACACCCAATCCAGACGTGCAGGCCGCGGAGTATCTGCGGAGCGTCGTAGCGGCGGTAGCCGCCGCCGCCGACCGAGATGCCGACGAGCTGCGGGCCAAGGCCGACGCGCGGATCGCGAAGGACGCAGCCTGGGCAGCTGGGCTCAGGCCGTTGCTGCTCGAGATCCGGGGAATCAAGCCCGAGGATCGGGCGGCGGCCTACGCCAAGGTGCTCATGGCGCTCGAAAGTTCGCAATGACCCCGCAGGCAATCCTGTTCGGCACGGGATTTGCGCATCAGAGGGCGGGCAATCCGGGCAAGCTGAGGCGAGCTGCGGGCTTGCCGGCGTGTCATTATCGTGCCCGTCATGGCCACGAGAAGGAATCGCGAGATCCGTGATCAGGATGTGCAGGGACTGAAGTGCCTGCGGAAGATTCGTCCTCTGCTCTCGCGGCTCAGGAATGTGGGCACTGCACGTGACACGGCCTGCAATCGCCGGCTGTTCATGGATCAGTACTGCACACTGATCCTGAGGGCACTCTTCAGCCCGGCGATCGAGAGCCTGCGTGACCTTCAGCGGGCCTGCGCCCTCGACAAGATGCGGAAGCGGCTCGGCGTGAACCGAGCATCCCTGGGGTCCCTCTCGGAATCGGTGGCGATCTTCGATCCGGCGCCGCTCAAGGAGATCGCGGCGGCAAGCATCTCTCGGCCTACCGGCTGCACACGCACTTCGAGGTCTTGAGCGGCAAGGCCGTGCGGATCGATGCGACGAGTGCCAATACCCGCGGTGATGCCGACGAACGGGCCGTTCAGGAACGAACCATCGAGGCCGATCGCTCCGCCAACGTGATCAGCGATGAGATCGTCGACTTAGGATGGAAGTCACGGCATCGCACGCGACCAGACCACCCGGCCGAACTGATCGCGGAGATGTATCGCCTGCGGTGGATCATCGAGCTGTTCTTTCGCACGTTCAAGCAACTCCTCGGCTGCCGGCATCTGATCTCCGACAAGCACAACGGCGTCGAGATCCAGGCGTACTGCGCCATGATCGTCTGCATGCTGATCCTGATCTACACGGGCGAGAAGCCGAACAGGGCGATGCACCAGATGGTCTGGTATTACCTGATCGGGCTCGCCAGCCGCAAGGAACTCGAGGCCTTCATCACCTCACGAAAGTCGCCCGCGCCGGCGCAGCCATGGCCTCAGCGGCACGTGGGGTTCGCTGCAGCGCAGTCGAGGTACGAACTCAGCGAGGGGCTGCCCATCCCCTCGAGACGGCGTAGGTGGCAAGCGGAGCTCGGAGGGAGGAGCGCCGACACCTCCGAGTGAGCGGAGGGCAGGGATGCCCGAAGCGAACGTCCGGGCGAGAGGGCGTGGGCAGCCCCGAGCCACGTAAGACGCAGATGGCTCGTCCTGCATCTCCCGTGCCGAACAGGATTGCCAGGATGGGCTCGCGGTTGGGGCTTCCCGACCGAAAGCATGTCCCAGCCGGTGAACCACACTGGTTTTCTGGCACGCTCGCCTGCATCGGCCACAGGGGCATGGGAAACCCCGAACCCATGAAAACCCCCGATGGACCTTTTTCAGGAGGTGGCCTTCACGGCCCCGCACTTTCCGCTCCCCGCGGCCCGGCGGTGTATCCTGTGCCAACCTCGCGCGGTGTCCGTCGTGGGGCGAACGGCTCACACCCCGGGGGCGCCCATGCCGGAATCGGAATCGCACCAAGAATCACCGGGCTCACCACGGGCGAGCCGTCTGGGGCTTGCGCTCTTCTGGGTCTACGTGCTGCTCTACGGCGGCTTCATGGGGCTCGTGCTCGCGCGGCCCGATCTGTTGTCGCTGCGGCCGTTCGGCGGCGTGAATCTCGCGATCGTCTACGGTATGGGCTTGATCGCCGCCGCCTTCATGCTGGCGGTCATCTACATGGTCTTGCGGTCCGGCCGCTGACGGGAGGCCCTTCGCGGGCAACAGGATGCTTCATGAAACATCGATCGCCGCGGTCGCCATCTTCGCCGCCTTCGTCCTCGGCGTGATCGGCCTGTCGTTTTTTCTGGGACGCAAGGGCCAGTCGGCCAGCGGCTACTACGCCGCCCATGGCCAGATTCACTGGTTCGTCAATGGGATCGCGTTCGCCGGCGACTACCTTTCGGCCGCCTCGTTCCTCGGCATCTGCGGAATGATCGCCTTCTCGGGCTACGACGGCTTTCTCTATTCGATCGGCTTTCTGGCCGGTTGGGTGGTGGCACTGTTCGTGATCGCCGAGCCGATCAAGGCCCTCGGCAAGTTCACCTTCGCCGACGCGCTCGACAGTCGCTTCAACAGTCGGGGCATCAAGCTGTCGGTCGCCGTTTCCACGTTGGTGGTCAGCGTCTTCTATCTGATCCCGCAGATGGTCGGTGCCGGGTCGCTCATCAAGCCCCTGCTCGGCCTGCCCCACGAGGCGGGGGTGATCCTGGTGGGGGTGACGGTGACGTTGATCGTGGTCACCGCCGGCATGGTCTCGACGACGTGGGTGCAGTTCATCAAGGGATCGCTGCTCGTCTTCTTCTGCGGCGTGCTCACCGTGATGATCCTCGGTCGGGGGCTCGCCGTGAACGCCGGCCGCGAGGGACCGGAAAACCTCGCGCCGCAGATCCGGACCATCCGCCCCGACGGCATGGTGCTGATCGACGGGCAGCCCCAGTCGCGGGATCACGACCTCCGGCCCGTGGGCACGATCGTTCGGCTACCGGAGCGGTTCGCGGGGCGGGCGTCGACCGGGCCGCTCGGGCCCCTCGCCTACCTCGCGACCCTCGAGGACTCGACGATCGTGACCTGGTCCGCGAAGAAGCATGCCGACGCCGAGGGGGTGCACACGACCTACACGCCCGTCGAGCGGCCCGGGGCGGAGTTGCTCAAGCCCGGTGGCTTTTTCAAGGGGCTGGCCTCCGGCAACCTTCCCGACCGGCTCGACTTCGCGAGCCTGATGCTCGCTCTCTTTTGCGGCACCGCGTCGCTGCCCCATATCCTCATCCGCTACTACACCGTCAAGGATGCGGCTGCCGCCCGCAAGAGCACTGTCGTGGGGATCGCGGCCATCGGGGTGTTCTACGTGCTCACGCTCTACCTCGGCCTCGGGGCGATGACGGCCGGGGCCCTTGACCCGACCGACACCAACATGGCGGCCCCGCTCCTGGCCAAGACCTTCAACGAAACGCTGTTCGCGATCATTTCGGCGATCGCGTTTACGACCGTGCTCGGCACCGTCAGCGGACTGATCATGGCCGGTAGCGGTGCGGTGGCCCACGATCTCGTCGAGAACGTGTGCGGGGTCCGTATGACCGACCACGAAAAGATCCGCTGCGGAAAAATTGCCGCCGTGGGGCTCGGGATCGTGGCGATGGCCCTCGGCATCCTGTTCAGGAACTTCAACGTGAGTTTCCTGGTGGGCTGGGCATTCAACATCGCGGCGAGCGCCAACCTGCCGGCGCTGGTGATGCTGCTCTTCTGGCCGCGGACGACGCGGCAGGGGATCGTGGCCGCGGTGACAGTGGGTATGCTGGCGTCGCTCAGCTGGATCCTCTTGTCGGCCGACACCTTCGAAAAGGTCTACGGACTGGCCCGCGATCTGGCCCCCACGCCCTTCAGCCAGCCCGCGCTCGTCACCATCCCGCTCGGATTTCTCACGCTCATCGTCGTCTCCCTCCTCACGCCCGCCCCCACCGCCTCCCGACGTTGATCCGCCGATGCCCCGCAAGAAGCTCCCGTCGTCCCGTCACGCGGTCATCCGTTGCACGGCGGCCCACCTGCCCGCGATCCAGACGATCTACAACGACGCGATCCTCCGCACGACCGCCCTCTACGAATACGCGCCGCGGTCCGAGGAGGTGATGCGGGAGTGGTTCGATCAGCGACAGCGAGACGGAATCCCGGTACTGGGGGTCGAATGGGAGCCAGGCGTACTCGCCGGCTTCGCCACCTGGGGCCCATTTCGACCGCGGGCCGCCTACAAATACTCGGCGGAGCATTCGATCTATGTGGACGAACGATTTCGTGGCGAGGGCATCGGAAAGCAGCTGCTCAAGGCCATCATCGTCGAGGCCGGGAAGAGTGACCTCCACATGCTCATCGCCGGGATCGACGCGACCAACGTGGCGAGCGTCGCCCTCCACAGTTCCCTTGGTTTTCGCTGCTGCGGGACTGTCCGCGAGGCCGGCTTCAAGTTCGGCCGCTGGCTCGATCTCGAGTTCTGGCAGTTGATCCTGCCGACCCCCGTCGATCCCGTGGACGGATGAAGAGTCCGGGCGTCGTGCACCTCAGCGGGCGGCGGAGCGCTTCGCGGCCCGACCATTCCCGGCATGGCCATTCGGTGTGTCGCACGACACGCTGAGCACCTTGGCCGTCCCTCGTCCGGCCGCCGCGATGGCGTGCGGCACGGTGGCGCAGAGATACAGGCTGTCGCCGGGCGCGAGGTGGATCAGGTCGTCACCGTAGGTGATTTTCACGTCCCCCTCGAGCACCATCAGAAACCGCTCGCCCTGATGGTTTTCCGGACGGAGCCTCGTCACCGACCGCGGGAGATGAAGGATTTCCGGGTCCATCGCCCGCGCATGCCAGCCGTCGGCCAGCTGTTCCGCGACGGGCCCCCACTTGCTGCGGCTGCCATCGAGGCGGCCGGCGCCCTTTTTCACCCGCACGAAACGTGGCGGCACCGAGAGGCCCTCCACGAGACTGTCGACGCCGCACTGCAAGGCGTCGGCGAGCCGCACGAGTCCTTCGAGTGACGGCGAGAGTTGCCCGTTCTCGAGTTTGGACAGCCAACTGACGGTGAAGCCCGTCCGCGTGACGACCTCGTCGAGGGTCATGCGGTGGGCAATACGGACCGCCTTCACGCGGCGGCCGAGATCGGCGAGGTTCACGGTGCTGGCCATGGGGAGCCCAAGTATGGCTCCCGGACCGATCACTCGCAAGAGGGGTCTCTCCGGGCGTTTGGCAGGTGATTCTGCGGATCCCGGCCCAGCCTGGCTCGGCCCGACGCGAACACGTCTCGAGCGTGGCTCAGGCGCCGGGCCGCCGGAAATGGCGGTATGCCTGGAGCACGTCGTGGAGGTCGGCCGAGATCGTGATCTCGTCGTCGGCGAAATCGGCAAGCCAGGTGCGATTGCTGGCGACCGCGTCGGCCAAGAGCGGGAGAACGTCGCCGAGCGACACCCGCACGCCCTGGTCGACAGCCTCCTCGACCGCCGCGAAGTCCCGAAGATTCAGCTCTGGTTCCGTGTAGACACGCAGTTGACGCATCGCCATGGGGCACGCTCCCTTGCCGTTGGACTCGCGGAGCGGCGGGCTGGGCCACCCGGCCCGGCCGTCATCCTGACGTTCGCCGTCTCCACACAAACTTCATCGGCAGACGGTGCCGTCAGGGTTTGGCCAATTTCCCGGCCTGTACGGAATGGAAGGGTGGGAGGGCTGGCGAGACTGGCGCGTCGGTCGGGCCTCGGGGCCTCAGGCCTGAGCCGGTGCCGGCGGGTGGCCAGTCACACGGCCGGCGCGGAAGGCTTCGCCGATGCCCTTGGGGACGAGCGCCTCGGCTTCGAGCAGGCGGGCCCGGTTTTCTGCAGTGGAGGCCTTCATCTCCTGCTCGCGGGCGATCGCCACACTCCGCCGCTCCTCGGCCTTGGCGCGGGCCACGCGGGTGTCGGCTTCGGCCTGGTCGGCCTGCAGCCGCGCGCCGATGTTTTCGCCCACCTCGATGTCGGCGATGTCGATCGACACGATCTGAAACGCGGTCTGAGCGTCGAGGCCCCGTTGGAGCACCGCCTTCGAGATCTTGTCAGGATGCTCCATGACGTCGAAGTGGCTCTCAGCGGATCCGATCGAGGTGATGATGCCCTCGCCGACGCGGGCGATGATCGTCTCCTCGGTGGCGCCGCCGATGAGCTGCTGGAGGTTCGTCCGCACGGTCACTCGCGCCCGGATCTTGAGTTCCACACCATTTCGGGCGACGGCCGAGAGCGTCGATTTGCCGCTGGCAATGTCGGGGCAGTCGATGACCTTGGGATTCACGCTCGTCTGCACGGCGTCGAGCACGTCGCGGCCTGCGAGGTCGATCGCACACGCACGGTCGAAGTCGAGGTCGAGGTCGGCCCGTTGGGCGGCGATCAGGGCGCGGATCACCCGGGGCACGTCGCCGCCCGCGAGGTAATGGGCCTCGAGCAGGCGGGGCGTGATGTCATTCCCTAGCCCGGCCTGCACCGCCATGATCCGGGCCTGAACGATCGTCCGCGCGGTGACCTTCCGCAGGCTCATGCCGAGGAGTTCGAGAAACGTGACCCGCGCCTTCGACCAGTAGGCCTGGAACCAGAGCTGCCCGTAGTTGAAGACGAGGAGGAGCATCGTCAGGGCGACGAGTCCCAAAATGATCGCGGCACCCGCGAGCAGTTCGGCAGGCAGTCCGGCAGGCTGATCGTTCACAGGCGCGGTCTCCAGGCAGGCGTTCGCGGGGCAAACTCCCGCAGCCACAAGACTAGTTCGCCCGCTGGCGGGGGCAAAGCAACCGTTTTGTCCGAGAAAACCCCAGCGCTATCCCACGATCCAGCCGCCACCCAGGAGTCGCTCGCCGGCGTAGCAGACCGCCGGCTGGCCGGGCGAGATGGGTCCCGGCGAGCGGTCTGGGCCGCCGGTGAACCGGGCCGTGAACCGGTCTCCCGCGAGTGGTGTGACCACGGCCGCCGCCGCCCGCTGCGCGCGGCACTGCACGAGGCACTCGAAGGGCTCCGGGGGCGGTTCGACGAGCCAAGACGCTGCCGCGGCCGTGAGCTCGTGTTCGGGCACGTCCGAGCGCGAGCCGACGACGATCCGGCACGTATCGGATTCGATCCGGACCACGTGCAGCGGCACGCCCACCGCGATTCCAAGCCCCTGTCGCTGGCCGACGGTGAAGTGTTCGATGCCGGCATGGAGTCCCAGGACACGGCCGGAGGTGTCGACGATCTCGCCAGCCCGCGATCCGCCGAGGCGGTGGGCCACGAGGCGGGCATGCTCGCCCGGAGCGACGAAACAGATTTCCTGGCTGTCGGGCTTGTCCGCCGTGATCAGTCCGAGCGCCGTCGCCCGCTGCCGCACCTCTGTCTTGGGCAGATCGCCGACGGGCAGGAGCATCTGCTCGAGCCGCTCGGGTCGGACGTCAAAGAGCACGTATGACTGGTCGCGGGCGGGATCACGGCCTCGGGAAAGCTCTGGGCCGTCCGGTCCCTGCCGGAGCCGGGCGTAGTGGCCTGTGGCCACGTGCGAAGCGCCGATCGCGGCGGCGTGCTCGAAGAGCCGGCCAAACTTCACCCACGAGTTGCATCGCACGCAGGGATTCGGCGTGCGGCCGCGACCATACTCCGCCGCGAAGTCGTCGATGATCCGCTCGAAGTCGGGCGTGAGGTCGAGGGCATAGAGCGGGATGCCAAGGCGGTCGGCCACCCGCCGGGCATCAAGGGCGTCTGTCGGGCTGCAGCATCCCTGGTGCCCCGGCCGTTCGGGCAGAAGGGCGAGCGGATTCGCCGGCTCGACGGCGGGCAGAGCCGGAGTGGCATGCCGCATGAACACGCCGATGCAGTCGTGACCTGCCTCCACCAACAGCGCCGCCGCCACGCTCGAATCGACGCCCCCCGACATGGCCACGACGACACGGGACACTGGCGGCATCAGTAGATGATCACGCTCTCGACGCGGTGCGGACCGAGCCGCTCACGGCCGCCCAAAGCCGCAATCTCGATCAGGAACGACGAGCCGACGACGTGGCCGCCCCCCGCCTCGATGAGTTTCGTGCAGGCGATCGCCGTGCCTCCCGTCGCCAGCACGTCGTCCACGATGAGCACCCGCGCGCCGCTCGGTAGCACGCCCCGGTGCATCTCCAGCCGGTCACGGCCGTACTCGAGATCGTAGTCATGCGAGATCGTATCGGCGGGGAGCTTGCCGGGCTTTCGTACCGGGATCACTCCCACGCCGAGTTCCAGCGCCAGAGGGCCGGCGAACAGGAAGCCACGGGCCTCGACCGCGGCGATGGCCTCGACGCCTGCAGCCCGCCACGGCTCGGCCAGCGCCTGGATCGCCGCCGCGAATGCAGCGGCATCGGCCAGCAGCGGGGTGATGTCGCGGAACAGGATGCCCGGCTTGGGGAAATCGGGAACCGGACGGATGTGACGGGAGAGGTCCATGATGATTTCAGTGTGCGGCGTCAGGCGCCTTGACGCAACCGGATTTTGGCCCGGGGCACACCGTCGATCTCCATGGCCAGGCTGGCGAGCGTCTCCGACTCGATCTGGCGGACGCGTTCCCGCGTCAGCCCCAGCACCGCGCCGATCTCCTTGAGCGTCATCGGCTCGGACCCGGTGAGCCCGAACCGCAGCTTGATGATGGTCCCGGCCCGCTGGTCGAGCTCGTCGATCCGCTTGAGCACGTGCCGCAGGGTGTCTTCATCGAGGAGGACGTCCGCTGGACAGCGGGCATTGTCATCTTCGATGAGTTCGCCCAGCGACCAGCCACCTTCCGCGGGCTCCGAATGCGGGGTCGACTGATGCACGTGGATCGCCTTCTTGATGATCGGCAGCTTCTTGCGGGCCAGCCCGAGGCTCCGCGCCACCTCTTCCGGCGTGGGCGGACGGCTGAGCGCTTCGCTGAGCCGGATCGTGGCCCGGCGCCACTTGGAGAGCAACTCGACCATGTAGGCAGGAATCCGGATTGTCTTGCCGGAGTTGATCAGCGCCCGCTTGATCGACTGCTTGATCCAGTAGCTCGCGTAGGTGCTGAACCGCGTGCCCATCGTGGGGTCGAAGCCCTCGACTGCCCGCAGCAGGCCGAGGTTGCCTTCCTCGATGAGATCGGGCAGCAGAAGACCGCGGTTGGCGTAGCCCCGGGCGATGTTGACCACGAGGCGGAGGTTGGCCCGGACCATGTGGTCGCGGGCGAGGGCATCCCCCTGCGCGATCGCCCGCGCCAGTCGCTTCTCGTCGTCGGCGGTGAGCAGCGCCGTCTCGTTGATGTCCCGGAGGTACGTCTCGAGCGGGTTTTGCACGGCGGCGGATGGCTTGCGACGTGGCGAAGGCATGGGGTGGTGCGGATCCGTGGTCTGATGATGTTGGTAAAGAAGAGGCGGCCACGAGACGGCAGGAGTCGGCCGGCGGGCTGCCGCGCCGGAGGCGTCCGGCACAGGGGAAAGTATCGGCGGCAGGGCACGCCAACTGCACAAACTTGGCAGGCAGGGCGTACGGCACCGCCTGGAGCGCATCTGCCGTCGGCACGGGTCGTGCGGCGCGGCTACTTGCGGGTGGTCGGGGCCGTGCCCGGGCCGATCACCCGATCGAGAAACTCGAGCAGCGCCGTCCCGGCGGGCGAGCCCTGATCGAGGGCCGGCCGCGGCGTCGCCGCGTCGAGGATCACGAGCGTGCTGTCGACGCCGGCGGCTCCGAGCGTCTTGTCGAGCAGGACGGCCTGATCGACGGGCACACCCGGATCGCGGCCGCCATGCACGATCAGCGTCGGCGGATCGTCGGCCGAGACATGCGCGAGCGGACTGGCACGCTGCGCCGCCTCACGGAGCTCCTGAAGCGGACCGCCGATCAGGCGGCTGGCGGGTGAACCGGAGCGATCGTGTTCGCTGCCCAGCGTGGTCAGGTGGACCGGTGCCCCGATGACCACCACGGCCGAGGGTCCGCCCGGAGCCGTGTTGCCAGCCTCCGCCGCGTCTTGCTCAGGACCTGGCGTGGAGGCCGCGAAGCCGACCAAGGCCGCAAGATGCCCGCCTGCGGCGTGCCCCGCCACGCAGATGCGCGCCGGATCGATGCCCCACGTGTCGGCGTCGGCGACGAGCGACGCGATGGCCGCACGGCAGTCGTCGAGTTGGGCCGGATGGATCGCCTCATCACTCGGGCGATAGCCCACGCTGGCCACGGCATAGCCTTCCCGCGCCAGCCAGGCGATGGGACAGTCGGCCTTCGTACCAGTTCGCCAGTCGGGACCATGAATCCAAATCACCAGCGGCAGTCCGCCGCCAATGCAGCCCTCGGGGAGATGGATGTCGAGTCGCTGTCGGGCGTGGCCCTCGTTGCCGTAAGAATGATCGCGGTGCACGACGACGCCACGAGTGGCATCGGCTGCTGGCAGGGGCATGCGGATCGTGCCTCCCGCATCGAGTCCGCCTGCGTCAGCAGGCGACTGGCTCGCTCGCGGGCCGATCTCCGGACCGAGTTGCTGCCCAAACTCCTGCCCGAACGGCGACACGACGACGGGCTCCGGAAATCCGCGGCGGCTGCTCCGACGCTGGCCGCGTCGCGAGGGCCGCCGCGACGGCTGGGGCTCGACCGGGAGCGACGCATCGGAAGCGGCGCGGGGATCATTCCGCCAGGCCAGCTCCACGCCCGACCAGTCACGCGGTGGCTCCGCGGCCGGTGACGGCATACCGGCGAACAGGATCACGATGACGGCCGTCAGGCCGCCCGATGAACCAGTGAGACCGACGCGAGACGCATGCATGAAGGGGCCCGGCGTCCTGCGGGGGAACGAATCGATGGCCCAAGTATAAGCTCCCGGCCGATCGTCCGCCCGGGGCCAGCCCGCATCGCCCGCGATCCGAGGGATGCGGGCGATGCGGCCGCAGGCTTGGTCTTGAGGCTCAGCGTCGCGACGGCAGCTGGCCAGACGGGGTCAGCTCGTCGATGATCCTGGGGATGTACTTGGCGAGCACCTCGGCGAGTTGGTCGCGGTCGATACCCTTCGAACGGGCGATCTCTTCGAGCTCCCGCTGGCCGAAGGCATCCTCGACCTGCCGCCGATCGACCGGCTTGTTGGGGCCGGGACGGACCCACGAGTCGACCTGGTGGCGCATCCCCGTCTCCTCGAACTGCTTGACGACGTCGGGCAGTTTCTGCGCGCCGCCACCGCCGAAGATCTGGGTCAGAATGTCGGAGAGGTCGTTGGGCGAAGGCATGCCCTGAGGGGGCTGTTGCGGACGCTGCTGGGGCTGGGGCTGTCGTGGCTGCGGCGTTTGCTGCTGCTGCTGGGCCGCACCTTCGAGCACCTGCTTCAAAATCTCACTGAGAATGTCCATGAACCGCCCTTTTCGTGTTGGAGAATCGACCGCGTCGGCGGCGCCGAAGCACGTCCAGTAATCTACGGCTGGCCTGAGTCGGGGGAAAGCAGCCGGTGTCATACGGCTCCCACTGAAGCCTCGCGATCGGGGCTCGATGTCTTGCCGATGGTCGGGGCACGGACAGCCCCTCACGCGAGCGCGGGGAATCCGGACCGCCTCGAGACGGTGCTGGAGTGACCCTCGGCGCTGCCTCCGATCAGGAAGCCCCAAGCGCGAGCGCGGGGTATACGGGTCGCCTCTTGGCGGCGCCGGATTGGCTTACCGAGGGTCGGGACTGTTCCTGCCGCCGTATTCCCCGGAACGGAATCCTGCCGAGCGGCTGTGGCTGTGGTTCCTTGACCACCACTGGAGCAACCGCGCCTCCCCCGACGAGCCGTCGCTCATCCGCAAGGCTCACGCGTGACCCGGATCATCAGTCGAGCAAAACCGCCTCGCCGCCGGCCCGGGTGGCGAGTTGGCCGAGCAGTTGCACCGACGTGTCCTCCGCCACGAACCGCACCGCGCCGTCGGCCATGGCGATGTTCGCCCCGCCGGTGTGGAAACTGTAGATGAGCCAGCCATTTTCGTTGGAGCCGTTGACCCGCATCAGTGCCGTCGGAATCGGGCCCGCTGTCGGACCCGGTGTGCACCAGCCACTGGCTTTTTCGCCGAAGCCGTAAGGATTGTCGTTGGTCGCCCAGGCACCCCCCTGCGCCCGCGCACAACTCGTGCCCGCGGCGTGGTCTGCGTTCGCAGGATACCGCGTGCGGTCGCGCCACACGTCCTCGCGACCCGCGCATTCCGCGAGCAGAATCGTCTTCGAGAGGCCGTCGGTGATCTTGGCCATGGTGGACCGAGGACGTGTGGCGGTGGGGCCGCAGTTCCTCCACTCTTCCGTCGTCCCTGGCCCCGCAGCCACGGTGCCGGCGGGCAATCCGGCGACCGTGGTGAAGGTCGTCCCTGTCCCGGCAACCACGAAGTAATCGCCGCATGCGCCGGTCTTCCGGGGATTCTCGATCTTGTCCTGAATCCGATTGGGAAACGGAGACGCCGGGCATTGGAGGACCGGCAGGAGGGTCCGCGCAAGAGCGCGATTGCCGGTCGGAGCGTTGTCCAGAACGCCTGCGGTGCCACCGTTTGGGGCGGACCCGTCTTGATTCTCCCACCAGTTGCGCGACGGGTCATAGTTTGCCATCAGCGGTGCCTCCTCGACGTAGGGCAGCACGTCGGGCGCCCAGCTCCGATGCGACATTTTCGGCTCGCAGGCGCTGAGCGCGCCGCTGAAAAGCCGCTTCAGCGGCGGGAGCATCTTCCGAGCGGTTTCGTAGTTATGAAATGCGATCGGAAGTTGCCGCAGATTGTTGGCACACGACGTTCGCCGGGCCGATTCCCGCGCGCTCTGGACCGCCGGCAGGAGCAGGCCGATGAGCGTGGCGATGATCGCGATCACGACCAGCAACTCGACGAGCGAGAAGCCGCGGCGCAGGGATGTCGTTGCGGGCATACCGAATGGGTTCCGAAGGCCGACCCTCAGGGTATCGACGGGCGGCGGTCGCCGGCGCGGCGAATCCGCCGCCAGGGCCGGTGAACTTTTCACCGCGCGGCGCCCGCTTGCTCAGTCGTCGATCCCGAGCAGCCGGAGTTTTGTCCGCAGGGTGGCCCGGTCGAGGCCGAGCAGCTTCGCGGCGGCCGTGCGATTTCCGCCCGTGTGGGCGAGTGCCTCGCGGAGGAGCGTTGCCTCCACGAGTTGCATCGTCCGATGGTGAAGGTCCGGCTCCGGCAGGGGGGCGAACGCGGCGCGGGCAGTGGCCGCCCACTCTTTGACCGCGGACCCCACGCCGCCGGCCGCCGCATCGAGGCTGCTCGTGGCCGCCGACGCCGGGATGTGCGATGTCTGCGGCGGCAGGTGTTGCGGTTGCAGGACGCCACCGTTCGCCACGACGGCGGCATGCTCGACGGCATGGCGCAGCTCGCGAACATTCCCCGGCCAGTCGCGGCGGGCCAGGGCCTCGACGAACTCGCGGGACATGACGATGGCTGGCGCGTGCGGCTGGGCGGCGCCGAAGCGGGCCAGGAGGCAGCGGGCCAGGGGCTCGATGTCGTCGCAGCGGTCCGCCAGCGCGGGCATCGCGATTTCAAGGACGCGGAGCCGGTCGAGCAGGTCGCGGCGAAACCCGGCTGCCGCGAAGCTGCCCGGGTCGCGTTCGGTCGTGGCGATGACCCGCACGTCGCCCGCATGGGATTCGAGGAGTTGGAGGAGACCGGTCTGCACTTCGGGTGGCGCCGCCTCGATGTCGGCGAGGGAGAGTGTGCCGCCCGCTGCCGCCGCGACGAGTCCTGATCGTCCATCGGCATGCCCGAAGAGTTCTGCAGCGACGGCCGCCGGCGCGAGAGCCGTGATCTTCGTGGTGACGAAGGGGCGGTCGTGGCGGCGGCCGTGCGCATGGATCTCGCGGGCGGCGAGCTCCTTGCCGCTGCCTGACGGGCCCGTGATCAATACCGGCAGGTCGTGGTCGGCGACCAGCGCGATCTTTTTGTAGACCTCCTGCATCGCGGCGGAGGAGCCGACGAGCAGCCCTGTCGTGGTGTCGGCTGCGGTCGGCCGCTCGTCGCGGAGCGACCGCTCAATCAGCGCCCGGGCCACCACGGTCGCCACGTGGTCGAGGTCGAAGGGTTTCACGAGATAGTCGAACGCCCCGGCCCTCACGGCCCGGACCGCCGTGTCGATGTCTCCGAACGCGGTCATCACGATCACGGGGGCGTCTGCCGCGACCAACCTCAGGTCGGGGATCGCCGAGATGCCGTCGCGGCCCGGCAGCCTGACGTCGAGCAGGATCACAGCCGGGATGACGCGGCCGCAGGCCGCCAGCGCCTCATCGATGCTCGCGGCGAGAACGACGTCGTGGCCGTCGTCCGAGAGCATCTCCCGCAGGCTCCAGCCGATGGCCGGCTCATCATCGACGACGAGGATCTGGCTCATGATCGGTTCCTCACGCAGAGCGTTCAGGCGGAATCGTCGCCGGGGGCAGCCCGATCACGAATCGAGTGCGGCCGTCGGTCCGGCCCCATTCGAGCGTGCCACCATGTTGTTCGGCGACGGCCTTGGCCACCGTGAGCCCCAGACCCACGCCCTCCGGCTTGCCGGTCACGAACGGCTCGTGAAGTTGTGCGGCAAGGGCAGCGGGTGGCCCGGGGCCGTCGTCCTCGACCACGATCCGGATGCCCTTTTCGTCCGCCTCGCCGCGGAGGCTGACTCGGCCCCCGCGGCCCGCAGCGTCGATGGCGTTGAGGGCCAGATTGACGACCGCCGCGCGGAGGGCATCGTGCCGCCCAATGACGGTGGCGGCGACGGCCGGCCCGCATTCGAGCCGCACGCCCGCATGCTCGCACCGCGGCGCGGTCAGGTCGCGGACCTCGCCGACGAGGGCGTCGAGATTGACCGTTGTCGCCGCCGTGTGGGAAGGCGTGCCGAGCGCGAGCAGCCCGCGGACCTCCTCCTCGACGATGTCGAGTTGGCGGCAGGCCACGGCAAGACTCTCGTCGACGGTGTCGCCGGCCGTGCCGGAGTGGCAGCGACGGCGATGCAGGTCGATGGCGAGCCGGGCGCCGGTGATGGCGTTGCGGAGTTCGTGCGCGAAGCCGGCAGCCAGCTGGCCGAGAAGCCGCTGCCGTTCGCCGGCCACGACCGTGTTTCGCAGGCTGTCGAGTTCGCCGCTCATGCGGTTGACGCCGGCGACGAGCCGCCCGACCTCGTCTTCGGGGGAGCCCGCCGGGGTGGCGGCGGAGTCCTCCAGCACCGTGCCGAACTCGCCCCGGGAAATCCGCTCGACATGCCGCTCGACTGCGGAGATGCGGCGGGCGAGGCGGCCGGTGGTCGCGAGACCCAGGGGTACGAGCACCGCGAGGGTCATGGCGGCGACGGCGAGCACCGGCCAGGCCGCGGCCAAGGAGGCTTCGACGAGCCCCTGCATGGGCGAGAGCACGAACACCCGCTCGGGACGGACGCCTGCCGCCCACGCCTCGCCGATGGAATGCCGCCGCCCGTCGATCGTGACGACGGCGCCCGTTCCTGAACTGCGCACGGCCGTCGCGACGTCGTCGAGCGCGGAGGGACTCAGGGTCGATGCCCCGGCAGCGGCAGCGTCTGTGTTCCAGACGACGAAGTGGCTGCCGGTCAGGCAGTGCAGGGCGTCGAGTACCTGCGGTGAGAGGGAAATCCGCGAGCCCTCCAGGGCCGCGACAACCCGTTCATGGCCCGCGCGGGCGGCGGCGAACGATCTCCGCACCGCCAGCCAGGCCGAGAAGGCGACGTTGCCGAGCACCGCCGCGAGCACGAGCCCCACGACGGGCAGGACGAGCTGCCCAAACAGCGATCGGCCACGGGGGGAAAGTGACATGCGACGTTCGGCGTGGGGTCGGAGGGCAGGCATCGAGGGCTGCTGCTAAATCCAATCGTACCTGCAGAGGATCGTATGATGCCGCCATGACGACATTCGCCCGCCTCCTCGCCGGCCTCGCCCTCCTCACGCTGTTCACGCTGTTCACGCCCTCGGCGGCCGGAGAAGTGGCGTTCCCCTCGGAACTCGTCGACTTCGGTCCAGCGTCGGCGACGCCGCTCTTCGCCGGAGGCGGCCCCGACGCATGGGACCGCGACCTCCGCGAGCGGGGCTGGATCATGCGGCGCGGCGGCTCTTGGCACCTCTGGTACACAGGCTCGAACACCGACCGCGATCCCGTCCGCCGGCTCGGCCACGCCACGAGCCCCGACGGCCTCAACTGGACGCGGTCGTCACCAGGGCCGCTGCTGGCCGATCGCTGGGTCGAGGATGTGTGCGTCGTGAAGACCCGCTGCCGCTCGGCCGACGTGCTGCGGATGTTCGCCGAGGGGGAGCACGACGTCGCCCACTTGCTCGTGTCACATAACGGCATGGACTGGCGGTCGTGCGGTGCCCTGGACATCCGCCTGGTCTCAGGATCGCCGATTCCGGCAGGCCCACGGGGCACACCCACGGCCTGGCTCGAGAAGGGCGTGTGGCATCTCTTCTACGAGCGTCATGACGACGGCGTCTGGCTGGCCACGTCCCGCGACCTGCGCACGTTCACCAACGTCAGCGACGACCCCGTGCTCGCCTGTGGTCCCGAACCCTACGACGCGCACGGGATCGCCGTCGATCAGATCGTGCGGTTCCGGGGCCGTTCCTACGCCTATTACCACGCGAGTCCCGATCCAGACCGGCGCCGCTGGCAGACCTGCATCGCGGTCAGCGACGACCTCGTCCACTGGACGAAGTACGCGGGTAATCCGATCCTGCCGGCCGACCCAGCCGATCCGAAGCGGTCGAGCGGCACGCTCGTCTTCGATGGCGAGCGGCATCGGCTCTACACGACGCACCCCGACGTCCGCGTGCGGTTCGCGGTCAGTCGACCGCACTGACCGCTGCCTTCCGCGGCGGCGTGTTGAGTGCGTACATCCGCAGCTTTTCCAAGTCTTTGTACACGTTGAGCGTGAACGGGGTCGTCGTCGCGTTGCGGTAAGCGGGAGGAATGAACGCCGTGCCGCCGTCGCCCGGCTCGACCGTGACCTTGTAAGCATCGGACGAAAGTCCGTCGATTCGGAAGGAGCCGTCGGGGGCCGTGGTGGTCCGCGCGGGTTCGCCGCCGGATCGAGTGGGATGGAAGACGACCGCGGCCCCGGCGATCGGTTTCCGGGTCAGCAGCAGCGTGCCGGAAACGCTGTGGACGCGACTCCCGATGATCGACAGGGCACAGTAGCCGCAGCAGCCTGCCACGAGAAGCCCGATGGCGATCGGCCAGCCCTTGGGCAACACGCCCCGCGTTTGTGCCACCGGGGCAGGGCCCCGCTTGGCGGCCTTCGAGCTGAGCGTTTGGCTCACCTTCTCGAGGTACGAGTCGTCGATGTCCTGCCCGCTCTGCTTGCGGAGTTCGATGTCCTTGATGTGGCCCATCGCCTTGCTGGCCGCTTGGGCACTCCCGCTAAGATCGCCTCCGTTGCGGCGGCGGCCGCTCTTCAGCTTGGGCGACCAGTTCAGTTCGCTCTGAGCACGGTTGGCGGAAGCCATGGTTCTTTCCTCAGGGACGGGTCGTGGGCGGAGTGCCGCAGGATCTTCATCGGCGAGCATACCGCTGGAATCCGTGTCGTCCGTGTGTGAAATCTGTGAGCCCGGGGGCCAAATGCGGGATTTGCAGCCGCTCACAAAATCCTCACACGATCCTTGCAAAATCCATATCGAGTCCTCGTGTTCCTCTCATCGTCTAGCCGTAGATTTCCCCGCGTGGTTTGTTATCCATCTCTGAACAAGGATCTTCATTTTATGAATCGTTCGTCTTCGTCGCCGCGGGGGGGCTTCACCCTCGTCGAACTGCTCGTGGTGATCGCCATCATCGGCACACTCATCGGCCTCCTTCTGCCCGCGGTGCAGACGGCCCGCGAGGCCGCTCGCAAGTCGCAGTGTTCCAACAACGTCAAGCAGATGGCTCTTGGCGCGCTCAACTACGAGGCAGCCAATAAAAAGTTCCCGACCAGCGGCCAAGGCGTCGACTTCGCGGCCGGCAACCTCAAAGCCATGAACATCGAGTCGTTCTTCGTGCAGATTCTGCCGTTCATCGAACAGAACGGCATCGCCTCGAAGTGGCAGACGAAGCGAGCCTACTGGGACACGACGGCGGGTGTCGGCGTGCCGGGCGGAAACTCCCAACTGGCCGCGACGAAGGTCAACACCTTCCTTTGCCCTTCCAACGGCATCACGAAGGACGAATACGGCGGTCTCTCGACGGGGGCCCAGACCTCCGGTTCCGCGTCTCCCAATCAGTACCCGTATTACGGCCAGACGGACTACATGCCCGTCTCGTACACCGACCTCAGTCCGACGGACGGGACGCGTCAGAAGGAAACGTCCGCGACCAGCCGCGGATCGTTCAAGGAAGGCCTGCTTCGAGTGCTGCAGACGTCGACGCCGAAGGACGCCGTCGATGGCATGAGCAACACCGCGATCTTCTTTGAGGATGCGGGGCGATCGCTCCAGACCGTCGGCACGCGGGACACGACCTCGGCCGGAGGCGCCAGCGGCACGGCGTGGTATCGCTCGGGTGGCGCGGGCCCGGCGAAAGTGATTGCTGCCTCAGGCGATTCGCTCTTTGTGGCAGCGGGAGCCACGGACAATCCCTCGAGCAAGACGGTGCCGAACCGGTGGGCGGATTCGGATAATGCCAGCGGTGTGTCCGGTCCTCCGAACGAGGAAACATCGACGGCCCGCACGCAGCCCGTCATCAACAACAACAAGAACCCGCTGCCCGGCGGCAAGGCGACCGATGGGTCGATCAGCACCTACGGTGGTGGTACGAACGCGGCAAAAACCGGCGTCAACTGCAGTTGGGACCAAAACAACTGCGGCTCCAACGACGAGCCGTTCAGCATGCACTCGGGCAACGGCTGCTTCGCCGGGTACGGCGACGGCAGCGTCCACTGGCTGAGCGAGAAGCTCGACGTGCAGGTGCTGCGGCAGCTCTCCGATCCGGCCGACGGCGACGCGCCGCTGGCCTACGAGTGAATGTGACCGGAAATCGTCCTCCGGTTGGCCGGCCCTGCCGGCCGACCGGAGGACGCTCCGGACGGCATCAGGCCGGCGCGCCATTCCGTGCCGGAGCAGCGGCCCTGAACATGCTGCGGGCGTTGCCATCGCAGACGCCGGCGACGAGCGAGTCGAGCCAGTCGCGGCGGTCTGGCAGTCGGCCGGTGGCGACATCCGTGCCGACGAGGTCGCAGAGAATCCGCCGGAAGTATTC
Source organism: Planctomycetia bacterium (assembly GCA_021414115.1). Taxonomy (GTDB): domain Bacteria; phylum Planctomycetota; class Planctomycetia; order Pirellulales; family UBA1268; genus QWPN01. The sequence continues at coordinate 34,859 of JAIOPD010000095.1, forward strand.
GTGCCGCGGGTAGGAGAGGAATGACCGTGAGTCGGTCACCATGCCCACGAACCGAGACAAAAGCCCCAGATCGGAGAGCATGTTGATCTGGTCCCGCATGCCCCGCTCCTGGTCCATGAACCACCAGCCGCTGCCCCACTGGATCTTGCCGGGCACGATGCCGTCTTGAAACGAGCCGGGCAGCGCGGCGAAGAGGGCGTTGTCGGCGGGGTTGATGTTGTAGAGGATCGTGCGTCCGAGGCTGTTGTCAGCCGCCAGCGCGCCGAGGAAGCGAACGAGTCCCGGGCCCTGGCGGGCGTCGCCGATCGTGTCGCAGCCGGCGTCGGCGCCCAGCTGCTTGGCGAGCAATGGATTCGGGTCCCGAAAGGGACCGAGGTGCAGCTGCGTCACCCAGCCCTTCTGATGGTTGAGCCGGGCGACATGGAGCACGATCGAGGTCGCGAAGCGGTCGGCCTCGTCTGCGGTGGCAGGCGTGCCGCCCATGGCCCGACGCCAGATCGCCGCCGCCTCGGTGTCGGTGCAGTCGGCCGCGGCGAGGGATTCGAGCCCATGGTCGGTCGCGCGGCAGCCGGCGGTGGCGAAGTCGTCGTGCCGCTTCGCGAGCGCGGCGAGCAGGCCGGCATGCGTGTCGGCGGCGATTCCCGCGGCGGTGGAGAGCCGCTTGGCCCAGGCCTGGAGCCGGTCGGGCTGCCGCACCTTGCCCGCCGCATCAGGGCGGAACGTGGGCACCACCCGTACCTTGAGTCCCGAGCGAGCGATCTGATGATGGGCGTCGAGGCTGTCGGCGGGATCATCGGTGGTGCCGACGAGCTCCACGCGCATCGCGTCGAGGATGCCGCGGGCGGTGAGCGGCCCGGTGGCAAGCTGGCGGTTGGCCTCGGTCCAGATTTTCTCGGCTGACGTCCCTTCGAGAAGGTCCTCGATGCCAAAATGCCGGCGGAGTTCGAGATGGGTCCAGTGGAAGAGCGGATTGCGCAGCGTGTGGGGCACCGTCTCGGCCCACGCCTGAAACTTCTCGCGGGGCGAGGCGGCGCCCGTGATCCGGTCCTCGTGGACGCCGTCGGCCCGCATCGCCCGCCACTTGTAGTGGTCTCCCTCGAGCCATGCGGCGTGGAGGTTTTCGAACCGCCGGTCGGCGGCGATGTCCTGCGGGCTCAGATGACAGTGGTAGTCGATGATCGGCCGCCGGGCGGCCACCCGGTGGAAGAGGTCCGCCGCGACGTCGGTTGAGAGCAGAAAAGAGTCGTCGCAGAAACCCATCGGTACCCTACCGTTTGACGAGGGCGTCGCGGATCTCGCGGAGGAGCACGACGTCCTCCGGCGGGGCGGCCGGTGTCTCGTCCTTCTTTTCCTCGAACTTCTCCTTGGCCGTGTTGATCAGTTTCACGACCAGGAAGATGGCGGCGGCGACGAGCAGGAAATCGACCACCGACTGGATGAATGGCCCGTAGTTCAGGATCGGGTAGTCCTGCAGCAGCATCACTGGCTTGCCGTCCTTCATCTCGGCCGTGCCGTCAGCGAGGAGTTTTGGCGACTCCATCCGCACCCGCCAGGCGAGATCGTTGAAGTTCACGCCGAACTTGCTCGTCAGCAGGTTGAGCGGAGGCATGATGATGTTGGCGACGAGCGAACTGATGATCTTGCCGAAGGCGCTGCCGATCACGACGCCGACCGCGAGGTCGATGACGTTGCCGCGCATGGCGAAATCACGAAACTCTTTGACGATACCCATGGACGTGGACTCCGAAACGGGAAGGAATGTGGTGGGCGACAGTATGCCGGCACACCGCTGAAAATCACAACAGTCGGCCGCCATCGCCGACGACCGAGGCCGGCGTTGCCCGTTCCTGCCGGGATCGGCGACAGTGATGTCTCCTCGATTCACTCCCACGAAGGATTCGGCGCCGCATGTCCAGCATCGGGCTCGCACTCTCCGGCGGCGGTTTTCGCGCCACGCTCTATCACCTGGGCGTGATCCGCTACCTCCGCGACAACGGCACCCTCCCCTTGGTCGCCGACATCGCGGCCGTCTCGGGGGGCAGCATCGTCGCCGCCCATCTCCTGCTCAACTGGGACCGCTACACGGGCAGCGATGCGGAGTTCGCGGAGGCGGCCTCCGAGGTGGTGCGGTTCGTGCAGCACGACGTCCGCAACCGGATCGTCCGCCGCCTGCCGCTGCTCTTTCCGGTGCGGCTGGCGGCCAAACTCGCCGGCTGGCATGCGCCCGGCCTCACCCCCAACGCGATCCTCGAGACCTATTACCGCCAGTTTCTCTACGGCGATCGCCGGCTCTTCGAACTGCCCGAGAAGCCCGCCCTCCACATCCTCGCCACCAATGTCGCCGATGGCGTGATGGCGGTGTTCAACCGCGACGGCCTCCACATCCAGAAGCGGGAGCAGGGGGAGACAGACCCGTTCCGCCACGTGGCCGGCCAGACGGCGCGGATCGCCAAGGTGGTCAGCGCGTCGTCGGCTTTTCCGGGCTTCTTTCCGCCGGTGGAGATTTCGGCACACGATCTGGGTGTTCATGAAGGGCAGTTTCCGACCGAGTCGTTCACCGACGGCGGCGTCTACGACAACCTCGGCACGCGGGCCTTCGCCTGGCTCACGCGGCACCGCGGCCATGCCTACGACCGCGTGATCGTCAGCGACGCCGGCAAGCCGTTTCAGATCCTCGGCAACGCCCCCTTGGGCTTCATCGCCCAGTCGATCCGGGCCACCGACATCCTCTGGGATCGCGTCTGGCAGCTGGAGCGGGAAAACTTCGGCGACCGGAACGGCTTCTATTTCATGCCCGTCACGCATGTTGTCGATCCCCACGAGGATCCGCAGGCGGTGCATCCGGTCGTGCAGGCGGAGGTGTCGAGCATTCGCACCGACCTCGACCGGTTCAGCGACCTCGAGGCCAATGCGCTGGTCGCCCATGGCTACGAGGTGGCCCGCAGCACGCACCGGCGGATCGCCGACAAGGCGCTCAAGCCGGTCCACGAGGGGCAGCCGTGGGAGCCGATACCGGGGCGTCACTCGGTCGTCGCGGCGGCGACGCAGGCCGCTCCCCTCGGCCAGGCGACGGGCACCGCGCGAACGGTGGCGACGAGTTCGCCCGCGCGGCTTGCGGAGCAGCTCCGGCGGTCGAGCAGCCGCAAGGTTTGGTCCACCCTCCTCGACTGGCAGGACTGGCCGACCTACGTCTACCTGGCGCTCGGCTTTCTGCTGCTGGTCTACCTGCCGATGCGGTTTTATCGGCTGCACCATCACGCGGCGATGCTCACGAGCGTGATCAACTCGATCGCCAAGGGCGATCCCGATATCCGTCTCGTGCTCGATCTCGTCGAGAGCGATCCGCTGGACGGCTGGCAGAAGCTCGAGATCACCGACACCCAGACGCCGACGATCGACGACTACGCGGGGCTCGAAATCCTCTCCTACAGCCGCATCAACGACCTGCGGACCGCCTTCGCCGGGAGCCTGCGGCCAGATCTCGGCGGTCGCGTGCACATGCGGGACCGGCTCATGCTGCGGGTGACCGACGAGGCCCGCCGGAAAAAGGGCGTCGTGTTCCGCACGGCGCTTGCTGTCGCCGACGTCGAATACCGCCAGCCGAAAAACCGATACATGGCGAAGGCCAAGCGGGTGAGTGAGCGAGACGCCGAGGGCAAGGAGATCACGCACTACGAGTTTCACGTCGATCTCTCGCAGGCGCCGCTCGGCGAGCCGATCCCGCTCGAGATCACGGGCGTGTTCCGATTCGCGGCGCTGCCGCCCGGTCGAATGCCGCTGGTGATGCAGTTCGACTCCGAGCTGCTCACCGTCTGGCTCCTCTTTCCCGAGGACCATCCCTACCGGCGGTACGAACTCGTCCGCTATCCCCGCGGCAGCCCCGACGCTGCGGAGCCGCTCACGGCGCGATACACGATCGACCATCCCTACGGCCAGTTGATCGGCTGGTCGGTGATCCGGCCGCACGAGGGCACAGTCTACGAGTGTCGCTGGACGACCGACTGACCCATTTCGCCTCGACCGCAGCGCCGGAGGCGGATGCGTGTCAGCGGAAGGTGCGCAGGCCAGCCCAGACCGCGGCCACCCCCAGCGTGTTGGTCGCGACGACATACGCGATGGCCGAAGCGATGCGTCCCGAGGCGAGCATCTCCGTCGCCTGAAAGGCGAAACTGGCGTAGGTCGTGAAGCCGCCGAGCAGGCCCACGAGGAGCACGACCTCCTGCTCCGTCGAGAGGGCCCGGGCCTTGGCGAGGGCGACGATCGCCCCGAAGGCGAATGAGCCGACAAGGTTCACCGCCAGCGTGCCCCAGGGAAACGCAGCGCCGACGAGCCGGCCGGCGAGTGTGGTGCAGCCCGCCCGCACCAGCGTGCCGACCGCACCGGCGGCGGCGAGCAACAGGGCGTTGAGCAGGGGATTCATGCAAGTCTTCTCCTCACGCCCGCAGATCCCGGGCGGCGATCAGGCAGCGATGCGGTGTCCGGGGCCAATGGCCGGCTCATGCACGAGCCGCTCGCCCCGAGCCGCGGCTACTTCGGCGTAGGCCGCCACGACCCCCCCAAATGCCCGCTCGGCGGAATGCGCACACGCAAGCGCGCGGCCGGCGCGAGCGAGTTGCCCGCGCTGCCACCGGTCGGCTGCCAGCCGGCCGAGCGCCGCGGCGAGCGGCCGCGCATCGCGGGCGTCGGCGAGCACGAGGCCGTCGACGCCGTGGGTGATCAGTTCTCCGGCGCCGTTGGCACGCGTCGTGATCACGGGCAGTCCGCTGGCGAGCGACTCGAGCGTGGTGAGGCTGCAGGCGTCGTAGAACGATGGCTGGGCTGCGATGTCGGCCGCTGCGTAGTGGGCCGCGGTGTCGGTGACATGTCCCGCGTAGATGACGCCCTCGTCCCGGTCCGGCCGACCGGCACGAGCCCTGCCACACACGAGCGCCTTGATCGGCACTCCTGCGCCACGCAGCTGCCGGATCGCGTGGGCGAGCACGTGGATCCCCTTGAGCCGATGATTGTTCGCGACGGCAATCACGAGCAGCTCGTCAGGGCCGATGCCGTGCCGCCTGCGAATCAGAGCCCCGGCGTCGCGATGCCGTTGCGGATGAAACCGCTCCGTATCGACTCCGTTGTGCACCACGCGAATCCGCTCGGCAGGCACGTCATGGAGATGCACCAGGTCGTGGGCGACCCGCTGCGAGACGGCGAGAAACACCGCCGACGGTGCGGCGAACTGCCGGGCAGCGCTGATGCGAATCCGGCGGCGCCGCGGAAACTCCTGCACGACCCGGCGGAGGAGGCGGAACGCCGGCGGATAGGCCATGTCAGCCGCCCGCTGACAGGCCGTCGGCGAGCCGACGTGTGACTGGACGATGTCGCAGGCGACGGCCGCGCCCATGTCGTGACTGATGTCGGGCCTCAGGGCGGTGAGCCGTTCGCGGGCGGACTGCGCGAAGGTCCCCGAACCCGTCGTCGGGCCGAGACAGTGCAGCGACAGCGGCAGGGCACATTCCGCGTCGCCGATGTGGCGGGCCAGCACGTGCACGTCGGCTCCCGCGGCCGCCAGCCAGGTGGCCAGATCGCGGGTGTACGACTCCGCGCCGCCCCGACGGGCATCGAAGCGTTCGATGACGAGCGCGATTCGCGGCGGCCGCTGGGCACCGGCGATGTCGCGGAACTGGAGTTGCTGCATACATCAGTCGTTCGGCTGTCCGTGAAGCAGCCCGATGGATGGTTCCGGCGACGCGTTACCGCGAGCCCGGCCGTCCTCGCCTACCCTCAGGACGCAGAGTACGCAGGTTTCCCCGGCACCCACCGGATCGCAGGCGACTGCGGAAGTGCGGGCCTTGGGGAAACGGTGCGGGGTTTGAGTGATCGTGTCGAAGCGGCGTGGCCGATGCCACCCTCGTGAGGGCTGTTCGAGCCCGCGACCGTATCCCTGTCGAGGTTCGTGTCCGTGAAGCGTCTGCTCGCGTTCACCGAGGGGGCCGACTTCGTCTGCTACCGCTACCGGCTGGCAGCGTTTCGCGATTCACTCGCGGCGGTCGGCTGGCGGCTCGACCTGCTCCCCCGGCCGCACGGCCTCCGCGGCGTCTCCGCAGCCTTGGTCGAGATGGCCGCCGCCGACGCGGTGGTCGTGCAACGGCGGCTGCTCAGCGGACCCAAGCGGTGGCTGGTCCGCCGGGCCGCGAAGGTGCTGGTGTACGACTTCGATGACGCGATTTATCTCAAGGACAGCAACCGCGGGCAATCGGCCGACGATTCGGTAAGGCGCGGCCGGTTTCGGGGCATGCTACGAACTGCTGATCTGTGCCTCGCGGGCTCGACCCATCTCCACGATCAGGCGACCCGCTCTGTCGACGCGGCAAAGGTGCACCGCATGCCGACATGCGTCGATCCCAACCGCTGTCCACTCGCCGATCACGACCGTGCGCCGGGGAGCGTGACCCTCGCCTGGATCGGTAGCCAGAGCACCTTGCCCGCGCTCGTCGAGGCCCACGACTGCCTGCGGGCGGCGGCCACGGCCGTGCCCAACCTGACGCTCGACGTGATCTGCGACACGTTTCCGCGGCTCGCGGGCGTTCGCCTCCGGGAGACCCGCTGGTCCGCCGCGACCGAGGCCGCCGCGCTCGCCCGCGCCGACATCGGCGTTTCCTGGCTGCCGGATCATCCGTGGAGTCTGGGGAAGTGCGGCCTGAAGGTGCTGCAGTACATGGCTGCGGGCCTGCCCGTGGTCGCCAATGCTGTCGGGATCCATCGTGAACTCGTCGCGGACGGCGAGACCGGGTTTCTGGCGAACGATCCGGCTGCGTGGCGGCGTGCCGTCGTGACGCTTGCCGGCGATCCAGACCTCCGCCGCCGCATGGGCCGCGAGGGGCGGCGGCGGGTCGAGCGCGACTGGAGTGTCGCGACGTGGGGGCCACGCTTCGCCGCCATCCTCGATGCCGCGGTGGTCCGTGGCTCCCGGCGGACAGGAGCAGCCGCATGAATGTGGAACGCGCGACGCCCGGCGCTCCTGAGTGGCCGGCGCTCGCGGCCCCGCACATGGCCCGCTATCTCTGGGCGGCGGAGCGGGTGGCCGGACGTCGCGTGCTCGACGCCGGTTCCGGTGCCGGCTACGGGTCCGCTCTCCTCCGCGCTGGTGCCGCTGCCGAGGTGGTTGGCGTCGATGTCGATGCTACCGCCGTTGCTGCGGCACGGCAGCGGTTTGGCGGGCTCGGTATCTCGTTTGCCGTCGACGACTGCGAACACTTGGAAGGTGTCGCGCCCGGGTGGGACGTCGTCTGCTGTTTCGAGGTGATCGAGCACTTGCGGCGGCCGGAGGACTTTCTCGCCACGGCCGGCCGGTTGCTCGGGGCCGATGGCATCCTCCTCGTCTCGACTCCGGAGCGGGCCAGCACGCCCCCCTTTGTCGCCGGCCGGCCGCGAAATCCATTTCACGAGCATGAATGGCATCGCGACGAGTTCGTCGCCCTGCTGCGGAGGCACTTCGCCGACGTCGAGATCCGGGTGCAGGTGGAGTCGCACTCCCTGCAGGCCCGTGCCGGCGCGGTGCAGGCTCTGCGGCAGGGACTGATGCTGGCCAATCCGCTGGCGGCCTTCGCCTGGCGGAAGTGGCCGCTGGCACCGAAGGCCGACCGCGGCTGGACGAGGCTCGAGGGTTTCGCCGCGGGGAGCATCGCCGACTATCCCGTCGTGTCGACCGGCTTGGCCGCCATCTACGGAAGGCCGCTGTTCAACGTTGGTCTCTGTCGTGCACCACTTACCCAAACGGGAGGCGGGCGATGAGCTGGCTGAGTACGAGCGCCCTGGGCCGGGCGTGGGACGAGTGGCGACACCGGGACCTGCAGGCGGGCGATGACGCCGAAGACTTCCTGCTCGTGACGTGGGACTCGTGCCGCTACGACGTGTTCTGCGACGCACACACGCCGACGCTCGACCGCTATGGCGCGGCCCAACGGGCGTGGGCCATGGCCACCTACACGCTGCCGGCCCACCAGGCGATGTTTGCGGGATTTCTCCCCCACGTCTTCGAGCCGTTGCCCTTCTACAATCGTTTCGTGCAGCAGCTCTGGCGGATTTCCCATCGCAATCTTGCCGTCAAACCGCTGGTGACGTTTCCCGAGGGCTGCGGCGGCATCGTCACGGGGTTTCGCCGTCGCGGCTACGCGACGCTCGGCGTGGCGGCGATGGACTGGTTTGCAAAACCGAGTCCGCTCCAGGAAGGTTTCGAGTGGTTTCGGGTCACGGGCACGCGGGCTCGCGATCAGGTCGACATGCTTTCGGAGCAGATCGATCGTCGCGGCCGGCGGCGGCCCTGCTTTGCGTTCGTGAACTTTGGCGAGACCCACAGCCCGTTTCGGCACGAGGGAATGCTGCACGAGCCGGACCCGAGCGGCGACCGCATGAGCCTCGGCCGTTTGTTCAACGCCTCGGGCGTGCACGATCCGTCGCAGTCGCTCGACCACTACCTCTGGCAGCGGCAGCGGCGCTGCGCCGAATATCTCGACGGGCAGATGACGCGACTCCTCGAGTGTTTTCTCGCCCGCGGCCGACCGACGACCGTAGTCGTGACCGCCGACCATGGGGAGTGCCTGGGAGAAGAAGGGCTCTACGGCCACGCCTTTCATCACGAGAAGGTGATGGAAGTGCCGCTGCTCATCTTCCGTCTCAACGCGGCTCCACACGCAATGCCACAGCTCCGGCAGGCGGGGTAGGCCCGGCAAGCTGGGTGGTGATGAACCTCCTCGATGCTGGGTGCGTAGAGTTCGTAACCAAGGAGGGTTACGTCATGGACGCGCACTTCAACGAGTATCTGGCGGCGGTGGTCGGCATGCAGGAGTTGTACGGCCATCCGGCCGACGATCAGGGCGCATGCCTGAAGCGGGCGGGCTCGATGTGGATGAAGGCGTCGGCAATCCTCAGCGGCGAGTTTTTCAGAACGCTGCGGACCTTGCCGCCGATGTCGTGGCCCTCTTGGACGGTGGCCTGTCCATCCACCTCGACGTGCAGTTCCACGAAATACCTGGTGCCGCTCTTGCGGATCCGGCACTTGTCCAGGGACCGGACGCCATCGACTCCTGAGGCGAGATCTCGGACCTTTTGCTCGAACTCCTTCGCCGGGGCTGCGTCGAGAAGCTCCCGAACTGCCATCCGGAGCAGATTCACGCCGCTGAAGACGATCACCACGCAGGCCAGCAGGGCCGCCCAATCGTCGGCGGGTTCATAGCCAGGGCCGCCGATCAAACCGATCGTGATGCCGATGAATGCCGCCACGGATGTCAGGGCGTCGGCCCAGTGATGCCACGCGTCGGCCTGGAGGGAGGTGCTCTCGGCTTCCTCGCCAATACCAGCCATCCACCGGGCGAGGACCATTTTCGTGGCCACCACCAGCACCAGCACGAGCAGCGTGGACCAGTGGGGAAGGTGATGAGGCGTGCGGATCTCGCGAACGCTCTGATAGGCGATCATGCCCGCCGCGGCGAGCAGGGCGAGCGAAGCGACGATCCCCGACAGAGCTTCGGCCTTGCCGTAGCCGTAGGGATGCCGTTCGTCGGCCGGCGCCACGCTCACTCGCAAGCCGCCCCAGACGACGAGCGAGGTCACGATATCCGAGGTCGACTCGATGCCGTCGGCAATGAGGGCATAGGAGTTGCCGAAGAACCCGGCGAGAATCTTGATCGAAGCGAGGGCGGCGTTGACCGCCACGCCGACGAGCGGGACGGTCGAAAGCGACGGCGGGACGTGTGCGGTGTCTGTCATCGACTGCTCGCCGGAGACCGAGGTAAGAGTTTCTTATACCGTGTCGTCGCCGTCGGGATCGCGAAGAATTCTCGGTCGCGGCTGCGCCCCTCCCTCCGACACACCACGCGGACCGATCCCCTACTCGCTCATGAGCACTGGTACAAAAAATGGAAAGGGGTCGAACCCACCACCCACGGCACCCCGCTCGAATGCCGGCCGGACGAATTTCCTGACGCGTGCAGGCATATATGCGCTCACTCCGTGATGGTGAGCGGGTTGGATTTGCTGGACCAAGCGACCGCGGAGCGAGGTTCGTCTCGCACGACAACCCCGGTCGAGCCGTTGGCCGGAATCGGCCTGTCGCCGTACCAGCCCGATTCAGTAGCCTCCGCAGAGGTGTCTCCATGCTGAAAAGGCTCATCGATCTCCTGCTTCGTCGACATCGCCACCGGTCGGCTGCGGCCGCGGGGTGGCAGGTCCGCAACGAGGCACTGATCGATCGTCTGCGTGCCCGTGGCGTAACGATTGGAGAAGAGTGCGTCATCTTCACGGAGCAATTCTCGCTCGAGCCCTATCTCGTCGAGATCGGCGATCGCGTGGCCGTGGCCGGGGGCACGATTTTCCTGACACACGACGGCGCCGCATGGCTTCTCCGTCGCCGGCGTCCTGATGCCCAGCACTTCGGTCGGATCATCGTCGGCGACGATACCTTCATCGGCCACGGCTGCATCATCCTGCCCGGCGCACGGATCGGGACGAACTGCGTTGTCGGAGCCGGTTCGGTCGTGCGGGGAACGATACCCGACAACGCAGTCGTGATGGGGAATCCGGCCTCGGTCGTGGGCAGAACAAGCCTGCTTCTGGAGTTCATGCATGCGAGCCCCGACACACTGGACACCTTCTCTCTGTCGCCTAACGAGCGCGCGAAGCAAGTCCGGAGGCACTTCAGCCTCTCGTGAGGCTGGCCAAGCCCTCAAACCGTGAGCCGACGAACATGACACCTGACAGCACGAGCATGATGGATGCCGATCTCGACGCGGTGATCCGCGATGTCATTGCGAAGTCGCTACGCATGCCCCTTGACCAGGTGTTGCCGGCGGCATCGATCACCGACGACCTTGGTGCCGATTCCTTGCTTCACATGACCGTCATCATGGACCTCGAGCGGCGGTTTGCTATCACGATTCCCGACGTTGAGGCGGCGCGGTGCGTGACTGTTCGTGATGTGGTCGCCGTGGTCCGCCGGCGAATCACGCGCTGAAGCCGAGTTCGGCGTCCCGTGAGCCTCGCGGGGTGCCGTGGCCAGGCGGCCATGGCCGTTGATGGCCGCTCCCACCCGAAGATCCCGGAATTGTTTGCAGCATCGAGGCGACGCGGAATCCGACGCCGTCGGAACTTCCCAGGCGGTGTTCCGCCTCGCATCGACGCATGCCTGGCAATTGGTCGCGACACCCTGCGAACGACTCACTTTCCAATCCGCAGGAGGACGCATGAGGTCGCACAGGGCCCCCCAAGCGGTATTCGGCAAAGGGCCGCGGCAGACGAACCTCCGCCCCGGCACCTGCCCAGCGATCATGCCACGACGGAAACGGGCTCAGAGACGGCAGTCAGGTACACTTGGATGGTGCCGAAGATTTTCGAAAACAAGATGGCTACTCGTTTTTCTTCTACAGCAATAACCATGCCCCCATCCACGTCCATGTTCGCCGGGGCGGTGGTGAAGCAGTGTTCGTTGTCGAGCCGGAAGTAGAACTGCGTGAATCAGTCGGATTCAATGTCAGAGAGCTCTCGCGAGCGGAGGACCTCATCGATGACAACCTCGAACTCATCAAACAAAAATGGGCCGAGCACCTTGGCTGACCGTGCCCTGAAGGCATGGCATGAGCGAGGAAAGATCTTTGTCAGATTCGCCAGCGGCCATGAGGTGAGTTTCCCCACCAAGGGCAACCCGCGGTTGGAATCCGCTGCCGAGGAAGATGTGGGCCGTATCGAAATCTCTCCATTTGGTCTGCACTGGCCGACGCTCGATGAAGACCTGTCGTTTACGGGAATTCTGGAGGGGCGTTACGGTCAGCGGTGACTGCACGCCCTGCGCATAACCAGCCAGTGATCAGCGCCGGACAACGCTGCCGGTAACGCTTGATCGACGATGCTGGGTGCGGCTCGATGCGAGCCCGAGAGGCATGCTTCGAAGAAAGCTCCCCGAGTAGGATCACGCACCCGTGCGTTTTCCGGAGGGAAAGCGAGGGTTGCCGAGGCACAGCGACGCAGAATCCGACGTAGCCGGAAGTTCGCAGGAAGTCGGAGAAGGCGTAGGATTGTCCGGGGATGGTCCGGCGGTGTGCCGCGTTGGGCTGGTGTATGATGTCAGGAGAGCACGCGAAGAGACGGAGCGAGCATGCGATCTTATACGGCCATCATTGAGCGGTGCCCCGATACGGGACTCTATGTCGGATATGTTCCTGGACTGCCGGGCGCGCATTCGCAGGGGGAGACGATCGACGAACTCAATGTGAACCTCGCCGAAGTCATCGAAATGCTGCTTCAGGATGGAGAGCCCGCCCTGGAATCAGAGTTCATCGGAACACAGACGGTTCAGGTGGGCTGAGCGGTGGCCAAGCGCAAACTCCCGATCCTCAAGCCGGCGGAAGTCGTGACGAAACTCGTTGCGCTCGGCTTTGCGGACTGCCTTCGATACATGTACGCTTGTGCGTATGGTCACGCTCGCTGACATCGAAGCCGCAGCCGTTTCGCTCTCGCCCGCAGAGAAGCAAGAGTTAATGCTCTTCCTGGCTTCGCGGCTGCGAGCCGAAGGTGCGGCGCTGCCGGAGCCTCGCGTGTTTACAGCAGATGAGATGGCAGGTTGGATCGCTGAAGATGAGGCGGACATGCGCCGTCTGCGGGAGCAGCTGTGAGGCTGTTTCTGGATTCAAGTGTCATGATCGCCGGGGCTGCGTCTGCCGAAGGCGCGTCCCGCGCGGTGTTCCGCCTCGCAGCAGTGCATGATTGGGGGCTGGTGACGACGCCCTATGCCGTTGCGGAGACAGTCCGCAATCTCGCGACGTTCCCGCCACCGATCACCGCCATGTAGCTGAGGCTTCGGAGCCAACTCGTAGTCGTCGATGATGTCTTGACGATCGACAAGCCCGCTGTGTTTCCCGTAGAGAAGGACAGACCGATTCTTTTCAGCGCCTTGGCATCGGCGGATGTTCTTCTGACGCTCGATCGCGCCGATTTCAGCCGCAGATACAGCGATCCCGCCAAAAGGTGACGTAAAAAGCGACGTAGCGTAGATGTGGCAGGGGCTGACAGGACGTGGTGGGGACGTTGCCGAACCGTAATGGCGGTGACGTCACCACCCCGACCAGAACAGAACTTGCCTGCGTGTCCGAGCGGCAATACCTTGAACGGATGCCAACGGTACTCCGAGTAGGCAGATTTCGGTTTCACTTTTACTCCGACGAGGGCACAGAGCCTCCCCACATCCACGTTCGGTGTGCGGAGGGTGAATGCAAATTCTGGCTCGATCCAGTGGGCCTTAGTAGGAATCGCGGCGTTCCCCCTCATGTCGTGAGGGAAATGGAGCGACTGGTCTTTGAACACGTCGATCTCTTGTTGGAGAAATACGATGAGCATCACCCACCAGGAAACCGAAGCCGTAGCGACGAGAGCGTGGACTGAGGGGCGAACGGTCTTTGTCGAGTTGACGGACCAGCGGATTGTGGGATTCCCTGCGAATCGATTCCGCCGTCTGCGTGATGCCAGTGAACCGCAGTTGGCCGAGGTTCGGCTGGAGGTCGGTGGCACAGCGCTGCGTTGGGAGTCGCTCGATGAGGATCTCACAGTCGAGGGCGTGGTGGCGGGACGCTTCCAGTTGCCACCGGGGCGTGACTGATTCCTCGTGGTCCGGCAATCGCCAGACCTACGAAGTCGAGTTCGTCGCTGGCGATGGCAAGAGCGTGGACGTTGTTACGCTCAAGCCAGAGGACATTCGCCGCCTCTCGGCATGACGGATGCGGCACCGCCGCCGTTGGGAGGAAGAGCGAGCTGGGTTGACGCCGTTCAATCCAATGCGGTGAACGGGAAAGCTCCCCGAGTAGGGTGAGCGCACACCACCGCCATAGGCCCCGCGGAGCGGACGGCGGCGGTTCGGGGCAAGTGACTGGGACAAACTGCCCTTTCAGTACGCCACCAGCCGCCCCCTGTCTCCGGCCCCCTACTTCTTCGGGATGTAGGCGTTGACGCCCACGATCACCTTCTTGCCGTCCACCACGCAGTCGGTTTCTTTGTTTCCGTAGGTCGAGGCGACCACTAGCGTTTTGCCGCTGGACGACCGTTCCGGCTTGGAATTTAGGGGAATCCTGAGAACCAACTCATCGCCAACGATTTTTGCTGAAAAAGCCATGGGGCCATTCCTTGGACGGTTGAGGGAGAGCGAATCGACCAGTCTACGAGACTCGATTAGAATTCGGTCCAGCGGCACGACGGAACGCTTGCATGACACCAACAGTCTTTAGAGAAGGACCATTTCGGTTCTTTTTCTTCTCACGAGAAGAAACGAGGATGCACGTTCATGTAGCTCACCCAGACGGAGAGGCCAAGTTCTGGCTCGACCCAGAAGTAGAACTAGCCACCCAGACGGGCTTGGCGAAGCACGTTATTTGCGAGGCACAGCAACTGGTTGAAGACCATCTGCAGGAGATCATCGATGCCTGGAACAAGCACTTTCCCGGTTGAAGTCACGAACGTTTCCAGGCACGGCCTGTGGCTGCTAGTTGGGGATGAGGAGTTGTTCTTGCCCTTCGAACACTTCCCATGGTTTCGTGAAGCCAGTATTGAGAAGATTTCGGTCATTGAGCGTCAGACCGCCGACCATCTGTACTGGCCGCTGCTCGATATCGATGTATCAGTCGAATCGATTCGCAACCCTGACGCCTTTCCCCTTGTTGCCAGGAGTCAGCAATGAGCGAACACACCTACAAGATGATCGAGTTGGTCGGCTCTTCGCATACGGGTATTGAGGCGGCAGTTCAGAACGCCATCGCCAAGGCGGAAATCAACGAGAGCAAGATGCGGTGGTTCGAGGTGATGGAAACCCGAGGCCACATAGAGAATGGCAAGATCGCCCACTGGCAGGTCCGAGTGAAGATCGGCGTGACGATGGACGAGTGACGCCGTCCTCACCCCAGCCTGCCTCTTCGTGCGGCTTCTTGCGGAGAAAGCTCCCCGAGTAGGATTCGTCACAGCCGTAGTTTGCGACGGGAATGGCGAGGGTTCTGCGAGGGAGCGACTCAAAAAGCGACTCACTCGGCAGGGTCGGGAAGTCCGCAGGAGGCCGCACGGAGTCGCACGGGCTTTCGCCACGCTCCCACCAGACACCAAGGGAGACCCCGTCAGCGAATCGTTGGGAAAAGCAGGAGGTCAATCCCAGAGTCGGGTGACCCCGTACTGGTCAAACACCGTATCGGCACTGACGATTGGAATGGTCTCAACCAGGCATTGAGCCACGAGGAGTCTGTCAAAAGGATCTCTGTGGTGGAATGGCAAAGCCGTCTGCCGTTCGGTGAACTCCAACGTGATTGGGGACACTGTGATGCCGAGGTCAGCCAACGCCCGCTCCACCCATTGGCGATACGGCAGAGACAGCGAAAGTTTCTTGAGGCTTGTCTTGATGGAGAGTTCCCAGATCGTCCCGACGCTTACCGTCAATTCAATGGCGGGGTTTTCAAGGATGGCTCTGGCACTGGCACCGAGCCTACTCGGGTCGTCCAACGCCCAGATCAAGGTGTGGGCATCCAGAAGATGCCTCATTCCATGTACTCCGTGAAGTCCTCCATCCGAGCATCAAAGTCGGGAGCCATGTACAGGACGGTTCCCTTCATGGTTCCCAGTTGGCGGTGAGCCTTCTTGGGAATCGGCGGTGTCGGAACGAGCCGAGCCACTGGCTGGTCGTTTTCGGTGATCACGACCTCATCCCCAGGCGTTAGGCGATGGATGATGTCGGCCAGGCCAGACTGGGCTTCTTTGAGCGTCACGGTGGTCATGGCAAAGTCTCCTGCCATGATCCTACCAACCACCCGTCCCTTCTGGACTCACCGGTTCGCAAAAAGCTCCCCGAATAGGATTCGTCACAACCGCCGTTTGTGACGGGAAGGGCGAGGGTTCCGCGAGGGAGCGACTCAAAAAACGACTCACTCGGACGAGCCTGGACGTTCGCAGGAACCCGCATGAGTCCGCACGCTCGGAGCCGCGAGAGGTAGCGCCGGCCCGCGTCCTGGGTGGACAGGCACGGGGATAACAGGCGAGCCCGCTGCCGTCGCGACCTCTTTGGTGGTCGCTGAGTGGCCGGCCAAGAGGGCGACGGCAGGGGACGGTGCCTCCGGATGCCCCATCAGTTCGCGGTGCTGCCTTTGGCGTGCCACCGTATACTTGAACGCGTTCGCGGTGTCCCATGATGAGGTGACCAACCCATGAATCACCCAGAGAAGCATGTTCATGTTCAGGTGACAGTCGGAGCACATGGCTCTGTCACCCTCGACCAGCTGCCATACGAGCCTGGCCAACGGGTGGACGTCACGATCAGCCCGATCGCTGCTCCACATGCAGACGGTGCGCCCCGGTATCCGCTCAGCGGAACGAAGGTGGAGTACAACGGCCCCTTCGAGAGCGTCGCGGAAGGTGACTGGGAAGCTGCAAGGTGATCGTTCTCGACACGCACGTGTGGGTCTGGTGGGTGCACCAGGATGATCGGCTGTCGACGAAGGCCAAGTCGTTCATTTCCCAGCACGAAACGCGGCACATCGGCGTCAGCGCGATCTCCTGCTGGGAAGTTGCGAAACTGGTGGAGCGTGGGCGCCTCCGGCTCCCCATGTCCACCGATCAATGGCTCCATGCGGCGCTCGCCTATCCCGGAGTCAGACTTCTTGAACTCACGCCGGACATCGCCGCCGACGCGTGCAGCCTGCCTGGGGCTTTTCACAGCGACCCGGCCGATCAGATCATCGTTGCCACGGCGCGACATCACGGCAGCGGGCTTGTGACGATGGATCAGCGCATCCTTTCGTATCCGCATGTGCCCTTGGCGCGAGTCGCCTGAGACGTTCGTGGGTTGGCGCCCGGCGATCGCGAACTGCTCTGCGAGGCTTCATGGCCGGCCTGTTGCGGCCTCCTGCGAAAGAGGCCAAAGCTCCCCGAGTAGGATTCGTAACAACTGCCGTATTCTCCGTGAAAACACGGGGGTCGGCAGGAAAGTGACTCAAAAAGCGACTCACTTTTCAGTCCGCAGGAGGTCGCAGGAGGACGCTCCGGCTCGCGGTAGAATGAGGACGTTACTCGGTAGCCAAGGAACCCGCCGTGATCGCGTCCCGCCTGCTCGACGAACTCAAGGAACGGCTGACATCAGCCTACGGCCATCGGCTGCACGCCGTGGTGCTGTTCGGATCCGAGGCTCGAGGCGAGGCCAAGCCGGACAGTGACATCGACGTGTTGGCAGTACTTCAAACGCAGTCCGGCGACTATGGCGACGAGTTGGAGCGGGGTCTGGCCGCGGTGTATCCGGTTGCCCTGCGACTCGGTCGCCGCGTGAGTGTGAAGCCGCTGACACGCGAGGAGTATGAGCATGGCGACAGCCCGCTGCTTCGCGAGGTGCGACGTTCGGGCGTTGCGGCATGAAGGATTTCATTCGCAGCCAGTGGACGAAGGCGGCGCGGTCCCTTGCGGCAGCTCAGGCGATTCTCGCGACCGACCCTGATTCATCGGCGTCGAGGGCCTACTACGCCGCCTTCCACGGCGTGACCGCCGTGCTCGCGGGACGCGGCATGGAGTTCACGAAGCACACTGCCGTGAGGGCGGCTCTGCATCGGGACCTCATTCAGGCCGGGCTCCTGCCGGCAGATTTGGGGCGAGACTACGACTTCCTCCTCGATCTTCGCGAAACGGCTGACTACGGCGGCGTCGCCGAGGCGTCGCTGGCGAGTGCGACGAAGGCCATTGAGAAGGCACGAGCGATCCTGGCGGCGATCGAGCCTTTGTTGCCGGATGATGCTGCCGGTAACGCTTGATGAACGCTGCTTGGTGCGGCCCCATGCGAGCCGGGTGCGGCACGCTGCCAAGAAAAGCTCCCCGAGTAGGATCACGCACAATCGCGTGTTGCTGCGAGAATTTCGGTGATTCCACCCGAGAGCGACGCAGTATCCGACGCAGTCGTTAGTCCGCAGGAGGCCGCAAAAGGCAGTGCAGGAATGCCGCGGTCGGCCCGCGTCATTCTCCAACACTCAGGCTGGAGCCCTTTTGTTTCGGCGGATACTTCTGCAACGTCGCCATGTGTTGTCCCAGTCGATCCATCACCTCGTTGTAGAGATAGGTTTTTTGTTGGGTGAGAGTCGCCCGAGGCCCCGGGGCCTGATCGTAGCTTTCGTAGGGGTCCTGCCGGACGTTGAACAGCCAGGCAAGGTCGGGCTTGGTTGTCGTGCCGTAATAGCCGTCCCGAGTCAAAAAGTGAGCCTTCCACTGGTTCATGCGGATGGCCTGGATCCGGGATTCCGCGTAATAGATGTACTCGTCCCGCGCTGATTCTTTCGCTGCGCCGGTCCAATAGCCAAGATTATTGACGCCGTCGATGTGGTTTTTGTGTTCCACGTCGGTGCCGAGCTTGTCACCTCGACCAATCCGCTCGCGGATATCGGGAACACCGGCGGCGGCCGACAACGTCGTGAATACGTCCTCATGGCTCTGGATGCCGTTGAGTTCTGATCCCGCGGGAATCCTGCCCGGCCAGCGGACCAGCATCGGAACCCGCACCCCGCCTTCCCACGTCGTCATCTTTTCCGAGCGAAACGGTGTTGTGCCGCCGTGCGGATACGTGGAGTGCTCGACGCCATTGTCCGTCGAGTAGATCACGATGGTGTTGTCAGCGATGCCCATTTCGTCAAGTTGTTTGAGAATCATGCCCACATGTTCGTCGTGCTGGATCACACCCGCACCGTAGGCATCGTGGTAGCTCGTGTGCTGCTTCACCTCGTCGCGATATCGCTCGGGCACGCGAGTGAAGGTGTGCATGCGTGTGGTCGCGAACCACACGAAGAACGGCTTGCGTGCCGCCTGAGCCTTCTTCATGAACAACGTGCCTTCGTTCACGAGTTCCTCGTCGACGGTCTCCATCCGCTTGCGGGTGAGCGGCCCCGTGTCCACGATCCGCTGCTTGCCGATCTTTCCGAATCGAGGATCGACAGTTTCGTCCGCCGTATCGGTTGCCCAGGTGTGGAGCACTCCCCGTGGCCCGTGCCGTTTCTTGAATTCCGGATCGGCGGGGTAATCCTCGTCTTCCGGCTCCTCCTCGGTGTTCAGGTGGTAGAGATTGCCGAAGAACTCGTCGAATCCGTGGATGGTCGGCAGATGCTCGTTCCGATCGCCCAGGTGGTTCTTGCCAAACTGTCCAGTGGCGTAGCCTCGCGTCTTGAGCACCTCGGCGAGCGTGGCGTCCTGAGGCTGCATGCCCACCGGTCCTCCGACCATGCCCACCGCCGTTAAGCCCGTGCGGATCGGATACATCCCGGTGACGAACGCCGACCGACCAGCGGTACAGGAGGGATGTGCGTAGTGGTCGGTGAACAACACACCTTCTTTCGCAATGCGATCGATGTTTGGTGTGCGATATCCCATCACGCCGCGACTATAGATGCTGAGATTGGTGAAGCCGACGTCGTCACCCCAAATGACAACGATGTTCGGTTTATTTCCGTCTGCCCCAGGTTGAGCAGCGACGTTGTGGTGACCTATCCAATGCAGGGCGGTGAATGCAAGAACCATCGAAGCAACATGCGATCGTTTCAACATCGTGAAAACTCCTCGTCAGTTAGCGAATCAAAGAGCACAAAGTGTTGAAGTACGGATGTTCGACCCGCCTCCGTCGCCAAACGGCTGCGACCAATGGCCCTGCGTCTCTCCCCCGAGGAACGTACCATGAAAGCGGAACAGCCCACGGTGCCGCGAACGGCACCGGACTGCACCTCATCGGCCGCTCGTCAACCGTCTGATGCTTGCGGAAGTACCGTTGACCGTCCTTTTCCTTGAAAACTGTGGTTGGCAGATCTAGCATTCGCTGCCCCCGCCTTTCCGAAAGGATCTTTTCACGATGACTATCCAACGATCTTCCCTGCTGCTTCTGGCCGCCGTCGCGATTCTCGGCCTGCCAGCCTCCGGCGCCGCCGCGGCGCAGCCGAAGCAGCCCAACATTCTCGTTATCTGGGGCGACGACATCGGCCAGTCAAACATCAGCGCCTACACGCGGGGCATGATGGGGTACCAGACGCCGAACATCGATCGGATTGCCCGCGAAGGCATCATGTTCACCGACTACTACGGTGAACAGAGCTGCACGGCGGGTCGGTCGGCTTTCCTGCTTGGGCAGAGCGTGTTTCGCACCGGTCTTTCGAAGGTCGGCCTGCCCGGAGCCAAGGAAGGCATCAGCACGCTCGATCCCACCATCGCCGGTCTCCTCAAGGATCAGGGCTATGCCACCGGGCAGTTCGGCAAGAATCACTTCGGTGACCGCGACGAGCATCTACCGACGAATCACGGTTTCGATGAGTTCTATGGCAACCTCTACCATCTCAATGCCGAGGAGGAGCCAGAGAACGAAGACTATCCCGGCGACCTGGTTTTGCCAGATGGATCGACTTTCCGGAAGCGGTTCGGCCCCCGCGGCGTGATCAAGTCGTTTGCCAACGGTGCGATCGAGGACACTGGCCCGCTCACCCGCAAGCGGATGGAATCGGTCGATGACGACACGAGCGATCGTGCAATTGACTTTATCCGTCGCCAGCATGCGGCCGGTAAGCCGTGGTTCGTCTGGTGGAACGGCACGCGGATGCACTTTCGCACGCACATCAGCGACGAGCGGACGGCCGAGATCAAGAAGCAGTATCCGCACGCCGACGCGTACACCGTCGGCATGATCGAGCACGACATGCACATCGGCAAGTTCCTGGCGCTGCTCGATGAGCTCGGCCTCGCCGACAACACGATCGTCCATTACTCAACCGACAACGGCCCGCATTCCAACACCTGGCCAGATGCTGCTGCGACCCCGTTTCGCGGCGAGAAAAATACCAACTGGGAGGGCGGCTGGCGGGTCCCCTGCCTGGTGCGCTGGCCCGGCGTGGTCAAGCCAGGCTCCGTGTCCAACGGGGTCGTCCATCACATGGACTGGCTGCCGACCTTTCTGGCGGCCGCCGGTAAGCCTGATATCAAGCAGGATCTGCTCGACGGCTACAGGTCACCCGCCCTTGGCCGCGAGTACAAGGTGCACCTCGACGGCTACAGCCTGGTCGACCACCTCAAGGACCCCCAAGCCACGCCGAGTCCGCGGAAGGAAGTCTTCTACTTCTCTGACGACGGTGACCTGACCGCGCTGCGATATGACGACTGGAAGTTCATTTTCATGGAACAGAAGACGCAGGGCACGCTCCGCGTCTGGATGGAGCCCTTCACGCCGCTCCGCATCCCGCTGGTGTTCAATCTCAGGCGCGACCCCTACGAGCGAGCTTCCGTCACTTCCAACACCTATTACGATTGGATGATCGACCGCGCTTTCATGCTGGTGCCGGCCCAGGCTTATGTCGGGAAGTTCTTGGCGACCTTTCGGGACTACCCGCCGCGCATGAAGGCCGCCAGTTTTTCGCTCGACAAGGTCATGGAGACGCTGAAGCAAGGGGCGTCGGGCGCCCAATGACGGTTCCTGTGGCCTTGGTTAAAATGTAGCGTTGGCACGGACGCCATACACGAAGGCGTTGTCCGTGGAGATGGCCCCGAGCCCTGGGCGGATCCACTGGAGATCAGGCGTGATGTTGAGCCAGGGTTTGGCCTGGATGTTGTAGAACCACTCGAGCCCCATGCCGTTCCGTGGGCCGAACAGGGCCGTGGGCACTGGGCCGAACTGGTCACTCGCCCCCACCAGAAACCAGCCCAGCCCGAACGTGTCGCCGCGGCGTGGCCCCAGCGGACTGAAGCCACCGATACCGGTGCTCAGGAAATATTGGACCGGGTTGGGGTTGCCGTCGCCGATCGAGGCCCGGCCGAACAGGCCCCAGCCGCGGTCCGGATCGTCGGTGTAGCGGACGAAGTACTGGTCGAAGCCGTAGTAGACGAGCCAGGAGTCCCAGCGCGTCCGCGGGCCGGCTGCAGGTGGCCCGTAGCCGGGCTCATAGCCGGGCTCCGGCGGCGTGAACGCATATCGAAGGTCGAGCTGCTGCTGGTGCTTCCAGACACCGCCCACGTGCTGCTGACCCGGCAGATCGAAGAACATCGTCTTCGCCTTGACCTCGCCGCCGATGATGATCCCCTCGTTGAAGAGGTCGCCGAACTGCATGAAGTCGGCGGTGCGGTTCTTGGGATCCATGACGAACATCGCCATGCCGCCCCAGTCGCGGGGCGAGACGATTCCGGCGGTGAAGAAGGAGTAGGGCATCCCGAGCAGGAACTGCGGATTGGCGATGAGCGCCTGGTTGACGAACTGATCGGTGCCATCGCCGCCGGCGAAGACGTCTTGGTCAAAGGAGCCGAGCACGTCTTTCTTGCCGCCGAACACGACCCAGTTCGGTGACAGCGGCTGCGTGAAGAGAAAGTTCGTGATGTAGGGCACGCCGGGGTTGTCCGGCCGCGGCGGCAGGAGCGCGGGAAACACCGTCGGTGTGAAGGTGCCCGCCCGCAGTGAGACGTTGCCATAGTCGCCATACCACTGCTCGGCCCGCACGAGCAGGCGGCCGTGGGGCAGGCCACCGAATTTCTCGAGATCGAAGACGGCGTCGTATTCGCTGCGGCCGGTGTACTTGAACACGTCGCCTTGCCCGAGCGGCGGCGGCACCGGCCGGTCGATGCCGCCGGCAAGCCCGAACCCGAACTGCGTTACCCGGCCGCCGAACGTGATCCCCGATTCCTTGGTTGAGAGCCAGCGGTCGAAGAGCTCGCCCGTCACCGTCTTGGGGCCGAAGGTGTCGTCTCGCTCTGGCGGCGCCCCTGCGGGTAAGCCGGGCGCCGCCTCGAACGGCAGCGCCGCCGGATCGTCGGGGAGCAGATCGATGGAATACGGATACGCCTGCCGCTCGGTGACGACCTGCTCTTCGGCATCGGCAGCCTCCTGGGCAGAACAGCGCACCGCCGCTACCGCCAGAAGCAGGCAGACCACGACGGGAACGAAGGTGCGAGTCACGGTTCAGTACCTTTAGAAAACAGCCACGATCTGCGTGCGCACGAGCAGGCCGGTCTGGCCAGCCACGAAGCCGGTGCGGTTCTGGCCTGCCGGAGAGCTTTCCAGCCAGGCTGCGTCGAAGGTGAAAAAAAGGTTGTCCTTCCCCGGCAGAAAAAACTGGTTGAATCCTCCGCCGAGTTCGTATCCCGCGCCATACGCGCCGGTGACGTACGACGTGCGGGCGTACAGTTCGGTCTCACGAGGAACGACGAAATAGCCCCCCTTCACGAAGCCGCCGAATGCCGAGGTGGACGTGATTGGCAGCGGCCCGGTGCCGACGAAGTTGAGCAGGTCCTGAAAATAGATTTCCGACGACAGGCCGAAGCCGCGGTACTTCCAGGCCCAATCGATCGCCGCCAGCGAGATGTCGTACGACTGCAAGGTGACGCCGGGGGCAAGTGCACCCGGCGTCGTGATGATCGTGCCGTCCGAGAGGCGAACGGGGGAGTTTTCGACGGCATCGCTCGCGGCCTGACTGCCGCTGCCCAGCGCGAATGTGTAGGAGCCGCCGAGCCGGACCGCAGCCTGCTCGTGGTGCTGGAGATCAGAATACCCACGGCCGAACTCGCCCCATGGCTCCCACCAGGCCGATCCCGACCAGGCAAAGCGGTTGTTGAGTTCCTCGGGCAGCAGGTTCAGCGTGTTGAATCCGTTTGCCATCATGGCGTGGTAATAGAAACCATCGAGCGGCTCGCCCATGAGCCAGACGCCCTGGCTCAAGCTGGGGCGGAAGAAGGTGGTGGCCATGGTGCGATCGGCACTCTGGAGTGGCACAAACGCGCTCTCGATCCACTCCCGGGAGCCCGGCACTTTTGACTGGCCGACGTACAGTTCGAGCGCCTTGCTGAACCGATAGCTCAGCCAGAAGGCGCGGAAGCCGATCGGTTGGTTCGTGACCGAGTTGTAGTCGATGTTCAAGAGGTACGAGAGCCGGGGCATCAACGCGTTGCCCGAGAAGATCAAGCGTCCGCGGGGGATACCGAAGTAGTTCGAGTTGTTGATGGGAATCACATTGCCCGCGCTGTCGCTCCACGAGGGCTTGGCTCGGGAGAAGCCGTCGTAGCGGAACATGTTTTGGTTACGGATCCGGAGCGAATACGGCGTCTCCTCCGGGTCGTTCGGCAGAATGGCAAACCCGTTGTCGTAGTCGACGTAGAACCGGCCCCCGCGCCAGGCGGAGTCGGCGCCAGTGCAGCCAGTGCACGACGCTCCCGCGCCAGCGAACTCGGCCTCCCACGCTTCGGGCACCGGCGGCGGAACCGCCTCGACGGCGACATCGGCCGGGGCAGGCCCGGTGGCCCGGGCAAGAGGCGGTGCTCCGGCGGTCAGGGCGAGACAGGCGGCGATCGCCAGGCAACCGCAGACGGGCCTGGAAACGGATCGCTCTCGCATGGCATTGGGCATGATGCAGTGTTTCTGCGATGGCGGCACGCGCTCGAGCCGGGCAGGCTCGTGGCAGCCTGGGCAGACCGCGGAATGTGGGAACTTGTGCGCACGCCTCCCCCGTGGATGGAGCAACTCCTCTGCCATTGCTCATCGGCCGATCGTGCCGACTGCGTCAAGAAATCCGGTTAGGAGACGTATGCCGGCCGCCGATCACTCGGGGATCGTCTTCCCCGGCACGGCCTCGTAGGCGTCGGCGTGAAGGACCTTCTCCTTGCCCCGCGTGCCGGGCAGGATCTCGAACCGCGGGTCGAAGTCCACCATCGTCGCGGCGAGCTTCGCCAGCATGGAGACATCGCCCTCGACCTTCGCCGTGCCGTCCTTGATATGGGACTCGAGCGTCTTGGCTCCGGTCATCGTCTGCTCGAGGTCCTTGCGGTTGATCGTGAGCGTCAGATCCGCCTTCTCGGCGAGGAAGCCCGGCAGGTTCGTAAGCGTGGCGTTCTCAAGCTCCACCACGAACTTCTCACCGTTGTCGGGCGTGATCAGGTTCATCGTGAACCTCATCCCTTCGGCCTTGCGGCTGTCCATCCGGATGCCGAGGAAGTCGAGGAACAGTTCCGTACTCATCGCCCGGATCACGTCGGGACCGCTCGACTTGGGCGAGGCACCCTCGGGAACCCCCTCGCGAAGCTCGTAGGCGCCCGCCAGGAAACTGTTGCGCAGGCCGGGGTTCTCCTGCTGGTAGCCGATCTGCTCGAACACGTCGGCGAGCAGATCCTTGGCAACCTGGTTTGTGGGCTCGGCATGCACGAGCTTGTCGAGGATCTCCGAGGCCAGCAGATATTCGCCCTTGTCGTGCAGCTGCCTGGCCTTGGCCAGGATCTTGTCCGTGCCCCCCATCATCTCGACATACATGGGCGCCGAGTCCTCGGGCGAAAGCGGGATGAGGGTCGCCGGATTACAGTCCCAGTAGCCGAGATAACGATTGACGACCGCCCGAGCGTTGTGCGGCACCGAGCCGTGGTAGCCGCGGCAGTCCCACCGCTGTTCGAGGCTCTTGGGCAGCGCGTAGACGTTGTGAATTTGATTGACCGTGACGCCCTGATTGGCCAGATGGAGCACTTGGTTGTTGAAGTGCGCGTAGAGATCCCGCTGGCCGCGCAGGATCTCCTGGACGCGGTCGTTTCCCCACCGAGGCCAGTGGTGCGCGCCGAACATCACCACCGCCTCTTGGCCGAAGCGGTAGAGCGCCTCGTTGATGTACTTCGACCAGTTGAGGGCATCCCGCACGAGCGCGCCGCGGAGCGTGTAGATGTTGTGGAGCGTCGCGCAGACGTTCTCGGCGATCCAGAGGGCCTTCATGTCGGGGATGTAGGTGTTCATCTCCGACGGGGCCTCGGTGTTGGGCGTGTTCTGAAAAATCATCCGCACGCCGTCGACCTCGATCTCCTCGAGGTCTTTTTCCACGATGCGGGTCGGGGCGATCAGGCCGGACGTGCCCCGGGAGATGGCATGGCCGAGTCCCTGGGTGACGTAGCCGTAGGGGCCGACCGGCAGGAGAACGCCGTACTGGTAGAAGAGCCGCCGGTTCATGGCGTTGCCGGCGAAGACGTTCTCCGAGATCGAAAAGTCCATAAAGTCGCGGGGGGCAAGGATCTGAACCTTTCCGGCGCGGACGTCGGCCTCGTCGACCACGCCGCGAACGCCGCCCCAGTGGTCGCCGTGGGAGTGGGAGTAGACGACCGCCGTGACCGGCAGCCCTTCCCCCTTGTGTTCCTGGAAGAGCTTCCAGGCGGCCCGCATGGCGTCGGCCGTGACGAGACAGTCAAACACGATCCAGCCGGTCTTGCCGCGCACGAACGTCGTCTGGGCGAGATCGAGCCCGCGGACTTGGTAGATGCCAGGAATGACCTCGTACAGGCCGTAGTTGTTGTTGAGCTGGCCGATCCGATGCATCGAGGGATGCACGGTGTCGAACTCGTCCTTCTGGTCGAGAAACTGAAACCGCGTCATGTCCCACACGACGTCCCCGGCATCGGTCTTGATCGTGAGGTCCTTCATCGGGGCGATCAGCCCCTTCCGCTGCTCGTCGAAGTCACGGGTGTCGTCGAACGGCAGAGCCTGCCGCGCCTTCCGCAGCACCGCCTTCGTGAACTCCGATGGCGGCTTGCCCTTGGGATGAAAGTGTCCCGTAGCCGGGGCGACCGGGGCCGGGGCCGCCGCGGCCGTGTCGTTGTCGAGCATGTTGGCCGCCACGGCGAAGGCCGGAAGGCTCTGCACGAACTGGCGTCTGGTGGTCATGGGGTCGGCTTTCGTTCCAGGGTGGACTGGGCGGCTCTCCCGACATGGGTAGCCGAGCAATCGAAGAATGTGAGAGTGTATGGAGGCGAATGATCGTTTGCCACCAAGGGGAACGCAGCCTATGGTTCCGATAGCCATCCACTCCCGAAACTTCTCGGCATCTCGCATCGCCATCGGTGCACTGGTGCTCTGGCTCCTGATGCTCTGCGTGCTTCCCGACCCACGGCTGCTGGGCGCGCCGGGATGGGCGGTGCGACTGGCCAGCCGAGTGGGCGGGCTCAGCGATCCGCAGGCACGGTTCGTGGCCACGGCGCTGCTGCGAGGGGCCGGGGTCGGATTCGTGGGCGTGTTGCTCGCCATCGCGCTCTCGGGCTGGCGCTCGTGGTCTGCGACTGTCTGCGTGCTCGGCGGCGCGCCGCTCTTGGCCGTGGTGGCCAAGCGGATCAATTTCGGGGCGATGCCGATTTGGAAGCAGCTCGTGTTCCGCGCTGATCTCTCGCAGCACTTCTGGGTCAGTGCCGCCCTCGCCGTACTCGCCGACGAGCAGCCGTCGTTGGCAGTAGGCCTGTCCAAGGAGGCCATGGATTCGACGCCTGGCGACTCGGTTGCGTTCTCATGCTGAAAAGTGAGGGTGTCTGGGGCGGGGTGACGCAGAATCCGACGCAGCGGGAAATCCGCGGGAGGCCGGACGCTGGTGCCGGCCGGCATGCCGCACAGCGAACGCGATCTGCTCTTCTGTAAAGTGCTGCTTTTCCATGCAAAAATCCACTCTTTCTGGTGATGCTAAGGTCAAAAAACCAAACCTCCCGGATGGATCAAAAAATGGGTAGAACGTCAGCCGTAGTGATGAAGACCAAACTCATGCAGAGACTCATCTTGGTCGCTCTCGCCGCCGTGATCATGCACGCTGGGTCGGCCTCCGCGCAGTTCGCCCGCTTCGAGGCCTTGAGCAAAGTTCCGTTCGCGGAGAACCGGCCTACTGCGGAGAGCGCACAGACCCTGCGCGACGAGCTGCTGTTCCAGCGGGCGACGCAGACGTATCTCTGGGCCCTGCCGTTGATCAACACGCTCGGGATGAAGGTCGGCTCGGAAAAGGTCTTCGGCGCCGGCTACAACTTCCTGCCGATCTGGAAGAAGCGTCTCGACTCGAAGACCCTGATAACGACCCCCAACTCCGATGTCATCTATGCCATGGGCTACGTCGACCTCGGCAAGGATGGCCCGCTGGTGTTCGAGGCTCCGCCCAACCTGCAGGGCATCCTGCTCGATGTCTGGCAGCGGCCGATCCCCGTCGATGGCGGCAGGTTCTATGGGGATGTCGGCCTGCCGGGCCCTGACGGCGGCAAGGGCGGTAAATTCCTGCTGCTGCCGCCCGGCCACGAAGGAGCGGTGCCGGACGATTGTTTCGTCTACCGTTCACCGACCAACACTGTTTTCGTTTTCCTGCGCGCGTTCTATCAGGATCCGAAAAATCTGACACCGGCCGTCGCGCTCATCGAACAGTCCAAAATCTATCCGCTCAACGGCAAGGAAGTCGCCAGACCGATGGAGTTTCCCGATGCCTCCGGTGTGCCGGTCAACATGCTGCCGATCAGCGACGGGAGCTGCTTCGATGAGCTTAAGAAACTGGTGGAGAGCGAAGGCACCACGCTTGCCGACTCCGATTCGCTCGGCATGCTGGCATCGATCGGCATCGCCAAGGGCCGGCCCTTCGAGCCCGACGCCAAGACACGGGCGATCCTCGATCATGCCGCGCGGACGGCCTACAAGATGAGCCGCGTCATCGGCTTCGAGGAGGTGATCGCCGGCCGGTCCCTGCGGATCTATCCCGATCGCCGGTGGATCAACCCCATGGCCGACGCGACTCCGGAGAATCTCGGAGGGCCTTTCGATCTCGGCTGGCGGAGGGTGGCCGGCGGCTACCTCGATCTCGACGCCCGGATCTGGTTTTTCACCAACTACTATTCCGTCAGTCCGGGCATGCTGTCGCAGACGCCCGGCCGGGGCGCCAAATACATGATCGCCTTCGTCGACGGCCAAGGGGCGAACCTGTCGGGCGGCAGCAGCTACCGCCTCCATCTGCCGCCTGACATCCCAGCCGCCAACTTCTGGTCGGTGACGCTCTACGATGCCGAAAACGGCTCGGGACTCGCCAACGGCCAGCCGTTCCCGTCGCTCGGTTCGCGCGACACGCCGACGCAGAACGCCGATGGCAGCACGAACATCTATCTGGGCCCCAAGACGCCCGCAGGCAAGGAGGGCAACTGGCTCGCGACGGTGCCCGGGAAGGGATATTTCGCCGTTCTCAGGCTCTACGGCCCGACGGCAGCCGCCATCGACAAGAGTTGGAAACCCGGCGATATCGAGAAGGTGCCGTGACCATGACACGCCGGTTTTCAGACAATCCCGTCGGGAGACGTGTATGACCACGCCGAGCATATTCACCCCCAGAGCGATCATCCTGGCCACGCTGATCGGCTCCTGCCTGACGATGCCCGCAGCCCACTCGCAACTTCTGCCCACTACAGGCAGCGTCGCATCCAGGCTCGGCCCGCTCGAACTGGAGAACGGCTATCCCACCGATGCCACCGTCGCGAAGATCTTCGATGACATCGATTACCAGAGGGCGTGCCAGGCCTACCTCTGGGCTCTGCCGCTCATGGCGATGCAGCAATGGCAGAGCGAGCACCTCGCCAGGTTCGGTGCCGGGAAGCTCGACTACGTCGACTACCTCACCTTCCAGGACAAGCTCGGCCTCCTCACGGCCAATGCCACGACGCCATACATCATGGCGTTTCCCAACCTCACGGAAACCGGGCCGCTGGTGTTCGAGGTTCCCGCCGGCCCCACGGCAGGCGGCTTCACCGATTTCTGGCAGCGGCCCATCACCGATTCGGGCCAAACCGGCCCCGACAAGGGCGCGGGTGGCCGGTATCTGATCCTCGGCCCCCACGACCAGGAGATGAAGCCGGAAGGGTATTACGTCTTCCGTTCGCCCACGGTGAACGTCTGGTCCGCCCACCGCGTGCTCGATTCCGATCCGGCGAGAGCTAAACGGCTCATCGACGGATTGAAGATCTATCCCTACAGCCAGCGTGACAACCCAGCTCCGACCCGCCACGTCGCGCCGGCGGGTCGGCCCTGGAGCGGCGAACAACCGCGCGGCATCGCCTACTGGGAAGGCCTCGCGAAGATCATCCAGGAGGAGCCGGTCCACGAGCGCGACCGGATGATGATGGGAATGCTCCAGCCGCTGGGCATCGAAAAGGGCAGGCCGTTCAGCCCGACGGACCGGCAGCGGCAGCTTCTCATCGACGCCGCGCAGACGGGGGAGGTGATGGCCCGGGCCATCGCCTACCACAAGCGGTTCGAGGGCGCGAAAGTGTGGCCGGATAGAAACTGGGAGCAGTCGCTGTTTCTCAAGGAGACCAATCAGGAAGCCCCACACCATACGCAGTTGGACGAGCGCACGAGCTGGTTTTACGAAGCGGTTGGTGTCTCCGTGGGCATGATGGGCCGCGCCGTCGGCGTCGGGCAGGTCTACCTCGAGGCCGCGAAGGACAGCCATGGGCGCTGGCTCGATGGCGGCAGGACCTATCGCCTCACGGTTCCGAAGGATGTTCCCGTGGCACAGTTCTGGTCTGTCACCGTGTACGACAACGAGACCCGCTGTTTCGTCAACTCAGGCGTGTCGCCTGATCGTTCGTCAAGAGACGCGATCGTCACGAACGCCGACGGCTCCGTGGACATCACGTTCGGCCCCACGCATCCCGCCGGCCTGCCGGAGAGCAACTGGATCAAGACGCTCCCGGGCAAAGGCTGGTTCAGCTACTTCCGCCTGTATGGCCCCACCCAGGCCTACTTCGACCGCTCCTGGGTGCTTTCGGACATCGAGGTGATCGAGTAGTCCGGAATGGCCGCGGCGTGCTCGTACGGCCACTTTCAAAAAGGGCCAAAGCTCCCCGAGTAGGATCGCCCACAACCGCGTTTTGCTGCGGGATTGCCGCCTAGCTTTCTAGAGGGCGACGCAGTCCGAAGTCCGCAGGAAACCGCAGTAGGTTGGGCGAGGGAAGAAGAAGCATATCGGTAGCAAATTCGACGATCTCCTTCAGTTCGACCGTCTCGTCGAAACAGTCACCGCAACGGCGACCAAGCGTGTCATCACCCATCAGATCGCCATGGAGATGAAGCGTCGCTGGCTCCCGGTCGAACTCCGCTGAAGGATGGGCATTCCCGTCTACCGGTTCTATGCTGTGGCGATGAAGCGGCATGTCAAACGATCCCTCCTATGTTGCTGGCTGACGGTCGTGGTCTCGGTCGTCTCGGGCGCCGAGCCGCTGCCCTCCGAACGCCTCGTCGTGCGCGGACTCGACGGCACGGCCATGCCATTCGCCAACCTTCTCGGACCCGACGGCCGAGCCGTCTGCTTCGCGTTTCTCCATCCCGCCTGCCCGCTCGCACAGGAATACGGCCCAGTGCTCGGCCAGTTGGCAGCGGACTTCGCCGACGCACGGATCCGCTTCGTGGGCGTCGTCTGCGAGAGTGACGACCCAACGGAGGTCGAGGCCTATCGCACGAAGTTCGGCCTCACGTTCCCCATCCATCTCGATACCGACTTCACGCTGGCGGAGGCCCTCGACGCGACCATCACGCCCGAGGCAGTGCTCGTGGATCGAGAGCGGCGGATCCGCTACGCGGGCCGGATCGACGACCGCTACAAGATCCGCGGCGTGATGACGCCCGGCGATGCCGAGCCGGAGCTCGCGAACGCGATTCGTGACCTGCTTGCCGGCCGTGAGATCCGCGAGCCGCGAACCAAGGCCGCCGGCTGCCCGCTCGATCGGCCGGAACGTCCCGTGGCGCCGCCGGCAGCCGCGGCCGCGCACACGCCGACGTTCTCCAGGGACGTCTTGCCGTTCCTTCACGCCCAGTGCCAGAAGTGCCACAGCCCGAACCAGGCCGGCCCGTTCGACCTGCTCACCTACGACGATGCGGTCGAGTGGATGGAACTCGCCATCGAGGAAATCGAAGCCCGGCGGATGCCGCCGGCCCAGATCGAGAGCGATCTCGACTACACGTGGCCGAAGCCGCCGACGGCCGCGGACCTGGCGATGCTGCGGCAGTGGGTAGCCGCCGACAAGCCGGCGGGGAATCCCGCCGACACCCCGAAGCTTCCGCCGCTCCCGGATTACTCGGCCTTCCAGGAGGATCTCGGCCCCCCCGACATCGTCCTCGAGCAGGCGCAGCCGACGCAACTCGGCGCCCACGGCAACGACGTCTACCGCCACATCGTGTTTCCGCTTGATCGCGACGAGGACTTGAGGCTCCGCGCGATCCAATTTTTGCCAGGCAATCGCAAGGTCGTGCACCACGCGCTGCTGGGCCACCTGCCGCGGGAGACGGCCGAAGAGGCCGTGCGGGACCATGGCGGCCGTGACGGCTTCAGCCATCCCGACGACCGGGCCGGTGGCTTTCAGGATTCCCACGGCATCGGGTTTCGGGTGCCGCCCATTCGCGACGACGGGCAGCCGCGGGCCGCGTTCGTGGGCGGCTTCGTGCCGGGCGTCCGGGCGACGGTCGCCCCGGCCGATGCGGCGTTGGTGATTCCGGCGGGCTGCGACATCGCGGTTCAGGTGCATTATGTCCGCACCGGGAAGCTGGAAACTGATTCGAGCCGCGTCGGCATCTGGCTCGCCAGGCAGCCGCCACGCAAGGTGATGAACATGATTTATCTCAGTGGCGAGTTCGCGGTGGTGCCCCCGGGCGTCACCGACTTCCGCGTCCGCGGCAGCTACACGCTCCCCCGGGATGCGGATTTCGTGGGCGTCGTGCCACACGCGCACCAGCTCGCCCGGTGGGTCGAGATCAAGGCCCACCTGCCGGGCGAGAAGCAGCCGCTGCTCGTCCTCCGGGTGCCGCAGTGGGACTACAACTGGCAGTCGCCGTACGACCTCGAGAAACCGCGCCGGTTTCCGGCCGGCACCCGGTTCGAGGCGGAGTGTGCCTACGACAACTCCACGGCCAATCCGCGAAACCCGTTCGATCCGCCGCAGAACGTGTGGCACAACGAGACCATCCACGACGAGATGCTGCTGCCGATGTTTACGTTCGCCTCCGAGCAGCCGCTCGACGCCAAGGGCGAATCATTCAAGAAGTTCTACTTCTCGATCGTGCGGTCGCGGTTTCTCCGGCGGCTGGTGGACCACCGCTACAAGTTCGTGGCCGATCCGCAGGGCAACGTCGTGCTTTCGCCCGACTACGACCCCGACGACCACCGCTACTGACGGGCCCCGCTCGCCGGGTGGAACTCCCGCGGCCCGTTGAGGAGGCTGCCGATCGGGGTGTATCGCACGCACCAGCGGTAGCTCGCGAGCAGGAGCGGCGTCACCAGGCCGAGGATCAGGAGAAACTTCACGCCCGCGGGCAGCGGCCACTGCCGGATGAGCAGTTGTGCCACCATGACCAGCGGCACGTGCACGAGATACATCCAATACGACGCATCCGCCAGCCACGCCACCGCGGGGCGGGGATGCGGGAACAGGCGGCAGAACAGGCCGATGAGACCCAGCGACATCGTCCACGCGTAGGCGGGCTGGAGGAGGGTGGCGAGCAGCCGGTCGTTCATCGTCACGATGCCGGCCACGAGCAGCACCGCCGCCGCGGGCAGCAGGAGCTTCCAATGGCGGCCGAGTCGTGTGTCGAGCCCTTCCGCCGCGAACGTGGCGACGCCAAAGAAATAGAAGCAGGCGTAGAACCCGAGCACGTGCGGCTTGGGGAGGACGCCGAGCGACGTGTCCGGGCCGTAGCTCCCTGCCAGCGACATGCCCATCACCGCCTGCGGGAGGCACGAGACTGCCATGAGCCACCACCGCTGCCGACCCGATGGCAGGAGGCTCGTCGCGGCGAGCAGCGCAAAGAAGGCGACGAGCCAGCAGAGAAACCACAGGAACCAGAGGTGGTCGAAGACGTTCGTCTG
Organism: Planctomycetia bacterium; assembly: GCA_021414115.1. Taxonomy (GTDB): domain Bacteria; phylum Planctomycetota; class Planctomycetia; order Pirellulales; family UBA1268; genus QWPN01. Next base: position 68,500 of record JAIOPD010000095.1, read on the forward strand.
GACGAGGTGGAGCGACCACGAACCGACTCGCAGCCGCAGCCGTTCCGACGACAGGATCCGTGACCAGGCGAGCGTCAGCTGGTCGAGCAAGCCGCCTTCCGTGCCCTCCGCGTTCGGGCCTGCGGAGAGAACCGTGCGGAGCCGCTCGCGGCCCTCGAGGATGTCGTCGACGCCCGGCGGGGCGAGGCCGACGAGCGGCGCGAACTCGGCGGCGACGTCGGCGGAAAGCGCCAGGACTTCCGCCGGCAGCCGACCGACGACGTTCTCGGAGAGCGGGTCCGCACCGCGCTCGAGGAGCACCCGGCCCGCGGCATCCCGGCCGAAGAAGGCGACCACGTGGAGGGGCGTGTTCCCGCTGCCGTCGCGCTCGTTGACGTCGCCGCCGGCATCGAGCACCGCGGCCACGATCGCCGGGTCGCCGTGGAGCGTGGCCCAGGCGAGCGGCGTGCGGCCGTAGAAGGCGTCCTTGCGCTCGGCCGCCCCCGCCGTGGCGAGCCTGCGGCGCACGGCAGCCTCGTCGCCGGAGAGGATTTCCCAGATCGCGGGCTCCGGGCGGATCGTGCGCTGTGCAAACCTCTTCAGGGCTGTGTCGAGCGGCACGATCGTCGCGACTGCGATCACGAGCGGCAGGACAATCCGCGCGAACCGCTGCTCGAGCAGGCTCTTGAGCCCGCGGCGGCGGTAGACGAGCATCGTGAAATAGCCACTGAGCAAGAAAAAGAGCGGCATCCGGAAGCCATGCACCGCCACGAGGAAGAGCGGCAGCAGATCGCTGTGCCGGGTGTCGTGCACGGGCCAGGGAAACGCGAAGAAGCTCAACGAGGCGTGGAGCGCGACCCCCAGCAGCATGGCGAAGCTGCGCAGGGCGTCGAGATCGGTGCGTCGCTGCGTCATGCGGTAAGCCGTCTGGAGGCGTGGGGACGGTATCGGAGCAAGACCAAGATGGTATCTTGCCGCGGTCACAAGGGCCGAGTGTTCACGCGGCTGGAACCACGAGACCCGCTCCCTTTGCTTCCCAGCGGAACCTGCTCTGCATGACGCTCGCACCAAAGACAGGCCTTGCGGTGGTGGCCGAGGGCGTGACCGTGTCGGTGAGTGATGGCCGCGGCGGCGGAGAGCGGAAAACACTTCTCGAGGGTGTAACCTTCCGGATCGAACCGGGCGAGTTCGTCTGCGTGCTGGGCCCCAGCGGGGCGGGCAAGAGCACGCTGGTGCGGTCGATCCTGGGTGAACGGGAGATGGCTGCCGGCCGGCTGCTCGTGGGCGGGCACGACGTGTTCGGCGAGGCCGACGCCCTCCGTGGCGCGATCGGCTACGTGCCGCAGCGGGACGTCAATCCGCCGGCCCTGCCGGTCGAGCGGGCGCTTCACTACGCGTCGGAGGTCCGGCTTCCGGCACATACGTCCGCCGCGGAGCGACAGGCTGCGGTCGATCGGGTCGTCACCGAGGTCGGCCTCGATAGGGTGCGGCTCCAACCGATCGGCAACCTCTCGGGTGGCGAGACGAAGCGGGCGAGCCTGGCAGCCGAGATGCTTGCCGCCCCGGGCCTGCTCGTGATCGACGAGGCGACCTCGAGCCTCGATCCGGCCACCGAGGCCCGGATCATGACGCTCCTGGCCGACCGGGCCCGCGCCGGCACGACCGTGGTCGCGGTCACGCATCACCTCGACAACGTTGACCAGGCCGACAAGCTCCTGATCCTGGGCCACGGCGAGGTGGTGTGGTTCGGCTCCCGCGTCGAGGCCCTCGGTCATTTCGGGGTGCATCGTCTCGCCGACGTCTATGTCGCCATCGAGGACAAGCCGCCCGGTTTCTGGTCCGCCCGCTGGCGGGAGCGGGTCGCCGAAGACGTTGCCATGGCGGAGGCCCGCCAGCCCGACGAGCCGCGTCATCACGCCGCCCCGGAGCGAGCGGCCACGCTCGCGGCAGTGTCGATACCCGGCTTCTTCCGCCAGTTCACGACGTTTTTCTGCCGGGAACTCGAGACGGCCGTCCGCGACCGCGTGGGCGTTGCGATGTCCCTGCTCCTGCCGCTCGCGCTCGCGGGTGTCGTGCTGGCCGGCTTCGCCGACACGCGATTCCAAAACCCGCTCATGCTGACGCGGTTCCTCGACCCCGGCGAGAAGGAGGTGCTGGCGGACGTGTGGGGGGAGGTGTCAGAGGCCATCGCCACCGACTCGGTCTCCGAGCAGGATGCCAGCATCCCCGGTCAGATCCGGGTGTTCCTCGACAGCCAGCCGAAGATGCTCGCCCACCTGCGGGAGGCGACCACCGAGCGGATCATCCGCGATGCCCTCACCGACACGCTCCCCGTCGCCCCGGATCGCGAGATCATCGATCCCGGCGGCACGTTCAAGTGGCTCTCGCTGATGAGCATCTGCATGGTCATCCTCGGGTTCGTGACGGGATTCCGGGAGATCGTCAAGGAGCGGCCGATGCTCGACCTCGAGCGGCGGCACGGCCTGCGGTTCGCCGCCTACGTGATCGCGAAGGTCGCGGCGCTGGCGGTGATCCTCGCGGTCCAGATCGCGATTTTCAGGACCACCGTCGAACTGGGATTCATGGTCCGCGAGGCGATCGGTGGCGAGAGCCCCGCCGCGATCTACCGGCGCAGCGCCATCATCTCCGCCACATGCAATTGGCTCGCGGCGGTGGCCTGCGCGGCAATCGGCCTCGTCGTCTCGGCGTGCGTCCGCTCGACCGACAAGGGCGTGCTCGCCGTGCCGCTCCTGATCACGCCCCAGATCCTGCTCGGCGCCACGATCCTGCCGATCAAAGGGGGCGTCCTCGCCGTGCTCGCGAAGCTCTTTTCGCCGCTCTATTGGGCGCATCGCGGCTGCCGCAGCGAGGGCAACGGGGTGCCCGAGTTCTGGCAGAACCTCGGCACCTACGACCCGGCCATCTGGATCCCGCTCGCCGCGCTCGCCACGCAGATCACGGTGGCGACCATCGTCACGATCCTCGTGCTCCGCTGGCAGGAGCGGGCCGCGCTGGGCCGGAATCGCGCCGTGCGCTGAACGAGCCCGTCAGGGAGCGGTGACGACCGCGGCCAGGCGTGAGGCGATGACGTCGAGCACGGCGGGGTGCCGTCCATCCAGCCGCGATGGGCGCCGGCTGCGGAATCCTGCGAAAAGAGCCAAAGCTCCCCGAGTAGGATTCGTCACAACCGCCGTTTTCTCCGAAAAAAGACCTGAGTCAGGGAGAAGGCGACTCAAAAAGCGACTCACTTTTTCGTCCGCATGAGGACGCATGAGGTCGCAGGGAACCGCATTGGCGAATTGCCCCCACTCCTCCGTCGGCCTTCCGACCCCATTAGCCCGAGTCGGCGATCTCCTCCAGCATCCCGTCCACGGTCTCCCTGAAGCCCGAATAAATCAGGATCTCGCCATCAGCCTCCTCGTCCAAAAGGAGGTTGGGCAGAAGCGGTGTGAGGCTGGCGAGCAATTCGTGCATCGTCATGGGCGTGGCTCCTTTTCATCTGAAAGAAACCGCGTGGAACTACATGGAGGACGAGGGTTCAGTCGGGGAAAACCCCATAACCAGCCCTTTTATTGACACCCCTCTGGCTGGGTGCTAACCTCCCTTAAGTCGCCCGTGTCCGCCGATTCTTTTTCGGCTTTTTGGAGTTCGCTACTGCACGCACCCGTCATTGCTGTCTGACTGACACGGTGACCTTCTTTTGCGGGCAGTGTTTCAGTTTTCAAGCAAGCGTGCATGTCTTTTCGCACGCTTCTCCGCGGAAGTCGGCAGGTCTTTCAGCATGGTGGCGAGTGCCTTGCCGGAGACTTGTCTATGGCTCTTTTCGCAAACCTGTTTGTTGTCTTCGCCTTAATCGTGGCGATGTCGTCAAAGGCTTGCTCTACTCCCATTGAGTTTTCGCAAGGCGGAATGACTTTCGTGGAGGTGGGCGACCCTGGCAACGCCAACACCCAATACGGCAATTATTATGGTGCTGTCAACTACTCATTCGGCATAGGCAAATACGAGGTGACGATCGAGCAATACTGCGAGTTCTTGAATGCAGTAGCCAAGTCCGACCAATATGGCCTTTACGATGCTCGGATGGGGACAAATCTGAATGTCGCTGGCATCAGTCGGTCAGGATCGTCGGGAGCGTACGCCTTTAGCGTGATGGACAACGGGGGCAACAGTGGTAACCGTCCGATCAGCTATATGTCGGCGTTGACGGCGATGCGTTACGCCAACTGGATGAGCAATGGCAAAGGCTCAGGTAGCACCGAGACGGGAGCCTATACCCTTAACGGCCAGACAAGCGGACTGTTGCCCGACCGAAATCCCAACGCTGGCTTCTATGTCCCAACCGAGAATGAGTGGTACAAGTCTGCCTATTACGATCCGATGATTAACAATGGGGCGGGTGGATATCACAACTTCGCAACCCAGGGTTTCCAGCTTGGAAATATCATTGGTAGCGAGCCGAATCAGGCAAATGTTGCAATCGCGTTCTTTCCGCCTTTGGAGGGAGGTGGCGGTTCTACTGGATATTTTGGCGTATTGTCCGTCACCCAGGTGGCGACATATGACGCCAACCAGAACTACCTGACCGATGTCGGGGCGTTTGGTGGGAGTCCGAGTTTCTACGGCACATTTGATCAGGATGGGAATGTTTCCGAGTTGTCGTTAGTGCCAGGAGCGGGGATAGTCGTCTTGCGTGGACTGTCTTGGAACCAAGCCAACGACCATGGTGGACCGCGGTTGGCGATGTATTCCTACAGCCGTGAAAGTTGGTCTGGATTCGGTAGTAATGGGGGTTTTGATATCACGCCCGATGCGTTTCCACCCCTAATCCCTTCTGGCTTCCGCCTCACCTACATCCAGCCCGTTCCCGAGCCGTCGTCTGTGGTGCTAGCGGGGGTAGGTGTGTGCTTCGGCATCGTGTGGCACCTTCGTCGTCGCGGAGTTGCGTGACCTGTTTGGTTGCTCACCCCCCAATCGCCTTGAAGGTGACCCACCAGATGAAACAGAAAATGGCTACGCCCATGCAGAATCCGAGAAGTGGCGGGTAGACAAGGCATCCAATCGTCACGACGCCGAAATAGATCGCCCATGGCTTCATTGTTTGCGACTCTCCTCAAGCCAGCCCAAGTCCTTCTTCATTGCATGTTCCCGCAGATCACGGTGGCGACAAGAAGAAGGAAAAGCATGAAGGGCATGCTGAACGGCACGGCACCGAGCAAGGCGAGGAGAAGTGTCAGGACGACACCGAAGATCGCGATGCCCGCGAGATCCTGAAATTCAATGAACATGGCGGTGCCTACGGGATTTCCCAAAGGAACCAGCCATCGGGCGATGGAGGACGAAAAGCCTGTTGCGGGACGGGGGGAGTTGCTACCCTATTGGGTTAGTCCATGGCCCCTCAAAGGAGTCCCGATGAAACGCCTCATTCTTGCTCTAGTTGCTGTGTGCCTTTGCCACCAGGCACCAGCCCAAGACCCCGCCCTGCAAGGGGTTCCCACCTCGTTGCTTCGGGTTTTTGAAAAAGCAGAGTCAGACATCCGTCGCAACCGCGAGGAGTACGAAAAGGCGAACGATAAAACCCTTGCCGAGTTCAACAAGACGGTGAAGAAAGAAGTGGATCGCCTCTCCAAGGCGGGAAAGCCCGAAGAGGCTTTGGCCCTCAAGGATTCTGCGGAAGCGTGGTTTCAGCAGGCTATGGGAGGATCCGCTCCAGATGCGGTTCCGCAGGTGCCCACAGATCAGGGCGATAAAAGGAAGAACCCGAATGGGCGAGTTTGCCTGGTGGACATTAAGCCACTGACAACAGAAGGCGTGTTTGTCGTAGAGGAACAGCACGAAGGGAAACGCCCACTAATTAACGGGCAACCGACTACGGAGCCTTTTATTTTCACCACTGCCCCATCCAAACTTGCTTGGGAAGTGCCAGATGGAAAGAAGGTGTTTCGTGCCTATGCGTACTACCTTGCGTGTCCACAGTGCGAAGAGGGACGCACGGCGGTGATGGAAGTGCATGCTGACGGGAAACCCATTGCGAGATCAGCGGTTATTTCAATTAACAACAGACTTGCCCTCGTGGAAGCAAAAATTCCTCGTGGCACAAAAACTCTCTTGTTAGTGACCGATCCGAATGGAGATTCGGTTTATGATAATTGTTTGTGGGTGAACCCAAGTTTCTTTGACCGTTAGCCCTTCGGCTCACACCGCCCCACGATCTTCCAAAACTCTTTGTGGTGATCGGGATAGAGAGTGTCGCGATAGATTTCCGCACAGCACTCAAATCCACCTGGATCGTCCGATAGATCGTCCTTCACGACGATCATGACGACGCTGAACTCATTGGCCTGCTTCTGAGCGAGTTCCGTGGCTTCTTTAAGGGTCATGGCGGTTCCTGCGATAGCGACTCAAGAAAGACGCCGTCGGCATGGTGTTAGGGCGAGGAAGATGCCGGAGTACCCTATGAAGGGAGCGAGTGGGTGCTACCAAATAGGGGCTGGCTCCGCATTACTCCCTCCGCAAAGGAGTCCGAACTGTGGTTCGTCTGATTGCCACATGCGTCTTGATCGCCGTCGTCTCGGCTTGCCAGGCTGATGAAGTAGCCAATCCAAAGAACGCCCAGGATGTTCTTGCTGTTGAAATAGCAGGCTTTCTTGCACAGCGACCCACGGTCATCTATTGGGTTATTGACGAGTCCGTGAGCATGGTGCCCCAGAGGAAAGCGATTGCCAAACGGCTGGACAAGATTTGCAACCAACTCAACAACCAACAACTCCGAAGTGTGGTCGTGTCCTTTGGTCAGAGGGTGACTGTCGTTACTCACTCCCCGACGACGAATCTGACCACGGTAATCAATGCCATAGAGCAGATTCCTGTAGACGACAGTGGCGTTGAAGTGCCATTCAGTGCCATCAAGCAGGTTGTAGCCCTTGCCACGGGTGTCCAGCCCAAGGGAAATGCGATCATCGTTCTATTCACTGACGAAGTCGGCAACGATGACAGTCTTTCCGAACGCACAACCGAGGACTGCCGAAAAGCGAGGATCCCTGTCTATGTCGTCGGAGTTCCCGCTCCATTCGGACGAGACGAGTTGATAGTTGCATGCGATCCGAGGGATCAACAGGATGTCGCTTTGGGAGTGGTGAACCGCGGAGCAGAGTCGCGTTTTCCTGAAGCGGTGCATCTCGCAAACGACACTCCGGTTGATTCCGGCTTCGGTCCATTTCTACTTTCCAAGATCTGTGCGGACACTGGCGGTGCGTATTTCAGAGCAAACACCGCTAACGGAGATGTGTCTGAAGACGAAAATGCTCGGAAGGAGTACGGACTGAACAAGTTCTTCTCGCCGGAAACGATGAAGCCCTACCGACCGAGTTATGGGTCGCGTGAAGCGAGTGAACGCGAACTTGCGTTAAACCGAGCCAAAAGCACGCTCGTAGAGACGTCCAGGTTAGCCATCGCTAGTCCCATCGCTTCACTCCAAATGGTATTTTCCGGCGAGGATTACAGAGTCCGCAATGAACTCCTCGGGGAAGCCCAGAAGCAGTGTGCAAGAAACCATGCCAAAATAGATGGTCTCTCCGCACGCCTCCATGCCGGGCTACCCGATAGAGCGAAGGTACAGGAGAAAAGGTGGCAGGCTGGTTATGACCTTGCACTCGGACGGGTGCTTGCCATGAAGGTCAGAGCAGATACTTACAACATGATGCTCGCGTGGGCGAAGAGCGGGATGCAGTTCAAGGACAAGAACAGCAACACTTGGGAACTTGTGCCAAGCGACAAAACACTACTCGTCGGGAAAACGGCGGAGATCGCACGGCAGGCGAAGGCACTTCTAGAGAAGGTCGTGGCGGAGCATCCGGGAACGCCTTGGGCGTACTATGCGTCCGAAGAGCTGAAGACCCCTTTTGGGTACGAGTGGAATGAGAGGCATAGCGTTGAGGCTCCCAAAGAGACGCCTTCTCCTCCGAAGAGGCAACCGCGGAGGATCTAAACGGTGCCTTCTTTCTCACGACAGCAGTTCTAGTAGTTGATCCTCTCCGACGACTCCGCCAGTTGCCCCGCTGATCGTTTCGTGTAGCGGGCGGTCGTATTCATTGATTCATGCCCCAATAATTGAGCCAGCGAGACGAGGTCGTTCGCGTTGTCCGCTAAAAACTTTTTGGCAAAAGTGTGGCGAAGAAGGTGCGGATGGATCTTCACCCCGATCAGTGCGGAATACTTGTCGCAGAGTTTCCTCACGCCCGTCTCGGTCAATGCTCCACGGCACCCAAGGAAGACCCTGTTGGAGGATGATGGGGGACGGACATCCAGCCACGCCTGCATCGCCCGTCGTGCTGGCAGTGGGAGCGGAACCGTTCTCTGCTTTCCGCCTTTTCCGACACGGAAGGTAGCGGAGCCAGATCGCTCGCCGAGAACCAGGTCAGAGAGTTCCAACTGAACCAAGTCGCCACACCTGCACCCGCTGTAGAGGAGCAGATGGAAGATCGCATTCGCCCGCACATCGCTCCGTAGTTCAATCTCCCGAAGGAGCCGACGGACTTCGTGGGCATCAAGACCCTTGGGTGCCAACTCCACGCGACGCAGTTCTTTCACGGGCTTCGCGGGATCCGCTTTGAGGTCGCCTCTCTCCACGAGCCAGCCGAAGAACCGACGGAGGAGGGTCACGGCTCGGTTCACCGTCGCGACAGCCAAGCCCTTCTCATTCCTCATGTAGTTCCTAAAGGCGGTGACATCACGCACCGTCACCCGCTCCAGGACGAAGGCTTCACCGTTTCGCTGGTTGAACCAGAGCATGAACCTGCGGAGGTCGTTCGCAATGGCTTTACGGGTGTTCGGGCGAAAGTCATGCGACTCAAGAAATTGGAGAAACAAGGTTTGCTCCCTCTCTCCAGAGCGGACTCCCTTGAAAGCCTTATCGCTCCAAAACCGACGCTCTTCGGGTGTCTTGTAGGACATCTATAGGACGCCTTTCGTGGTGATCTGGACGGATAATGACAATTACCGCTCCCCGCTATCTGGCGAAAACCGACTCTTGATGGACAGGAAGACCTGGGTGATGAGGACTCCTTGATCGGTGGGCAGTTGCCCGTCGGGATAGAGCGTTGCAATGCACTGCTCTATGTCCTTTCGGTTTGCCTTCTGCAATCCAAGTCCTCTGACCGCATTGAGCAGTTCCGTGTGATCCTGCTTCGGAGCGGATGCGGGCTTTCCCCTGGGCTTGGCGGGAAGCGATGTCCGTGAGCCAGTTGCCCGAAACAGCATCGGCTTCCCGTTCATGCCCTTGTTGGTTCTGCGGATCTCCACGATCTGCATCTGTTGCTCACGGTCAAAGTACGGACGCCCATGCTCATCCCGTTTCGGCAACGGAAAAACCGTGCCGAGCAATTGATTGAAACGGCTTCGGCTCATGCGGATCAGCCGAGCGGTCTCCGCGATGTTCATCGCTTCACGGTATTCACTCATTCGTCAGCCCTCCCGTGAGATGTTCCTTCCCCTTGGGCGTCAGGTACCGCTTGCTCTGCTTGCCCTTCTCCATCAGTCCCGAGCGAATGAGGAAAGGCTCAATCACCGTTGTGAGGGTGCGAAGAGGTAGTGAAAGATGGCTCGCCAGCACATTGACAGGCTTCTCGCTCTCAAGGAGCAGGGATAGGTACTTCAGGTCAGTCGCGACATTCAGCCCCAGCGAATCTATTCCCGAAAGCGTGAACGCTTTTCGCATGTGGACGGGGCGGATCGTGTCCTCACCTTCCGACCTGCTGACCAATCGGCATGACTGCAAAAGGTTGAACGCGATGCGGGGAGTTCCTCTGCTCCGTCGTGCGATGGGGGCTACGCACCACGGGTCAATGTCCCAGCCAAGACTCTTCGCCCGCACGAAGAGCATTCGTTTCAAATCCTCTTCGCAATAGAACTGGAAGCGAAGGGTCAGCCGACAGCGGTCACGAAGTGGCTGGAGCATCCCGTACTCTTCCGTCGTCGCGAGCAGAAGCGTGAAGTCCGCCAGCGGAAGGCTCTGGACGGAGCCACCTGACGACAGGAAAAGCATCTTCTTGTCCAACGCGAGGTAGAGAGCGGTTTGGATCGGGATGGGCAGGGTGTCGCTCTCGTCCACGAACACGATGCTCTTTTCCGTCGCACCCAATAGGAGAGCGTTGAGATCCGCAGGGGTGCGGAGGGTTTGACCGAGGACTTCCTTGAACGGGACGCACAGTTCCGACGCAATCACATTCGCCAATACGGACTTGCCCAAACCAGGGCTTCCGACGAGCGACGCATGCGGAAACCTCTGGCTGTCCTGAAAAGACACATCAAGTGCGACCTTCACCATTTCGTGCATGGATTTCTGGCTGGCTGACTCCAAGTGCTTGAGGCTGGTCGGCTGGACATCGTTGACTTCGTTCATTTGGGGAACCTTTCAATGGCAAATCGGACGCTTATCGGACGCCTTGCGGACGCTTGCGGGACACCCGCAGAAGTCACAACCGTTTGCCAGGAGAATTTCCGATAAGAATTTTTCTGCCCTGAAAAACAGGGGTTTCGGCGTTCAATAGCCAAGGCACGGTTGGTCACGGGAGGGAGGGGCTGGGTCGGGTTCTGGGTCGGTTTCCCAAACAGACCCCCACCCCTGCATCCAAGGACGGAATCAGTTCTCCTTGATGCGAGAAAAATCACCCCCCAGCCCCTAGATAGGGCATGGGTTCATTCACTGATTTCTTGGTGCCGAGAATGGCGTTGGCGAGGTTGCTTCGCGAGCATTCGGAATATCTTGATCCGAAGACGATAGACGACCTTTTCCACAAGGAAGCCGAAAAACGGCTCCCGATGGTTGCGGATCCCGAGGTGCGTGAGGATCTGCTTGCCTTCTTGAAAATGCGACCCACCGCCTACATGGACAAGGCTTTGAGGCGGGCGAATATCCCCGAGGCAGACTTGGATGAGGCGATCCAGACCCTCGTGGTGAAGTTCCTCTACTCGCCTGGCTCCCTATTTGGGCGATGGGATGTCCGCTATCCGTTCACGCCCCGTTTTAAGCTGAGTGTGAAAAATGGAGTCATCACGCTCGCCCAGAAGAGGCAAAGGCGGGCGAAGCGGTTTCAGCAACTACCCGCCGATCCCGTCGCCAAAAAGCCTGGACTCGCGGATGATCCGATTAGGGATTTCCGCAATTGGATTGAGATGGAATATGGCGAACCTGTCGCCCGTGTGCTGGATCAGAGGCTCGCGGATAAGGACACGAAGGAATTGATCGGTCAGCCAGGGCTGGAGACGGCCTATGCCGTGAAACAGGCGGTACTGAAGATCAAGGCGGGAGCGGTTCGCTGGAGCCATTCGCATCCAGATTTTCTCCTCCGCGTGGCTCGGCTCATGGAAAGGGAGGCCGAGACGATGCAGAGGCGATTCGGCGGGAAGGAGTTGATCGGGGCGGGCTGATCGTCCCCCTATCTGGAAGGGTCGCAAACCCTTATTTTATTGGGGTTTGCAGGACACGGACCTCGTTTGGCCGTCCCCCGAGTAATGCTGTGGGGTTCGCCAACAGTATTCACCCGTCACGAAAGGATAGGCAATGAACCGCGAAGAACTGGCGGAAGAGATTCGGGGAGCAGGTTTTGCGTTGCGTTACGCCGATGGCCCCGTGATCGGTGGCTCATTGAAGAGCAAGAAGAGTGCCGCCACGCAGTCCACACGACGCAAACTCAAGGAGTCTGATTGGGTAATCGTTCGTCGGGCGTCCACTTGCCATACCTGTGGCAGGCGTGCATCCGATACCGACATTGAGTTTGCGGAGAGCATGGCTAGCAACTACCAGGATTTTGGAAGGCTGATCTGGCTGTGCATCAAGCACACCAGGGGATGCGATTCGGTATCAGGCATAACTGTCTCCGAGGAAGCCACGAAAGCGTTTGCCAAGGCTCGGAAGAAGTGGGAAAGAAAGACCGCGGAGAAAGCCAAGGAGACAGAGAACAAGGTACAGAAGACGAAGCCAACGAAGTCAGCCGACAAAAAGCGACCTCGTGACAAGAAATAGAAAAGACGGTCGGTCACTCAAGCAGGTTCAGGCCTCCACCACATGACCCCCGAAAAAGAAGCCCGCGTCCTGATTGACCAGCACCTTCGGGATGCTGGTTGGATCGTTCAGGATCCCGACGCCATTAACTTGAGCGAGGGGATGGGCATCGCTGTCCGTGAGTTCCCTCTGAACACGGGCTTTGCGGACTACCTCCTGTACGCGGACGGGAGGGCGATCGGCGTCGTGGAGGCCAAGCCCGAGGGATTTCCTCTCAAGGGTGTGGAGACCCAGTCCAGCAAATACACCTTTGGGCTTCCGAAGGATCTCCCCCACTACCACCTCCCTCTCCCATTCGCCTATGAGACGACAGGGAAGGCGACCCAGTTCACGAACGCCCTGGAACCCGACTTCCGAAGCCGTGAGGTTTTCTCGTTCCATCGTCCCGAGGAATTGATTCGGCTGGTCACCAAGGATGACCAGATGCGGGCGTCACTTCGGAAGATGCCTCCCTTGGATGTCGGGCAACTGTGGAGGGTTCAGGTTGGGAGCATCACCAATCTTGAAAAGAGCCTTGCCGAGAATCGCCCGCGTGCCTTGATTCAGATGGCGACGGGGTCAGGCAAGACCTTCACGGCGGTCAACTTCTGCTACCGACTCATCAAGTACGCGGGAGCGAAGCGGATCCTTTTCCTCGTTGACCACAACAACCTAGGGAAGCAGACACTCAACGAGTTCCAGCAGTTCTCGAGCCCCAGTACGGGCTACAAGTTCACCGAGGAGTACGAGGTTCAGCACCTCAAGGGCAAGACCATCAGCCCGAGTAGCAAGGTCTGCATCACCACGATCCAACGCCTCTATGCCATGCTCGCCAACAACGAGTTGGACGAGGAGGCAGAGGAGGGTTCGCTGTTTGAGACCGACACTTCCCTCGTCAAAGAGCCGATGATGGTCGGCTACAACCCAGCCATCCCCATAGAGACCTTTGATTTCATTGTCGTGGATGAGTGCCACCGCTCCATCTACAACCTTTGGCGACAGGTCTTGGATTATTTTGATGGGTTCCTCATCGGTCTCACCGCCACTCCCACGAAACAGACCCTGGGCTTCTTCAATGAGAATCTCGTCCAGGACTACGGTCACGAGCAGGCCGTCCTGGACAAGGTCAATGTTGGCTTTGATGTCTTCACGATTGAGACCCAGGTCACCAAGGAGGGAGCGAAACTGGTCAAGGAACCAGGTGTCTTCGTTCCCCACCGCGACCGACGCACGAAGAGCACGAAATACAAGGAACTGGACGACGACCTGACCTACACGGCAGGGCAGTTGGATCGGGATGTCGTCAACAAGAGCCAGATCAGGCTCGTAGTGGAGACCTTCAAGAACAGGCTCCCCGAGATCTTTCCTGGTCGTACCGAGGTGCCGAAAACCCTTTTCTTCGCAAAGACCGACCAGCACGCGGAGGACATTGTCCAGACGATCCGTGAGGTCTTCGGTCGGGGCAACGACTTCTGTCAGAAAATCACGAGCAAGAGCACGGGAGCCAAGCCCGAGGATCTGCTCAACCAGTTCCGCAATTCCTATGACCCACGCATTGCGGTCACCGTGGACATGATCGCCACGGGGACGGATGTGAAGGCGCTGGAATGCCTGGTCTTCATGCGGAATGTGAAGTCACTGGGCTACTTTGAGCAGATGAAGGGTCGGGGATGCAGGGTGGTTAGTCCCGACGAACTGACGAAAGTCACTCCCGACGCCAAGGTGAAGACCCACTTCGTGATCGTGGATTGCGTGGGTGTCTGCCTTGAGGAGAAATCGGCCACAAAGCCACTGGATCGGGAGCCGTCTGTCCCCTTGGACAAGTTGCTTGATCTCGTGAGCAAAGGGGTGGCGAATGACGACCTCGCCTCAAGCATCGCCTCAAAACTTGTCAGGCTGGATCAGCGTTTGGACGACAGCCAGAGGGAGATGATCCAGGACGCCTCGGGAGGCAGGAATCTCCAGCAGATCAGTGCGGAACTCCTCGCGAGCATTGACCCTGACAAGAACACGGAACTCGCAAAGAAAAAGTTTGGAGTTGAGGAGCCGTCAGAGGAGCAGGTCCGCAAGGTGGAGCGGGAACGGGTCGCCGAAGCCCTGAAGACCTTCCACCAGCCCAAACTGCGGGAAGCCATCCTCGGGGCAAGGCGATCGTTGGATCAGGTCATAGACGAGCAGACGCCCGATGTCCTGCTCAAAGCGGGGTTTAGCGAGGAAGCCCTCCTCAAGGCCCGCACGATGCTCACATCGTTCAAGAAGTTCATTCTGGACAACAAGGACGAGATTGAGGCTATCAAGATCCTCTACAGCCGTCCCTACCGTGCTGGGCTTCGGTTCAAGCACATCAAGGAACTGGCGACGAAACTGAACCAGCCCCCGTTCTATGTGGATCCGTCCCGCCCCGAGTCACTCGTTCGCCTCTGGCAAGCCTATGAACTGACCGAGCCAGAGAAGGTGAAGGGAAAGGGCGGGAAGCAGTTGGTGGATGTGGTGGCGTTGGTCAAGCACGCCTTGGATCCTTCCACACCCTTGGCTCCCATGGGCATGACCGTTGAGGAGCGGTATCAGGAGTGGCTTGGGGAGAAAGAGAAGGCTGGGGTCACCTTCACCGCGGATCAGAAGAAATGGCTGGATGCGATCAAGGATCACATAGCCAGCAGTCTCGCCATTGAACAGGACGACCTTGAAGAGGTGCCGTTCAACACGATCGGTGGACTTGGTCGTGCCTATGAGTTGTTCGGCGACAGGCTCGCTCCCATCCTTGATGAACTCAATATGAGGCTGGCGGTATGAGCGAGGACAAGGGACTGCCGAAGGGGTGGGCGGAGACACCGCTACCACTCATTGCCGAGATTAACCCGTCCAGGGGAACAATCACGAACCCGTTGGAGTCGCCCGTCCACTTCGTCCCGATGGCGAGCGTGTCAGAAGAGTTCGGTGGCATAGATGTTTCTACCTTTAGGCCGTTGAGCGAGGTACAGAAGGGCTACACCGCTTTTCGTGAGGACGATGTTCTGTTCGCCAAGATCACGCCCTGCATGGAGAACGGAAAACTTGCGGTCGTCCCAAGGCTGGATTACGGCGTTGGCTTCGGCTCAACGGAGTTCCATGTTCTTCGTCCAACACTTGCCGTAACTCCGCGGTGGATCGGTCATTTCCTGTCGCAATCGGGAGTGCGGAGAAATGCCAGGAGGAATATGACCGGCAGTGCTGGTCAGTTGCGTGTTCCGACCGTGTGGCTCAATGACCAAGTCCTTCCGCTACCTCCCCTCCCCGAACAACATCGCATCGTTGAAAAGATTGAGGAACTCTTCAGCGACCTTGATGCGGGCGTCGCCAGCCTCCAGCGAGCCAAGGCGAATCTGAAGCGATACAGGGCATCGGTTCTGAAGTCGGCTGTTGAGGGCAGGCTGACGGAGGAATGGCGGAACGAGCATCCCCAGGCTGAAGACGGCCAGATGCTCCTTGATCGCATCCTTCGTGAGCGACGGGAGAAGTGGGAGAAGGATCAACTCCTAAAGTTCAAGGAAAAGGGCAAGGAGCCACCCAAAAACTGGGAGAGCAAATACGAGGAGCCATCAGCACCAGACACGAGCGACTTGCCCGAACTACCCGAGGGATGGGTGTGGGCGAGCCTTGAAGCCGTGTCGGATGTCACTGGGGGTATCACAAAAGACAAAAAGAAGGACTCATTGCCAGGACTGCGTGAGGTGCCGTATCTGCGTGTGGCGAATGTCCAGCGAGGATTCCTTGACCTGTCCGAAATGAAGACGATCAAGGCATCTCCCGAGGATATTCAGGAACTCGCCCTATGCAGAGGTGATGTCCTGTTCACGGAGGGAGGAGACAGGGACAAGTTGGGGCGTGGGTGGGTCTGGTCAGAGGAGTTGCCCGAGTGCATTCACCAGAACCACATCTTCCGTGCGAGGCTCTCGTCGTCGGGCATTCAGCCGTCTTTGGTGTCCCACCACGGAAACACATTCGGACGGCAGTGGTTCACGAAGGCAGGAAAGCAGACGACCAACCTCGCTTCTATAAATCTCGGAATCCTGAAAAGGTTTCCTGTCCCTCTTCCTCCGCCCGCCGAACAAGAACAGATCGTCAGTCTCGTTGAGGAACGCCTCTCCCAGATTGATTCCGCCGAGAAGACGATTGATGCGGAACTCATCAGAGCAAAGAGGCTCCGCCAATCCATTCTGAAAATAGCCTTTGAAGGGAAACTCGTTCCCCAGGATCCGAAGGACGAGCCTGCCAGCGTCCTTCTGGAGCGGATCAAGGCGACCAGGGAAGCCGAACAGCCAAAGAAGAAAGCCAGGAAGGCGACGAAGGGGAAGGCCAAGTCATGAAGGTGTTCGTTAGTTCCACTGTCTATGACTTGGTGGACGCCAGGGCAGAGGTGGAGGCCTTGCTGACGGAAATGCACCTCACGCCAGTCCTGTCGGATAGTTCCTCCGCTTATTTTCAGATCACTCCCGACCGCAACTCCGTTGAATGCTGTCTCGTAAATCTTCGCCAGTGCGATGCAGTGATCCTCATGTTGTCGCAACGCTATGGTCCAGCGTTGCCATTCTGGGAAGATCCGACTTTGTCGGCGACCCATGCCGAGTATCGGGAGGCCCGCAAGTGCGGTAAGCCGATCTATGTCTATGTGCGGGATCGCTTGGAAGGCGAGTTCGCGATCTACAAACGGAACCAAGACGCCTCGTTAGAGTGGCGGTGGTCAGGAAAGGACGGCAGAAGTCTCTTTGGCCTGCTCAAGGAGCATTGCACTCCCATCACCGAGGAGAATCACAGCAATTGGTTCAGCATCTTTCGCGACTCGGTGGAACTCAAGCAACTCGTTCGTAGGGATTTCCACGCCGTTGCGTCACGCTCTCACTTGGAGAGCCTGTTAGAAGACAATCGCATTCCGCTTGTGGGCGTTGCCGTCAGCGTGCGAGATGGTACTTCGCCCCAGTCGGCGGTGTGGCCCGTGGATGTTGTTTTTCGCAACAACGGAACGATGCCCGCCCTACGCCTTTCCTACACGCTCGGCGGAGGGGTCACGCTGGAGGCAGAGGAAGTGCCAATACTCGCACCGAATGAAACCCACACCCGCACCATTGAACTCCGCAACACGATCAACGGCATTGTTCAGTGGCAGGTGCTAGCCACCTACTACACAGCACAGGGGCACCGAGTACAGGATCGCTATTCCGCAGGACTCATGCACATGCCGTTGCGACTGCCGTTCTGCCACGCCACCTTGCAGAACAAGACCTACTTCCCTTCAGACGGCAGCATTATTCCCTACGACATCGCTTCTGCCGATTCACCAACAGACGCTAACAACAAATGACCAACAACCAATCCCAACAGATCGTCAACAAGGCATGGAACTTCGCCCATGTCCTCCGTGACGACGGCCTGTCCTACATGGGCTACACGGAACAGATCACCTTCCTTCTGTTCCTCAAGATGGCGGATGAACTGACGAAGCCTCCCTACAACAAGCCCAGCATCGTCCCCGCCAAATACAACTGGGAGAGCCTGCTCAAGCGTGAAGGGGCAGAACTGGAGACCCACTACCGCCATTGCCTGGAGGAACTCGGCAAACAGCCTGGGATGCTCGGGGAGATCTTCAAGAAGGCTCGTCCCGAGATTCAGAATCCCGCAACCCTTCGTAGGCTCATCGTTGATCTCATTGATGCCGAGAAGTGGTCGTCCATGGACGCCGACATCAAAGGCGACATCTATGAGGGTCTGCTCGCCAAGTCAGCCCAGGAGTCGCCGAAAGGTGCGGGGCAGTATTTCACCCCGAGAGAACTCATCAAGGCGATTGTGGACTGTGTTCAGCCGACCATAGAGGACACGGTCTGTGATCCCGCCTGTGGCACTGGTGGCTTCCTCCTCTCCGCTTACGACTATGTGGTGAAGCATCAGGGTGCGAGCCTGGACAAGGATCAAAAGAAGCACCTCCGCACGGGCTTCGTCCACGGCGGTGAGATCGTTCCGAACACGGCTCGTCTCTGCATCATGAACCTCTACCTGCACGGGGTGAACGCAGACCCCTGCCCGATTGAGTCAGGCGTGGACAGCCTCGCCAGTGACCCAGGGGATCGGTACAGCGTGATCCTCACCAATCCGCCCTTCGGGAAGAAAAGTTCCATCAGCATCGTCAATGAAGAAGGCGAACTAGAAAAGGACGAACACGCCTACGAGCGACAGGACTTCTGGACTGCGACGAAGAACAAGCAACTCAACTTCGTCCAGCACATCAAGACGCTTCTCAAGGTCAACGGTCGATGTGCCGTGGTCGTCCCCGACAATGTCCTCTTTGAGGGCGGTGCTGGGGAGACGATCCGCAGGAACCTGCTCAAGCAATTTGACTGCCACACGCTCCTACGGCTCCCCACGGGCATCTTTTACGCCCAAGGCGTTAAGGCGAATGTCCTCTTCTTTGATGGGAAGCCCGCCCAGGAGAAGCCTTGGACGAAGAAACTCTGGGTCTATGACCTCCGTACCAACATGCACTTCACCCAGAAGACGAATCCGCTGAAGCGGTCGGATCTGGACGAGTTCGTGGCGTGCTATAAGCCAGGTCAGATCAACAGGCGGAAGGAGACCTGGAACGAGAAGAATCCCGAGGGTCGTTGGCGGGTCTACGAATACGAAGACCTCATCAAGCGGGACAAGGTTTCTTTGGACATCTTCTGGCTCAAGGACAAGAGCCTTGAAGATAGTGAAGACCTGCCCCCGCCTGACGAACTTGCCCAGGAGATCGCGGATGACCTTCAGACTGCGTGGGAGCAGTTCGCTTCAATTGCGGAGAAGGTGAAGGGGTAGGGGTAGCCATGGCGAAGAGGAAAAAGAAGGCGAAGCCCCGCCGACGCCGTGCCATCGCGTCACCTCCGCCACAGTGTGGTGAAAACACGGATGACATTCAGGTTCTGAAACAGAAGAGATTCGCACCGCTGTATGAAGGGCTCAACACGAAGGAGGAGATTCTGAAGCGGTGGGAAGATGAAATCATTGCACCCATACACGACGACGAGGAACTACTTACAGACGAACACGCGAACCTATTGGTGTCGTGGTGGAGTCTCTACAAAAGCGGGATTCTTGAGGACGACCACGAGACCGTTGAAACCGTCATTCTCAAGATTAAGACAGATGCGTTTATTGACAGGCTTCGGGATCTGTTCCGACCAGTACGCTATGGCCGAAGCGTGTACAAAAGGGTGTTTGAACTTGTTGATGGGCTTGGGAAAGCACGGCGACCAGTGAATCCGCCCGACCAGTGAAGTAGATGGACTAGCGTGCAGGGTCGGGCGTTGGCGGGACAGCCTTCCTAGCGTCCGAATTCAGCGGAATATTGCTGCACATCGGGGTCGTCGGGGAATTCAAAACTCTTCATCACCATGGCCTGGTGAAGAACCTTGGGCAATTTTCCCTCAATCACTTCTTCGGCGTACTGGAGCATGTTCGTGTGCGCCCACCACAACCACACTTGAACCCCCTGATAGCCTCGGCCGGTGGACCTTTTCCATCGGCAACGGAGGCAGTTCATGGGACGTGGTGTGGATCGAAAGAAGCTGGCCGAGTGGCAGCGGCGGCTATCGCGAT
>JAIOPD010000060.1 GCA_021414115.1 Planctomycetia bacterium
TTCTCCTTCTCCTTGCGGCTCTTCGGCGGCTGGCGAATGCGGGGCTTCTCCCAGACCCCGTCGACCTCGTGCCGCACGGCCATGCCGGCGGGCTCGCAGTCGATGATCAACGTGGCGGCCCGGGCGATGACCGCCGCGAGCATCGTCTTGCGGGCCTCCTCGAAGCCCGGCAGTTTCGTCGCCGCCTCCAGCCGGGCGGTATTCTCCGCCGCGTCCTTGCCACCGACGGCCGCCAGTTGCACCTTCGGGAGCACGTCGCCCTCGTCGATGCTGGTGGCGATCTCGATGCCCAAAGGCTTTAGCAGCCCGGCGAAGATTCGCCGCGCGTGGCCGGCGGTGAGCACCTGCTCCGCCGGGGGCAGCGACTTGTTGCGGATCAGGGAGTAGGTGATCGCCGGAGCGAGCCAGGCGATGAGCAGAAGCGCGAGGCCGGCGATCACCGACGGGATCCACCACACGAAGAGCGCTACGACGAACAGCGGCAGGCCGCAGACCATGCCCCAGAAGGCAGGGGTGAACTTGTGCTTCGTGGCGTCGCGGGAGACCCAGTCGACCGACCGCATCCAGCCCAGGATGACGAGCCAGGAGAGCACCGCGGGGAGGATTGCCAGACCGCCCCCCGTGCCCCGGGTGTCCCAGCCCTGCGGGATGCCCGCCGGCCAGCCGGCGCTGGTGTCGGCCGCAGCGGCTGGCAACGCGATCGCGGCCATCGCCACAACCGCTGCGATGCAGCGCGAAAGATCGGGCATCACGACACCCCAATACCCTTCAGCGCCATCTCCAGCGCCTCGCGATTAGGGGCGATTTCCATCGCGTCGTTGCGGTCGATCAGCCCCTGGTCGATGAGACTCTTGAGGCTCTGCGTAAAGTCCTGCATGCCGTCGCGGAACGACTTCTTGATGTGGTCGGCGAGGAGATGATCCTGCTCCTCGAGCACGTACTTCCGCACGAGCACGTCGAAAAACATCACCTCGCAGACCGGCACCCGGCTGACGCCGGGCCTGATCGACTTGAGCAGCTTCTGGGCAATGATCCCCTTCATGTTGAAGGCGATGGCACTGCGGATCGACGGATGTTCCTCCTGGGGGAAGAGGTCGAGGATGCGACCGATGCAGCTCGAGGCGCTGGCGGCGTGGATCGTGCCGAACACGAGATGCCCCGTCTCGGCGGCGTGGATCGCCGTCTTGAAGGTCTCCACGTCGCGGAGCTCGCCCACGAGGATGATGTCGGGATCCTCGCGGACCGCGTGTTTCATCCCGATCTCGAAGTTTTTGACGTCAGTGCCGATCTCCCGCTGGTTGATCAGGCACTTATCCTCGGTGAACACGAACTCGATCGGGTCTTCGAGCGTGAGGATGTGCTTGCGGTAGGTGCGGTTAATGTAGTTGAGCATCGACCCGATCGTCGTGCTCTTGCCGGAGCCGGTAACGCCGGCGAGCAGTACCATTCCCTGGTCGAGAACGCACATCCGCTCGATGCTCTCGGGAAGAAAGAGTCCCTTGAAGTCGGGGATCGTGTTGTTGACCCGGCGGGCGACCATGCCGAGCGATCCCTGCTGGTAGAGCAGGTTGACGCGGAACCGCCAGCGGACATCGTCGACCACGCAGGTGTGGGCGAAGTCGCAGCCGCCGTCGGCATCGAGGATCCGCTTCTGACGGTCGTCGAGCATCGCGAAGCAGAGCCGCTGCATCGCCTCGTCGTCGAGCTTGTCGTGCTTGAGCGGCTGGAGCGTGCCCTTCACCCGCATGAACGGCGGCTGGCCGACCTTGAGGTGCAGGTCGCTCCCCTGGAGACGCACGAGCGCCTCGAACAAGCGGTCGATCTCGAGGCGGCCCTTCTTCTTCAGGCCGCGGACCGGGGTTGGCGAGGATTCGTCCGGCGAGGTTTCGATCGTGGCCATGATGGGGTGGGCGCGAGGAATCAGCGGGCGGCGGGGCGGACGGGGATGCCGCGGATCTCGAAAAGTTCCTTGACCTGTCGGATCGTACACTGTCCGAAGTGGAAGATGCCAGCGGCGAGGACGGCGTCCGCCCCGCCGCGTTGGACCGCGTCCGCCAGATGCTCCGGGGACCCTGCGCCCCCGCTGGCGACCACCGGAATGCCGACGGCGCGGCTCACGGCGGCGGTGATCTCCAGGTCGTATCCCGCGCGGGTTCCATCGCGGTCCATGCAGGTGAGCACGATCTCGCCGGCGCCGAGCCGCTCGACCTCACGAGCCCAGGTCACGGCCTCGAGACCGGTCGGCACGCGGCCACCGTTGACGAACACTTCCCAGACCTCGTGGCCGTCCTTGACGACCCGCTTGGGATCGATGTTGACCACCGTCGCACAACTGCCGAGACGGTCCGCGATCGACGTGACGAGTTCGGGAGTGCGGACGGCGGCCGAGTTGATGCTCACCTTCTCGGCGCCGGCCTGCACCAGCCGGGCCGCGTCGTCGAGCGTGCGGATGCCGCCGCCGACGGTGAAGGGCATGAAGATCGTCTCCGACACGCGGCGGACGACGTCGAGCATGATCCCGCGGCCCTCGTGGCTCGCCGTGATGTCGAGAAACACGAGCTCGTCGGCCCCCTCGGCTTCGTAGCGCGCGGCGACCGCCACGGGATCACCCGCATCGACCAGATCGAGGAACTTCGTGCCCTTGACGACGCGGCCGCGGTCGACGTCGAGGCAGGGGATGATGCGCTTGGCGAGCATGGCTTCAGGCCGAGGGGAAGGGCGTCATGACCGGGAGCCCGCGATGCTTCCTTCGTCGGGGCTTGATGCCGTGGCATAGAGCCGCCGTGGCATGCGGCCCGCGAGGAAGGCAAGCCGGCCGGCGCTGCAGCCGGCCCGCATCGCCGCGGCCATCCGCACCGGATCCCTGGCGTGCGCGATCGCGGTGTTGAGCAGCACGCCGTCGGCACCCAACTCCATCGCCACCGCAACGTCGCTGGCCGTGCCGACACCCGCATCGACGATCACGGGATAGGACGGGTCGTTCTCCTTGAGATACTCCAGGCAGATCCGCAGGTTGTTGGCGTTGAGCACGCCCTGTCCGGAACCGATCGGGCTGCCGGCCGGCATCACGCTCGCCGCGCCCAAATCCTTGAGCCGTTTGGCGATCACGGGATCGTCGCTGGTGTAGACGAGCACGGTGAACCCGTCGGCGACCAGCTTTTCCGTCGCCTCGAGCGTGCCGACCGGATCGGGCAGGAGCGTGCGGCGATCGCCGAGCACCTCAAGCTTCACCCACTCCGAAGACGGCGAGCCCATGTCGCGGAGCAGTTCGCGGCCAAGCCGGGCCACGCGGACGGCATCGTCGGCCGAGTAGCAGCCGGCCGTGTTGGGCAGCAGCGCATACCGCGCGGCGTCGAGGTGGTCGAGAATGTTTTCGCCGGCGGCATTGACGAGCCGCTCGCGGCGGACCGCGACGGTCACGCAGTCGGTGCCCGAGGCCTCGAGGCAGCGGGCCATCTCGCCGTAGGTCGCATACTTGCCGGTGCCGACGATCAGGCGGCTCGCGAGTGTGACCCCGCCCACGACAAGCGGAGCGTCATCCACCGTCGGTGTCGTGGTCTCGATCGTGCCTGACTGGGTCATCGCCGCTTCTCCCTCTTCTCAGCCGCCGCCGACGAACGTGACGATCTCGATCCTCTCGCCGCCGGCGAACCGGCGGTCGGCAAACTGCCCGCGGGGCACCACGTGGCCATCGACCTCGACCGCCACGGGACGGCCGGCGAATCCAAGGGCCTCGACCAGATCATGGAGTGAGGAACTGGGCGGAACCGACCGGCGTTCGCCATTCACCACCACGGAGATGCCGGCCGCATCGGCAGCGCACCGCTCCTTCGCCATCCTACTGCACCTTCGCGCCGCCGCCGCGGGGCTTGGCGATGTCGAGAGGCAGAAGCTCCAAAACCGTACCGCCGCCACCCGCCGGCGTCTGCGTGGAGTTCCACGGAATGCCGTAGGCGACCGTCACGCCGGTCGCGGCGTCGGTGACGTAGAGCGCGGAGAGTGCCATCCGGCCGGCGCCGGCGGTGAATGATGCCTGCCCGGGCACGAGGAGGAACTTCGGATTTTTCACCTTCCCGGGCTTGAAGCCCAGATCCTTGAGCACGTTGTGCCGGTACGAGACGCCGAACTTCGACGTGGCGGGGTTGAGAACGCCGCCGGTCAGGTCGCCCGTCTCGAAGTCGAGCAGGAAGAAACCCTCGACGCTCGTGTCGATCGGGGCGGTGCAGACGGCGAACGACTCGTGCGACAGCGACGTGACGGCCGCGGCTCGGGGCAGCGGCGCGGCCGACCGCCACGAGCCGGCCACCAGGCCGACGACTGCCGAGACGAGGGCCACCGTCGCCAGGGCGACGCCTGAGCGGAGGTCGACTGGAGTGGAGGCGGGCATGCGAGAGGGTCCTTCCTGGATGTGAGACGGATCGCGGTTTTGAGATCAGGACGGTGACCGGCAGCGGCCGGGCACAGCCATGCGGCATTCGGTCAGGGGGTTTTTACCGGTTCGGCCGCAGCGGCCGGGATGAGGGAAATCCGAAACTTGCCGAGCGCATGCTGCCCGTCGGCATATTGATGATCGATGGTGATCGCCACCGGCGCGCCCGGTGCGAGAGCGGCATCGGGGGCGATGGTGAACGTGGCTGTGTGCGGCTGGCCGATGCCCCCGCTGATCGCCCAGCCGGTGTCGGCCTTGTCGTCGATCGCCGCGGTGGCCGGATAGTTGGCCTGCTCAAAGTCGGCCTTCGCGGCCGAAAACTTGACCGGCTGCGAGGCGTCGTTCGCGCCGGCCGGCCCGGCCAGGACGGCGAACGTGCTGAGCACGAAGTTGCCATTGCCCGCCCGGCCAGGTCCCTGCTGGGGCAGCGCGGGATCGGTGAGCGCCTCGATCTGGAACGCCTGCGGCTTGACCCCCGCCGGCAACGTCGCCTTGAGCGTGTAGGTGTCTTTCGCGAGCGGTCCGGAGACGGTGACGATCCCGTCAGCCGAGATCGTGGCAGTCGCACCGGCCATGCTCTTGAACTCCTTGGGTACCAAAGGAGCCGCGGGAGCCGCGGCCACCGCCGGCTGAGGCGGGGACGGGGGAGCCGCCGGTGGCGGCGGTGGCGGCGGCAGCAACTTCGCCGCGGGCGTGGGCAGGAGCCGGGCCCCGGCATGGCTGCCGACGAGGATCGTCTTGCCGTCCGGCGCAAAGGCGACGCTCCACACGCTCGACGTGGTCGCTGCGGGGCCTTCCTGCTCGCCCTTGGCGACCAGATCCCAGAGCTTCACGGCACCGTCGAGGCTGCCGCTCGCGAGTCGCGTGCCGTCGGCCGCGAAGGCGAGCGACGTCACCCAGTCTTTGTGGCCGGCGAACGAGGCATACTCCTTCGCATCGGATGTCGTCCAGACTTTGATCATGCGGTCGGCACCGCCGCTGGCGAGCCTGCCGCCGTCGGGCGAGTAGGCCACTGACCAGATCGCGTCGCCGTGACCCTCGAGTTTGCCCTTCTCCTCGCCCGTCGCCGGATTCCAGAGCTTGACGAGTTTGTCGCTGCCACCGCTGGCGAGTGTCTGGCCGTCCCGCGAGAAGGCCACGGTCGTCGCCGCGCCGGTGTGGGCCGCGATCGCCTTCACCTCGGCTCCGGTGTCGGTATCCCAGAGAATGACATTGCCATCCTCGCCGGCCGTGGCCAGACGCTTGCCGTCGGGGGCGAAGGCGACGGACCGCACCCAGCCTTTGTGCTTTCGGAGATCGTGCTTGGAGGCACGGGTGGCGACGTCCCAGAGTTTCACGAGCCCGTCGTAGCCGGCGGTCGCCGCGAGCCGGCCATCGTCGCTGATCCGCACGCTCCACACCGCGGTGGGATGTCCGGCGAAGTCGCCGATCCGGGATCCGTCGGCCTTCCAGGCGATCACGCTGCCCGGCCGGTAAAGCAGGCTGTCACCCCCGGCCGTCACGATCACCTGTCCGTCGCGGGAATACTCGCCAGCGATCACCCAGCCGCGATGATCGGTGAGTGTGGTCGCCGCCGCCGGCGGATCAGCGGCCACGGCGGCATACCCGGCGACCCACATGACCCCGACGACCATGTGACAGGCAATCCTCGCCGGGGCGACGCCCCGGCCGAAACGGTGCATGGTGGGCTTGGTGGGCATGGTGAGTTGAAACCCGTGGGAGGAAGGTGGTCAGGGGGAGAGCCCTGGAGCGAAGAGTATAGTTAGTGGCGAACCATCGAATCCAACGGCCACCGCGGCTGGCGGCGGTGGCCGCCTGCGAGGATTGATCCCGAGGAGTGATCCATGGCCGCCCCGACGTCGTCTGCCTCATCCGCGTCCCGCCGCCGTCCCAGCCGGCGCGCCGTGCTCGTCGCCAGCGGCGACCTCCGCGAGGAGGCGAACCGCGTCTGCTGGCCGGCGCAGCAGGCGATGGAGAAGGCCCTCGGCGCCGCCTTCGCCCGCGCCGGCTGGACGCTCGACCGCGGCCACGCCGCCTCGCGCAGCCGCGGCCACGGCTTCATTGCCAGCGCCCGGGAAGGACTCGACGTATTCGCCGGCATCGATGCCGACCTGCCGCTGGTGGTCGCCGAAGCCGTCTGGCAATACTCCAATCACGTGCTGCCGGGCCTCCTCACGCACCGGGGGCCGATCCTCACCGCGGCCAACTGGTCGGGCCAGTGGCCGGGCCTGGTCGGCATGCTCAACCTCAACGGCTCGCTGACGAAGTCCGGTGTGTCCTACTCGACCGTCTGGGCGGACGACTTCGCGAGCCCGAGTTTCGAGCGGCATCTCGACGCATGGCTCGAGACGCGGACGGTGCATCACGACACCAGCCACGTCGTTCCGTTGGAGAAGGTCCGGATGCCTCGCGACCTCGCCAAGCGGGCGGAGGCCCTGGCCGCGGAGCTCCGCACGAAAAAGGCGCTGATGGGCGTCTTCGACGAGGGCTGCATGGGAATGGAAAACGCGATCATCCCTGATCGTCTCCTGAACGCCACCGGCGTGTTCAAGGAGCGGCTCAGCCAAAGTGCGCTCTATCACGAGACGATGCAGACCAGCGAGGCGGAGGCCCGCGACGTGTTCCGCTGGCTGGAGAAGGCCGGCATGCGGTTTCACTTCGGCCGCGACGAGGCGACCGACCTCACGCGGCAGCAGGTGCTACTGCAGTGCCGGATGTACGTCGCCGCGCTACGAATTGCCGACCGCTATGGCTGCGACTGTGTCGGCATCCAGTATCAGCAGGGGCTCAAGGATCTGCTCCCCGCGAGCGACCTGGTCGAGGGCATGCTCAACGACTCGAAGCGGCCGCCGGTGACGGCCGCAGGCTCGTCCCGCGTGCTCTTCAAGGGCCGGCCGCTCGTCCACTTCAACGAGGTTGACGAGTGCGCGGGGCTCGACGGCCTGCTCACCGCGCGGGTCCACGCTGCCCTGGACCAGCCCGTGGAAAACACGCTCCATGACATCCGCTGGGGCGACTGGGACCAGTCGCGGTCCACCGACCACTGGGTGTGGGTGTTCGAGATCTCGGGCGGCGCCCCGCCGGCGCACTTCGTGAAGGGCTGGAAGGGGGCCGAGGGCTTCCGCCAGCCGCCGATGTATTTTCGACTCGGCGGCAGCACGCTCGCCGGTGTCTCGAAGCCGGGGGAGATCGTCTGGAGCCGAATCTGGATCGACGGCACGGGAGGCGGCGAGCAGCTCTGCATGGATATCGGCCGCGCCGCGGTGGTCGCGCTCCCGGCGGAGGAGACGCAGCGGCGGCTCGATGCCACGACGAAGCAGTGGCCAATCATGCATGCGGTGACCTACGGCGTGTCCCGTGACCAGATGATGGCCCGCCACAAGGCCAACCATCTGCAGGTCGCCTATGCCACCGACGCCGCCGCCGCCGACCGGGCCGCGCTGCTCAAGGCGGAGGTGGCGCGAAACCTCGGCATCAAGGTGTCGTTCTGTGGCACGCGGGGCCACGGTGCCACGGCGGCCGTCCGCTGGGACGCCTGACGCCGTCCGGGAAGCGCGAGCGCGGGGAATCCGTCCGCCACCCCCAACGGTTGCACCGGTCCCGGGGGAGTGGTGACGATATGCACAACTTCACCGCCACCTTCCCCATCCACCATCGAGACGAGTCGCATGAAGAAGCAGGGCTACCTCGGGATCGACATCGGCACGCAGGGCCTGTCGGTGATCTTCACCGACGAATCGATGCGGATCCTCGCATCCGGCGAGGGGACGTACGCCATGGTGCCGGGGCTGCCGCAGGAGTGTCAGGAGCAGCTGCCAGGCGACTGGGAGCGGGCGGTTGGCCAGGCCATGGGCGGACTGCGGTCATCGCTGGCGTCGCTGGGTGTGGAGATGGAGGTGCGGGCGATCGGCATCTCCGGACAGATGCACGGCGAGGTGCTCGCCGACGCGGCCGGCCAGCCGATCGGCGCGGCACGGCTGTGGTGCGACGGGCGTAACGAGGCCGAAGGACACGAGCTCACCGAACTCCTCGGCACGAAGGTGCCCAAGCGGATGACCGTGGCCCGCTGGCTGTGGACGATTCGCAACCAGCCCGAGAAGGCGGCGCGGACGTTTCGGATCACCACGCCCTCCGGCTGGATCGGCCACGTGCTCACCGGCGGCTGGACGCTCGGCATCGGCGACGCATCGGGCATGTTTCCGATTGACCAGCAATCCCTCGACTATGACGCCAAGCGGCTCGCCGACGTCGATGCCCTCGTGGCCCGCACCGTACGCGGCGGCGAGGTGAAGCCACTCCGCGACCTGCTGCCCCTGGTGCGCCGAGCCGGCGAGGATGGGGGCGTGCTCGATGCCCGTGGGGCCGCGCTCCTGGGGCTGCCGCAGGGCATTCCCGTGGCGGCCGCCGAGGGGGACCAGCCCGCGGCACTCACAGGCTCGCTGATCGCCGCGGCGGGAACGGTGTCGATGAGCTTCGGAACGAGCGTCGTGGCCAACTCCGTGGGCGACCGGGCCTTCCGCGGCGTCGATCGCGCGATCGACCACTTCTGCGCTCCGGACGGCAAGCCGATCAACATGGTCTGGCTCCGCAACGGCACCACCGCCATGAACACGGTCGTCGAGATGGTCGGAAGGACGAACGGCTCCCCTCAGGGCCATGCGTTCGCGGCCGTCATGCCGCAGCTGCTCGCGGCACCCGACGACTGCGGCGGCCTCGCCGCGCTCCCCTTCATGGACGATGAGCCCGGGGCCGGCGTCTCCCACGGTGGCACGGCCCTGCTCATCGGCCTCAACGAGCGGAACGCCACGCCCGGCAACGCCGCCAAGGCGATGCTCCTCGCCACGGTCTTCAACCTGCGGATGGGAAGCGAGGGGCTCGACGCCCAGGGTTTCCCGCGGAAGGAGATCGTGCTCTCCGGCGGAATCACGAAGACTCCGGAACTCGCGCAGCTGATCGCCGACGCCTTCCACGTGCCGGTCGTGCTCCTCGACGGCGCCGCCGAGGGCACCGCGTGGGGCGCGGCCTTGATGGCGGCGTATCGCGACGCGCGAATCGCCGGGCGGGGCGGCGACTGGCAGACGTTTCTCGCGGGCCACGCGACGACGGCGCCCCGGCGGTTCCCGCCGCGGCCGGCGGCGGCCGCGGTGTTCGATCGCATGTATGCCCGCCACAAACGGCTCGTGGCCCTGCACGGGCAACTCGCAGCCGCGGTCGGTCAGAAGGGCTGAACGTGCTACAACTCAGGCATGCCGCCGACTGACCCGAGCCACGCGTCCGCACCCCCTGCGACTTCCGCGCCCAGGCCACTGGCCGTCTGGCTGGCAGGCTCGATTCGCTGGGCCGACTATCTGGCCATGAGCGAGCGGCTCGCGGGGGAGGTGGCCGACCCGGCGGGCCGCAATCCGACCCTCGTGATTTGCGAACTCGAGCCCTGCATCACGATCGGCCGGCTCGGCTCGCGGGCCGACGTCCGCCTCGCCGACGACGACCTGCGGGCCCAGCGGATCCCGGTGGCCTTCACCGGCCGCGGCGGCGGCGCGGTGCTGCACGGCCCGGGGCAGGTGGTGGTGGCGCTGACCGCTTCCCTCCACGACCTCGGCCTCGGCTTCCACGATGTCGGCGGCTATCTCATTCGCTTTCAGGAGGCGCTCTCCACCGCGATCCGCGCGGCCCGCTGCGGCAGCGCGGCGACCCATCCGTCCGCAAGCGGCGTGTTTGGTCGCACGGGCCTGCTCGCGGCGGTGGGCGTGGCCGTGCGTCGGGGCGTGGCCTGCCACGGGGCCTTCGTCAACGTCTGTCCGGCGATCGATCTCCATCATCGGATCGACACGCTTCCCCTGCGGATGCGGCGGCCCGGCGGCGAGTCGTTGCCGCGGATCATGGGGTCGCTCGAGGCCGATGTGCAGCGGCGGGTGCGGCTGCAGGACGTTCGCACCGCTCTCGTGCAGAGCCTGGGCGACGCCTTTGCCTTTCCGCGGACGCACATCAACGCCGGCTTCCCGTTCAGGATCAATGCCGTCGCCCCGAACCCGCCGGAGGTCGCGAGCCGTGTCGGATGAGAAACGCTTCGGCGTGTCGGCCGGGCTGCTGCCGATCCTTCCGAATGGTGCGGACGCCGCCCCCGTTCCCGCGGCCGCGCGGCGACTGCCCCCGTGGCTCCGGCAGAATCTCGCGCCGGGCGGCGGTCATGCCGAGACGGCCCACCTGATCGCCGAACTCAACCTCGAAACCGTCTGCTCGTCGGCCAAGTGTCCCAACCGGCTCGAATGCTGGTCGCAGCGGACGGCCACGTTCATGATCCTCGGCAACGTCTGCACGCGGCCCTGCGGATTCTGCTCGGTGCCCAAGGGCAAGACGGAAGCCCTGGAGCTTGACGAGCCGGAGCGGGTGGCCGAGGCGGCGCGGCGGCTGGGGCTCGAACATGTCGTGATCACGAGCGTGACCCGCGACGACCTCCCCGATGGCGGCGCCGAGCACTTTCGCCGCACGGTCGAGGCTGTCCGCGAAGCGACCGGCGCGGCGGTCGAGGTGCTCGTGCCCGATTTTCTGGACAAGCCCGGCGCCCTCGAACGGCTGATGGAGGCGAAGCCCGACGTCTTCAATCACAACACCGAGACCGTGCCGCGGCTCTACCGCAGCGTCCGGGGCCGCAAGAGCGTCTATGCGTGGACGCTCCGCCTGCTCGCCGATGCCAAGCGGATCATGCCCGAGGTGAAGACGAAGAGCGGCCTGATGCTCGGCCTCGGCGAGACGCGCGACGAACTGCTCGACGTGTTTGCCGATCTCGTCGATCACGGTGTCGATTTCCTGACGCTCGGGCAGTATCTCCAGCCGACGCTCGACTCGCTCCCGGTGGAGCGGTATGTGCCGCCGGAGGAGTTCGATGAGCTCGGCGCGATCGCCCGTGGAATCGGCTTCAAGAAGGTCGCCAGCGGGCCGCTCGTCCGCTCGAGCTACCACGCCCGGGAAATGACCGACGACGGCCGCGTCTCCTGACGCCGGCGCTTTAGGCACCTCGAGCGGCCTGAAGGCCACCACCACAGAGGGCCATGGGGCGAAGGTTCGGGGCTGCCCATGCCCCGAGAGCCGGACGTTCACTCCGGGCATCCCTGCCCTCCGCTCTCTGCACGCCGGCTGCGCTTCATCATCCTGGCTCCGCTGGCCGCCGAGCCCGGCTCTCGGGGCATGGGCAGCCCCTCACGGCGATCCGCGAGCCGTGGGAATGGGTGCCAGGGAAGCCCGGAGCGCGAGCGACGGGTATCCGGGTGGCTTCGCGTGAGGGTTCCGCGGAGAGGGTTGGGGTGGAGGGCGCCTTCCCCGCGCTGGCGCTTGGGGCTTCCCGAGGAAGACCTTCCCCACGTTATGGATTGCCCGCACCCCTTGTCAGGCGTCGCCCGGCTCCTCGAGGCCGTGCTCGAGGAGTTTCTTGCGCAGGGTGTTGCGATTGATACCGAGGCGGGCGGCGGCCTTGAGCTGCACGCCATTGCAGGCGGCGAGCATCTGCGCGATCAACTCCCGCTCGACGCGGCTCACGATCCGATCGAAGAGGTTATCGTCGTCGGGGCCGGCCGTCGTCATGCCCTGTTCGACCAGGTCGCGGGCCAGGCTGTCGAGATCGCCGCCGCG
Source organism: Planctomycetia bacterium (assembly GCA_021414115.1). Lineage (GTDB taxonomy): Bacteria > Planctomycetota > Planctomycetia > Pirellulales > UBA1268 > QWPN01. The sequence goes on from JAIOPD010000060.1 coordinate 12,056, forward strand.
GCCGGGCATCTTCGAGGCCGACCGGTCGCCCCGCATCGTCGGCGGCAGGAGGTCGAGCGTGAGTTCGTCCCCCTGCGCCATCACCACGCAGCGCTCGACGGCGTTTTGCAGTTCACGGACGTTGCCCGGCCAATGGTACTTGACCATGGCATCGAGCGCGTCTTTCTGGATGTGGACGACGTAGCGATCGTTCTCCTCGTTGTAGATCGCGAGGAAGTGGGAGACGAGCAGCGGGATGTCTTCGCGACGGGCCCGCAGCGGCGGCAGCAGGATCGGCACCACGTTGAGCCGGTAGTAGAGGTCTTCGCGGAACGTCTCCTTGGCGACCTCGTCGAGCAGGTCGCGGTTGCTCGCGGCGATGACCCGTGTGTCGACGCTGATCGTCTCGGCGTCGCCCACCCGCTCGAACTCCCGCTCCTGCAGCACGCGGAGGAGTTTGACCTGGAGCTTCGGCGTGGTGGAGTTGATCTCGTCGAGAAAGATCGTGCCGGTGTGGGCCGCCTCGAACCGGCCGGCGCGGTTGGCAACGGCGCCGGTGAAGGCTCCGCGGACGTGGCCAAAGAGCTCGCTCTCCAGCAGGCTCTCGGAGAGGGCGCCGCAGTTGACGCGGACGAACGGTCCGCTGCCCCGCGGAGAGAGTTCGTGAATCGCGCGGGCGATCAGCTCCTTGCCGGTGCCCGTCTCGCCGAGGAGGAGCACCGAGGCGTTGGACGCGGCCACGCGGCGGGTGGTCGCGTAGACCTCGAGCATGGCCGGACTCGCGCCGATCAGGCCCGCGAGGGGCGCGGCCGTGGAGTCGTCAGCGGGTGGGCCTGGTGAACGAAGCATCGGGCGGGGCGGGCCGGTTTTTCCGGTCGGCGGTCTCGAGCACCTCGAGGATGTCGCCGGGAGCGTCGCGCGACGCTCCGTCGGCCAGAGTGTACCTCGCAGCCACGCCGCGTACCTGACCGCAATCGAGCAGCACGCCGTGACGGCCGACGCTCGACGCGAACGCCGACAGGGCCTGTTGGCGGAGTGCTGCCGGGAGATCGGCCCGTTCGGCCTCGATGGCGAGCGCCCCTTGCGCCTCCGGCCGTCCGAGCGTCGCCAGCAGCGACACGGCCGGATCGTAGAGTTCCTCGGTGGTGAGCGCCGCCAGCGCCGTGGTGGCGGCGGGCCGCACGTCCCAGCCACGGCGGGAGAGCTGCGCGAGCAGCGCGAGGGCCTCGCGGCCACGGGCCAGCCGCGTCAGCCGCGCGGCCTCGCGACTGGCTGGATCGACCGCCCGTGGGCCGACGGCCTGTGCGAGCATGTCGGGGAATCGCGGCGGCATCGTCACGCTGCCGGTCTGCTCGTCGATCACGGGCTCGAACATGCTGTCGAGCCGGTCGACGATCGCCATCCCGTGCAGATCGCGAAACTTCAGGAGCAACTGCGTGAGAAAGCAGCCGCGTCCGTCGTCGTCGAGCGGATCGACCACGACGAGCACCGCCGGAGCGTCACCGAGCCCCTGCTGCTGCAGAAACTGGACGGTCTCGAGCGCCGAGGGAGTGGCGATCCGTGCGGCCACGAGCACGAGCACGGTGTCGGCCTGCTCGCGGGCGGCGAAGATCGCCTCCCGACCGGTCGAGACCCGGACCGGCTCGTAGCCGAAACGCGAGACGCCCGTGGCGAGGGCATCGACGACCGCCGTATCGGGGTGGGCAACGACCGCACGATCGATACCCGTCGAGGTCGCCGCGTACATCAGCGTGTCGAGCACGCGGCTCGAGCCGGCATACGGGGGATCGCCGGCGGCAAGGGCGAGCGTGCGGGCGACGGTGAACTGCAGCCCGGCATCGGGGATGGCCAGCGCCCGCACGAGTGCCTTGCGGACCGCCGGAGCGAGCGGCGCCGCGGCCCGCGCGCCCTGCGGGGGCGCCAAGGCCGCCGCCGCGCCCGCGGCCGCTTCCCAGAGGCCATGCTCGGCCGCCACGTCGAGGACATCGGCCGCCGTTTCAGCCGTGAAGCCATCGGGGCCGGCGAGCACCGCCCGCAGCTCCTGCGGTGGTATGCCGGCCGGATCGCCCGCCGTGACCAACAGCGACTCCATCCGCGCGACGAGCGCCAGGTTCACCGCCCGCGGATCGCTCGCGCCGATGGCGACGAGATCGCGGGCCAGATGGAGGGCTTCGCGGGCCCGCGCCGCCCGCGGGGGCATCCGCACCCTGTCAAACCGTCCTGCCTTGGCATTCCACACCAGCCGCTCGACCAGGCCCGTCACGCTGCCTCCGAGCGTGGCCGCAGCGGCGGCGGGATCGCCGAGTGGTTCGAGGCAGAGGGTGTCGACGACAGGCAGGCCTTCAAGACCAAGCACCCGGTCGAGCCGGTCGGCGATCGTCGCCTCGACCACGTCGCGACTCGGCAGCGCAACGTCGCGCGGCTCGCCGCGGGTCGCCGCACGCCGGGCGAGCACACGAACCGCCGCATCACGGACCTGCGGCGGCGCATCGTCGACCGAGGCGGGGCCGAGCAGAAACGTTTCGATATCCCGCGCGCCGCAAATATCGAGAGCCTCGATCACGCCTGGCCAATGCTCGATGCTGTCGGAGGCAAGCCAGTCGAGCAGCGGCTGCCGGGCGTCGTCGCCGAGCATGGCGATCAGGTCGCGGGCGGCCTGCCGCGATCTCACGTCGGCGGCCGCGGTCGATTCGAGCAGTGGCACGAGCACCGGCAGGGCGTCCTCGCGGGCCCGGGCGAGATCGTCGGCCGCCGCCGTGCGGATGGCGGGGGAGTCGCTGCGGAGATTTTTGACGGCCTCTGCCAGCCGCCGCGGATCCCGGCGGCGGAGTCGGGCCGCCGCGCGGATTGCGGACACCACCCGGCTGACGGCCGGATCACGAGTCCGGAGCAGCCGCTCGAGCCGGTTGAGCGCCGCCGCATCGACGCCATCGCCGACGTCGGCGAGCAGGTCAAGTTTTTTCTCACCGGCCGCGTCGACCGCCGCGACGAACCGGCCGAGCCACTCCTCGGTCGCCGCGGCCGCCTCGACCTCGGAGGCGCGGAGCACCGCGTCGAAAATCTCCGCCGGCGTTGTGCGGGGCGTAGAGGCGAGCGATTCCACGACCGCCTGCTGCAGCGAATCGAGCGGCGGATCGTCGGCCCTCGCCGCCACCGCGGCCACGACCGCCAAAAGGATCACGCACGCTGCCGTCACGAGCGGTCGACCAGATGCGGTCCGCGGGATTCCTGGCATGGCGAGTGACGACGCGGGTGCTACGGCGCGACCGCGACACCGAGCCGCCGTCGCCACACGGCAATCTGTTCGGCAACCGCGGCCGGGGCGGTGGAGCCGAAACTCGCCATCCGCTCAACTGCCCGGGATGCCCCCAAGGCCCCGCGCAGCGAGCCGTTCCAACCGGCATAGCCCCGAGAAAACTCCTCATCGGAAAGCTCAGCCAGCGACACCCCCCGGGTCATCGCCCGGCGGACGAGATGGCCGACCGTCTCGTGGGCCGTCCGCTGGGGAACGCCCTGGGCGATCAACGCTTCCATCAGGCTGGTCGCGTCGAGGTGGCCACGTTCGAGCGTGGCGGCGATCCGCGACCGATCAAACGACGTGCCTGCCACGAGGGGCGCGGCCACGCCGAGCACCGCCTCGAGCGTGTCGATCGAGTCGAAGATCCGCTCCTTGTCTTCCTGCAAGTCGCGGTTGTACGCGGTGGGCAGGCCCTTCAAGAGCACGAGAAGCGCCTGGACGTTGCCGATCGCACGGGCACTCTTGCCGCGGACGAGCTCCAGCACGTCGGGATTGATCTTCTGCGGCATGATCGAGCTGCCGGTGCAGAAGCCCTCCGGGAGTTGGATGAACCCGAACTCCTGCGTGCTGTAGAGAATCCACTCCTCGGCCCATTGCGAGAGATGCACCATGCACAGGGAGACCACGAAGGCGAGTTCGCAGGCGAAGTCGCGGTCGCTCGCGCCGTCGAGGCTGTTGGCCGCCACGGCTTCGAAGCCGAGCGCCTCCCTCACGTGCTCGCGGTCGATCGGCAGGCTGGATCCGGCCAGCGCTCCCGAGCCGAGCGGTAGCACGTTGGTCCGGCGGCGGCAGTCGGCGAGCCGATCGCGGTCGCGACCGAGCTTCTCGCACCATGCCAAGAGCTGATGCGCCGCGAGCACCGGCTGCGCCCGCCGCAGGTGGGTGTAGCCCGGGATCACGAGCCCCTGCTCCCGCTCTGCCATCCCGAGGAAGGCACGCTGGAGTTCGCCGAGCCCCTGGTCGAGCCGGTCGATCGCCCGCCGACAGTAGAGCCTGAGGTCGGTCGCGACCTGGTCGTTCCGGCTGCGTGCCGTGTGCAGCTTCCTGCCCGTGTCGCCCAGCCGGGCCGTCAGCGCCGACTCGATATGGAGGTGGATGTCCTCCTTCGACACGGTGTATTCGAACCGGCCCGCGTGGATCTCACCGCGGATCTCCTCGAGCACCTGGGCGATCGCGTCGGCTTCCTGCACCGTCATCAGGCCGCAGTGAGCCAGCATCCGCGCATGGGCAATCGAGCCGTCGATGTCGTCATCCGCCAGCCGCCGGTCGAACGACACGCTCTCGGAGAAGAGTTCGACCCGCTTGTCGGTCGGCTCGCGGAACACGCCCCCCCAGGCCTTGCCCTTGGAGGTGGATGAATCTGGCTGAGGGCTGGCGGAGTTGGGCACGCGAATGTTCCTGGCGGGGTCGCAGACGCTCAAACCTTACCTTGCCGGCGGAGGCCTGGGGAAACCCAGCCTCGTTCCCGGCGGCGAAGCTGCCCGGACGCGACGTCGGTAGACTCTCGCCATGACGACTCCCGAGGATTTTCTGGCGCCCGGCGGGCGGCTTGCCGCGCGG
>JAIOPD010000061.1 GCA_021414115.1 Planctomycetia bacterium
GGCCGACATGGCCATCCCTCAAACAACGCCACGGGCTCCTCAGCCCACGCCGAGAAAATTCGGGCGCAGACGGTAGCTGCCCGAATCGAGCCGCTTGAGGATTCCAACGAGCAGGCCTGTGGCATCGAGGGCGACGATGGCGGGGCACTCGCTGTCGGGGAACTGCAAGAGTCCGCCGCGGACGGCGGTTGCCAGCGCGTCTTCAGCAAGCAAGGTGCTCGGCAGGTGGGCGACCGCGGCCGCCGCAGGCAACAGGACCGCCCGGGCCGTCTCGGGCGTGATCGCATCGAGCGCGATGCTCGCCACGTGCGAAAACGGTCCCACTGCCGTCCGCACGAGCGACTCCATCACCGCCTTCGTGCCGAGGCTCTCGGCGAGATCGCGGCCAAGCGCCCGCACGAACGTGCCCGACGAGCACTCGATCTCCACGGCCAGCCGCGGCCACTCGTAGCCCGTGATCGCGAGCCTCTCAATCCGCACGGGCTTCGATTCGAGCACGACCGGCCGGCCCTTCCGCGCCAGCCGGTAGGCCCGCTTCCCATCCACGTGCACGGCGGAATAGTCGCAGGGCCGCTGCAGGATGTCGCCACGGAAGGCACCGGCCGCAGCTTCGATCTCCGCGGCCGACGGGCGGACGGGATCCTCTTCGACGTCGATCGACGTCTCAAAATCGTCCGAAGGGCTCGACCGTCCGAGGAGAAACGTCGCGGCGTAGTGCTTCGGCAGTTCATGAAGATAGTCGACGAGCTTCGTCGCGTGCCCCACGCAGACGACGACCACGCCGCTGGCGAGCGGATCGAGCGTGCCGGCATGGCCGACCGACTTCATGCCCAAAGCCCGCGCGACCACATCGACGACGTGACGAGACGACACGCCGACAGGCTTGTCAACCGGGATCACACCCGTGAATGGGAAACGCATACAACTCCGCGATCTCGGCCGGGGACTTGCCGGCAACTTTCATCCGCTCACGCAGCTGGCGTGGATCGTCCACGACGCCGGCGACCAGCCGGTCAAACTTGAGATCCACCACCTCCGCCGTCCGTGCGGCGTCGGCCCGCGCATGGCCGAGGGGATAGGTCACGAGCCCGCCGCCGAGGCGTCCGAGTGACTCGTGCTCGATGGTCACGCTCGTCGGGATGCCTGCGGGATAGCGGGCGTCGTAGTCGGGGCCGCCATGCACGATCGTCATGTTCGCGATCAGCCGCGCCACCGCCGGATCGCGGATCGCGTCGTCGGAATAGTCGTCGGGCAGGAGCATGAGCGACTCCCAGCCGATGGCCACGCCTGCCTGGGCGGCGATCCTCGCTTTGAGAAGCGTCCGCGCGAGGATGTAGGGGAGCGAATGATCGGCCGACTGTCGCGTCGTGGGCGTCCGCTTGGCAGGGTCGGCGATGATGGAATACGCCGGCTCGTAGATCCGGACGGCAAGCGAGCGGATGCCGTCGAGATCGTCGGCCAGCGAGGGCTGGGCCGTAAACACGTCCACGAGCGACTGCAGGGCTCCCGCCGACTGGTGCTCGTAGAGGCCGAGCTTGAAGTGCATCGAGTGGATGGCGAAAGCGTCGCCGCCGACACCGAGCTCCAGGTCGAACGGACTCGTGCCGTCGGGGCACGGCTCGTTTTTCCGGTAGAGGGCGAGTGGGTTGCGAAACACGTCCCGCGGCCCGAGGAAACCGGCGAGGGCCCGCCGCGCGCTCATCACGGCCACCTCGGAGGAGAGCGCGGCCGACGCCCCCTTGCTGTCGGAGAGCTGGTGCCCGGCACGAATCGCCCGGTAGGGCACATAGTGCGCGACCACGATCCCGATCGCCGACTCGATCTGCTCGGCCGTGCCGCCGAGGGCCGCCGCGTAGGCGGCCGCACAGGCGACGGCCCCGTGATGCACATGATCGATCGCATAGTTCCGTAGCGCAAAGACCTCGGCGAGTCGGCCGCGGATCTCGTCGATGAGGAGCATGAGCCGCAGCGTCTGGTGGCCGTCGAGCCCCGCCTCACCGGCCGCCGCGACCGCGACCGGGTAATAGTCGTTGTGTCCAAACTCTCCGGCGGTTCGCCCCTTCGCCGCGTCATAGCCGAAGTTGGTGCCGTTGGAATCCCATTCGCGGACGGCCGACGCGTTGGCGGCCACCGCCCGCTCGACGAGGCAGCGGCGTGTCGACCCGAAACAAATGCCGCCCCGGCTGCCCGCCATCGGCGGCGTGGCGAGGGCCTCGCGGCGAAGCACCGTGGGCGCATTGGCTGCAAGTCCCAGGGCCGACACGCCGCAGCCCACGCTGTCGAGGTGAAATCGTTCCAGCAGCCCAAGCGTCGCGGGCCCCACCGGCCGCGGGTCGCGAAACAGGAAGTCGATCGCGTGCTCGGCGAGGCCTCGGGCCTGATTGGTGTCGGCTGGCAGGAGTCGCGTCTCACCGGCTGGCTGTCGTGGAGTCGTCATGGTGACCTCGCCTGTCGCCCGAACCGCCGAGCGTGGCGACTGTTGTACCTGACCGCCGGCAAAACGGGTCGATGCCGCTACGGGGCGACAGCGACTACACTCAAGCGTCATGCAGCCTGCGCACCTGGGACCGTACACGATCACCGCGTCACTCGGCCGTGGCGGCATGGGCGCGGTGTACGAGGCCGTCGATCAGGCGACCGGTCGCGACGTGGCCGTGAAGACGCTCGCAGCCCACCTGGGCGACGACCCCGGCCTGCGGAAACGATTCGCGGCCGAGATCGAAACGCTCAAGGCCCTGCGACATCCGTGCATCGTGCAACTCCTCGCGTTCGGCGAGGACGACGGCCAGCCCTTTTTCGCGATGGAGCTTGTCCGCGGCCGGAGTCTCGAGCAACTGCTGCGGTCGGGAAGGCGGTTCACCTGGCGTGAGACCGTCGACATGGCCCTCGACATCACCAGAGCACTCAAGTCGGCCCACGACCACGGCGTGGTGCATCGTGACCTCAAGCCCGCCAACCTGATCATCCCGGATCAGCCCGCGCCCGACGCCGGCGTGAAGCTCGCCGACTTCGGCATCGCGCGTCTGTTCGGCGGAGCCGGACAGACGATGGCGGGGATGATCGTGGGCACCGTCGAATACATGGCTCCGGAACAGGCCGCGGGAGGACCGGTCGATCATCGCGTCGACCTCTACGCGCTCGGGCTCGTGATGTTCGCGATGCTCACCGGGCGACCGCCGTTCCAGGGCGGCCAGCCGACCGAGGTGATCCAGCGACAGAAGACGGAGATTCCACCGCGGGTGTCGACACGAGGTGTCGCTCTGCCCGCCAGCCTCGACGACCTCATCGAGCGGCTGCTCGCGAAAGACCCGGCGAAGCGGCCCGCCAGCGCCCTCGCCGTGGGCCGTGCGCTTGCGGCGCTCGCCACCCAGACACCGCCGACACCGGCGGTCGCGGCGGACCATACCGCTCCCGCCGCCGTGGATCTCCTCGCACAGACCGAGCACTTTCCGCGGGCCGGATCTCCGGGCGAGACGGCGGTCGCGCCGGCGGTCATCAGCGGTGGTGTCACCGACCGTGACGTTCCCGCCGATGCGCACACGATGCCGATGCCGACGAAGGGTGCCGCCCTGGCCCAACGGCTCACCGAGCCCGCGACCGACGGCAGCGCCGCCACCGCTGCCAAGGCCAGCCGGTTCACCACCGTCGAGGATCTCCAGCGGGTGACGCAGGCTGACGCCGCCGCCCGACTACGGCGGGAGAACAGGTTCCGTGCATTTCTCGCGATCCTCCTCGCTGCCGTGGTAACGGGGGGCGGATACCTGCTCCTCCGGCCGCCGACGGCCGACGAACTGCACAACCAAATCATGGCGGTCGCCTCCGGCCCCGACGCCGATCTTCGCGACGCGCGGCCCCTGATCGATCGTTTTCTCGCACGGCATCCCGATGACCCGCGGGCCGATGCAGTCCGGGGTCTCGACCGCGGACTCGACCTCGACATGCTTGAACGGCGGGCTCGCCGCCGCCGGATGAGTGACGGCGACATGCCGTCGCTGGAACGGGAATACCGGGCCGCGATGGCCCGCGAGGACGAGAGTCCGGTCGCCTGCATCGCGGCGCTCGAGGCGATTCTCGTGCTCCATGCCGACGCCCGCACGGTGGCCACCCCGTCCGCGAATGCCACCGTCGAGGACGATCCTTCCCTCTGGCTCGCACTCGTGCGGAGGCAGATCGACAAACTCGGGCCCCGGGCCGATCTCGAGAGGGCGGAGGACATCTCGAAGGCGCGGGCAACGCTCGCCGAGGCCGAAACACTCGCGACTCAGGCATTGGCAACGGCCGAGCGAGCCACGCGCGACCGGCTGCTCGAGCGGCGCCGCAGCCTGCTCGAGGGCCTCGTTGAAATTTACGCCCAGCGGCCGCACGTCGCCGACGCCGTCGACAAGGCGAAGGCCTTGCTCGCCGCTCCCTGAAAACCCGCCCTTTCCTCCTCCCGTGGTGTCCCGAGGCGATCCGATGATCCCATCCTCCCAGCCCGCTCCGCACGACCGCACCGCCGCCCGCCGCAGCCACAGTCGCGAGGCGTTCGCACGCGCTCGCAGGCTCATCCCGGGCGGCGTCAACTCTCCGGCCCGAGCGTTCGGCGGCGTTGGCGGCGAGCCGATCTTCTTCGCTTCCGCCCAGGGGCAGCATCTCACCGACATCGACAGCAACACCTATCTCGACTACATCGGCTCGTGGGGGCCGATGATCCTCGGCCATCGCCATCCGCGGGTCGTGGCGGCGATCGAACGGGCCCTCGCGACCGGCACGAGCTACGGCGCGCCCACCGAGGCGGAGAGCCATCTCGCCGAGCTGATCATTTCCGCCGTGCCGTCGATCGAGAAGGTTCGGATGGTGAGCTCCGGCACCGAGGCGGCGATGAGTGCGGTGCGGCTGGCCCGTGGCTTCACCGGCCGCGACGTGATCGTGAAGTTTGCGGGCAACTATCACGGGCACGTCGATAGCCTGCTCGTCTCGGCGGGCTCGGCGGCCGCCACCCTTGGTGTGCCCGATTCGCCGGGGGTCACGGCCGGCACGGCGAAAGACACCGTCGTCCTCGAATACAACGAGCCGGAGCAACTGGAGGCGCTCTTCCGCACCCGCGGCGACGAGATCGCCGCCGTGCTGATGGAGCCGGTCGTTGGCAACATGGGGCTCGTCGTGCCGTCGAGTGACTTTCTCACCGCCGTTCGCGAGACGACGCGGCGACACGGCAGCCTCTTCGTCTGCGACGAGGTGATGACGGGCTTCCGGCTGGCCCTGGGCGGCGCCCAGCAACTCCTCGGCATCGAACCCGACCTGACGACACTCGGCAAGATCGTGGGCGGCGGCCTGCCACTGGGCGCCTACGGCGGCCGGGCCGACGTGATGAACCACATCCTCCCCGCAGGCAAGGTGTTCCAGGCTGGCACGCTCTCGGGAAACCCCCTGGCCGTGGCCGCCGGCACCGCCACCCTCGAGCAACTCCGCGATCATCCCCCCTATGCCATGCTCGATCGCCTCGGAGCACGACTGGAGGCCGGCTTTCGCGCTGCCGCAGCACGCGGCAATGTCACGGTCTGGGTCGCCCGCGTCGGCAGCATGATGACGATGTTTTTCCAGAAGGGGCCGGAGGCCGTGCCCGTGACGGGCTGGCAGACCGCGTCGCAGAGCGACACGTCGCGCTACGCGGAGTTCTTCTGGGGCATGATCGACCGCGGCGTCTACCTCCCGTGCAGCCAGTACGAGGCCCTTTTCTTCTCGACGGCCCACACCGACGCGGACATCGACCGCACGGTCGCCGCCGCCGTGGAGACTCTGTCGGTCTGAGCCGGCCGGGCCCGCCCTCACCGGAGGTGAAAGTCGATCACTACCGGAAGGTGGTCGCTCGCAGCCTTCGCGAGGCTCGTGCGGACAACGCGGGCGTGCCGCACGTCGATCCTGCCGCGCGCAAACACCTTGTCGAGCGATCCCAGGGCCATCCAAGCGGGGAACGTCCGGAATCGCGAGATCGGCTGCGTGACCTGCGTAAACCCGCCGGCGGCAAGCACGTCGGCGGCGAGCGTGTTGCGCCAGTCGTTGAAGTCGCCGACGAGCAGCGTGGCGTGCGGATCGGCCGATCGAAAGAGCATGTGGCCGAGAATTCGGTCAGCCTGCCAGCGGCGTTCGCGTTCCGCGAGTCCGAGGTGCGCGTGCACCAGATGCAGCATGCCCTCCGGCGACTCGACGAGCAGCAGCTGCGCGCCGCGTGGCTTGCGGCCGCCCTGCCGGAGCGTGATGCGGTGGCGGCTCGCCACCGGCCAACGAGAGAGCACGAGGTTGCCATAGCTGCCGCCACCCACGGCGACCGTCGGCTGATACACGCAGTGGCTGCGGAAGTAGCGGGCGAGCAGCCGTGGCTGATCGTCGCGTCGGCTGCGGCCGACATGACGGTCGACCTCCTGCAGGCAGATGAGGTCGGGATTTTCAGCTTCGATGCAGTTGATGATGCGGTCGAGCGCATAGCGGCGGTCGCGGCCACCGATACCCTTGTGGATGTTCCAGGTGAGGAGCCGCATCAGCCGCCACGCTCCCTCTGCTGCGGTCGAGTCGTATGTGTTGCGAAAACCATGGTCACAACTGCAATCTTACCGAGCAACCCTGGCTGGTGCCCCAGTCGGGAAGCCCCAAGCGCCAGCGCGGGGTAGACGTCTTCCACCCCAAGCCGCGTCGGGTGTCCGCAAAACGGATGGCGGCCGGGTAGACTCGGCGGCCATGTCAGCCCACGCAGATATCCGCATCGGCACCCTCGTGCCCGCCCACGACCGCACGGCCGAGGTCATCGGTCAGCTTCTGCCCCACGGGTTCGAGACGTTTCAGATCAGTTTTGGCCGCACCGTCGGGGGCTTCGACATCGCAGCGCTCGCTGACGCCGTGCACCGCGTGCTCGACGCCCATCCCGTCGGCCCACACGATCTGCCACGGCGGGTGAGCGCGATCGGCGTCTACGGCAACCCGCTGACGAGCCCGGAGACCGTCGCCGACTGGGAACGCCTCATCGATGCCGCGAGCCTGTTCGACTGCGACGTCGTCTCGGGATTCGCGGGGCGGATTCCCGGCCGACCGGTGCCGGAGTCATACGCCCCATTCGCGAAGGTGTTCGGCCCGCTCGCCCGTCGCGCGGAGGAGCGAGGCGTGCGACTCGCCTTCGAAAACTGCGAGAAGCGGGGCACGTGGGAGAGCGGCGACTGGAACATCGCCCACGCACCCGCCGCCTGGGATGCGATGTTTGCGGCGGTGGACAGCCCCGTGATCGGCCTGGAATGGGAGCCGTGCCACCAGCTCGTGAGTTTTGTCGAGCCGCTCCCGCAACTCCGCAAATACGCCTCCCGCATCTGGCACATCCACGGGAAGGATGCGACCGTGCTCTGGGACGTGATCCGTGAGCATGGCATCCGCGGCGGCGTGCCTTATGTCCACCACCGCACGCCGGGGTTCGGCGACACGAACTGGACCGACCTCATCAGCATCCTGCGGATCGCAGGCTGGCGTGGAAGCATCGATGTCGAGGGCTTTCACGATCCGGTGTATCGAGATTCCCTGGAGACGACCGGTCAGGTCGCAGCGCTCGAGCACCTGAAAAGGTGCCGGGGCGGGACGTTCACACCGAACCCGTGGTGAGCGGTTGCTCAGCCCACCATCAGGACGGCGATCGCGATCACCGCGGCCCCGATACTGACGGGCAACGCGGCCCACGATCGGCCCTGTGCCGCAAACCGGCGACGACGTTCCTCGATCGGCAGGTCGAGCAACTCCTCGAGGTCGGCCACCGTGATCGGCTTCGAGAGCACCACATCCACACCCACCTCGAGCGCGGACTGCTCGGCGAGTTGACGATGACGGGAACCTTCCGACTCCACGTCAACCATGGCGATCTTGGCACCGGCCCGACGGGACTCGAGCAGACCGACGAAGTCTTGCCCGGACATGTCGTCAAGATCGGGTGCGATCAGCCAGGCGTCCACCGGGATTTTGCCGGCGAGTTTGATCGCTGCCCCGCCGCTGGAACGAAGATGAAGATCGAGACGGCCCATTCGAGCACTGGCGGCCAAGGCCCCGTAGGAGTCGAACGATGGATCGACGACCACCACGCTCGGCAGGCGGGCACGCTCGTCGCCATCGAGTTCAAATGCGTGGATCACCATGTGGAGTACTCCTTCGAAGAGACCGCGGACGTCAGCGACGGAAATGAATCAGACAAGACTTACGATCGAGAGAAACAAGCAGATGGGCACGAGACACAGCACGACGTCTGTTCGCGTAAGCGTTCGTGCGGTGGTGTATCCGGGCAACCTACTCATGAGCGATCCTCCTTATGGGCGGACGTCGGCGTCCGCTTCCTGAGCATCGAACGTCCGCAGAACACGCCGCCAATCGCCATTCCGGCGAGCACGATGGCCGGCGGCTCCGGCGCAGCCAGACCGGTGACAAGTTGGACGTTGACCTCCGAGTCTCCCTGGAACTGGTTGGAAGCCATCGACAGGTCGACGAACGTCTCGTTCTCGCCCGCCCATGCCAAGGAACCCGCCGAAGTCGCGGCAAAGGCTGTCGACAAGCCACCGAGGATGGACGTCGAATCGGCGTTCCACCCGAGTTCGGCTGCAAATGCGGGGTAACTGGCGAACATGACGGTCGCGGCGATGACGGAGGAGATGGTGCGGTTCATGGTGTTTGATCCTCAAAACTGGTGAGGTAGGACGGCATCGTGCCGTGCCTTTGGAATCCCTGAGGACCCTAGGCTCCTTACTCACATGCAAGGTGCATGCCAAACCGGTCATGCTCAGCAAAATCCACCCTCGGAAAACCGCCGTTTTCGTGTTTTTCTCGTACGATCGATCATTTTTTTGTGATCCCTCAGCCCCGGGGTATGGCGATCCGGTCGATCCAGACTGGAGCGAATCGCCCCACCCGAGCAGCCCGGGTGGGGCGATTCGCTCCACCCCCCGGCCCTGGACCGGGGCGATTCGCTCCACCCAGGGGTATCGCGAAAGGGTTACTGGTACACCGGGCCGATGAGGGCCGCGGGGAGGGCCGTGCTACCCTTGGGCCGATGGAATCAACGCTGACAGTCGTGTGGCGGTGGTGGCTGGCGATGTGGCCCCACGTCGCGGCGGCGACCGTGCTGACGATCAACGTCGCGGCCTCCATCCACGCGATTCTCCTCAAACGCGACACCCGATCGACGATTGGCTGGGTCGGACTGATCTGGTTTTCGCCGGTGTTTGGCGCGATCGCGTACGCCGTGCTGGGGGTCAACCGCATCCGATCCCGCGCGACGCAACTGCGGGCCGGCCAGGCCCGGGTGACCCATGCACTCGAGCCGGCGGTGGCACAGCCCAACCGGCTTCGCGAGGCGGTCGGCCCTGACGACTCGCCGCTGCGGTCGCTCGTCACGCTCGTGGGCAACGTCACGGGCCGGCCACTCGTCGACGGCAACACGATCATCCCGCTCGACGGCGGCAACGAAGCCTACCCTGAGATGCTCGAGTCCATCGACGCCGCCAGCCGCAGCGTCGCCATTGCTTCCTACATCTTCGACAACGACCCGACCGGAAAGGTCTTCGCGGAGGCGCTCGGGCGGGCCGTGGCGCGGGGCGTGGAGGTTCGCGTCCTCATCGACGGCATCGGCTCGACCTATACCTTCCCGCCTATTACCAGCGTGCTGGCCAACCGCGGCGTCCGCGTCGAGCGGTTTCTCCCGACGAGCGTGCCCTTCTATTTCCCGTACGCCAACCTGCGAAATCACCGCAAGATCATGGTCGTCGACGGACGAATCGGCTTCACCGGTGGGCTCAACATTCGCGATGGCTGCTGGCTGGCCCACAACCCTGCGCACCCCGTCCGCGACACCCACTTCCGCCTCGAGGGCCCGGTGGTCACACAGTTGCTCGAGGTGTTCATCGAAGACTGGGCGTTCGCCTCTGGCGAAACCCTCGGCGGCCCTGCCTGGCAGCCCGTTCTCACCCCAGCCGGCACGATGCTCGCCCGCGGAATCCGCTTCGGCCCCGACGATCCCGACATCGGCCGCATCAAGCTGGTGCTCGTCGGCGCGCTGGCCGCAGCGCAGAAGTCGGTGCGGATCATGACGCCCTACTTTCTTCCCGACGACGCCATCTTTCAGGCGCTCGACGTGGCCGCGATGCGAGGTGTGCAGGTCGACATCGTGCTGCCGGAGGAAAACAACCTGGCGCTCGTCGGCTGGGCCAGCGACGCCATGCTCTGGCAGGCGTTGGGCCGCGGCTGCAACGTCTGGATGTCGTCTCCTCCGTTCGAGCACACGAAGCTCATGGTGGTCGATTCATCGTGGGCGATGTTCGGTAGCGGCAACTGGGACGAGCGGAGCATGCGGCTCAATTTCGAGTTCAACGTGGAGACCTACGACCGCAGCCTGGCCGCTCGACTCGACGAGCGAATCGCCGCCGTGATGGGCCGCGCCCGCCGGCGGACGCTCGCAGACGTCGATGGCCGCAGTCTGCCGGTGCGACTGCGGGACGGCGTCGCCCGCCTCTTGAGCCCCTACCTCTGATACGAGCCACTCGAGAACTTTTTCCCGGTGTGCCATCCCGGTCAGGAAGCCCGAAGCGCGAGCGACGGGTCGACGCGGAGTGTCAGTGAAGGCGCCGCGGAGCCGATCGGGACGGCCACCCGTATTCCCCGCGCTCGCGCCTGGGGCTTCCCGAAGGCCGATCAGTGAGGATTCGCGAGCCGCGATCTTGTAGCCATATTTACGACAGGCTCTCGCCGGTCCGAACGGGCCGTTATGACGATAAACTCTGGGTAGCTACACCCCGAGGGTTTGTCATGTTTCGCCGCCCTCAGGTCTCCCGTCCGGCCACTGCTCGACAGGGTGTCCTCGCGCGGCGAACGGTCCTGCGGGCCGCCGGCGCGGGAGTCTGCCTGCCGCTTCTGAATGCGATGATTCCGGCCTTTCGTCCCACGGCGAGGGCGGCCGCGGTATCCGCGGACATGGCCCCCCGGAGAATCGTCGCCATCCATGCGTCGCTCGGCATGATGCCGCAGTTTTTCTTTCCCGAAAAACCAGCCGGCGATGCTCCAGCCGACCGCCCCGCGCCATCGAGCCCCTACCTCGATCTGCTCGCCGATCATCGCGGCCTGTTCACCGTGTTCTCGGGCATGTCTCACCCCGACGTGGATGGCAACCACCACGCGGGGCAGTGTTTTCTGACCGGTGCCCCGCACCCCGGCCAGCCGACCTTCCGCAATTCGCACTCACTCGATCAGGTCGCCGCCGAGCATGTCGGCCTGGAAACGCGGTTTCCGTTTCTCGCCCTCGCCGTCCACAAAGGGGAGAACTATTCCAATACGCTCGCCGTGTCGCGTTCGGGAGTTCCCATTCCTTCGGAATCGAGCGCTCGGCGGCTCTATCGCAGCATGTTCGTCGCCGGCACGCCCGAGGAAAAAGCGGCAGCGCTGCGGCGGATCGAGGCAGGCGGCAGCGTGCTTGATCTCGTGCTCGACAAGGCGACGAGGCTCGAGCGGTCGGTCGGCCCGGAGGATCGCGGCCGGCTCGACCAGTATTTCTCGAGCGTCCGCGAACTCGAGCGCCGGCTCTCCAGCTCGATCGAGTGGGAACGCCGACCCAAGCCCGTGGTCGCCTATCCCGAGCCCGACGACATCGCTGACGCCAATCGGGTGATCGAGAAATCACAGCTCATGTTCGATATGACCCGACTCGCACTCGAGACCGATTCCACTCGCGTGATCACTCTCTCCCTGAGCACCTTCTCGGTCGTGCCCCACGTTCCCGGCGTGCAGAACGAAACGCACGGACTCACCCACCACGGCAACGAGCCGGCGAAGATCGCCGAACTGAAGAGGATCGAGGAGGCCCAGATGCGGGCCTTCGGCGACCTGCTCCAGTCACTCCGCGATGTGCACGAGGCGAATGGCAACCTCCTCGACCACACGCAGGTGCTGTATGGCTCTTGCCTTGGAAATGCCAACTCCCATTCGAACCAGAACCTGCCCCTTGTCCTCGCCGGTGGCGGCTACCGACACCCCGGCCACCTGGCCTTCGACGAGAAGCGGAACGAACCCTTCGCCAATCTCTTCGTGACGATGCTGCAGCGGCTGGGCATCGAAACCGACCGCTTCGCGTCGAGCACCGGATCCCTTCGAGGACTGGAGTCATGACGGCAGGCACGAATGTTGCTCGCGGCATCGCGATCCTCTTCATCCTGCATGCCGTCGCCCGTGCCGACGCGCCGCTGGAGGCCTTCTTCGCCCAGCACTGTTATGCATGCCACTCGGGAAAGGAGCCCGAGGCCGGACTCGATCTCGCCGGGCTCTCGCGGGATTTTTCCGACCCGGCCATCCTCAAGCGGTTCGTACAGATCCACGACCGGATTGCCCGGGGTGAGATGCCTCCGGCCGAGGCGGAACAGCCACGGACTCTAGACCTCGCAGCCGTCACCCGCTGGCTCGACAGCCAGCTCGTGGCGGCCGACTCCGCACGGATCTCGACGACCGGAAGGGCGCGGATGCGGCGGCTAACGCGAACGGAGTTTGAATACACGCTGCAGGATCTGCTTGGGCTGCCCCGGCTCGACATCCAGCAGATGCTCCCGGCCGACGCTCGCGTGGCGGGCTACGACAAGATCGCCGACGGGCTCGACCTGTCGCCAGCCCATCTTGCGTCCTATGCGGCGGCGATCGAGAAAGCGCTCGACGCCGCAATCGCCACGAGCAGCACCCCTCCGGCGGTCTTCAAGCAGCGGATCCATCCGGCCGGGCTCTTCAAGTTTGGCGGCAATCTCACGCAGGGCAACTTCGTGCTCCTGAAAGACAGTCGGCCCGATCCCGCCCTTCCGCTTCGCGGCGGTTTCGAGGAGGTCGAGTGGTACATCAACGCACCGCATGCGGATGACGACATGGCCGACCGCAGCCGGCTCTTCCGCGACAACAAGGTTGCCGAAAGCACCAGTAGTGTCGGCCTGCTCGTCCCAAACCTTGCCGGCTACGAAGCCGCGATGAACGTGGCGCCGATCTACGCCGGCATGTATCGGCTCCGGCTTTCGCTCTGGGGATTTCAGTGGAACAAGGGGTCGGTCGATCCCGCTCCGGCGTCGCAGGCGGCCGTGCTTCGGGCCCACGAGGACGGCCATCAGCAGGAGGGCGGGCGATTGCTGGCCATGTTCACTGCCCCTTCGCTCTCGCCCCGCGAGCATGAGATCACGACCTGGCTCGATGCCCACGAGTCGATCGTCTTTGATCCCGTCTCGATCCCGTGGCGGGGCCTGCAGGTTCGCCAGATCGGCGGCCGCACGGCAAGGCACGTCGGCCCCGGCGTGGCCCTCGACTGGTTCGAAGTGGAGGGGCCGATCAACGAGTCGTGGCCGCCGGAGAGCCACCGGCGGCTGTTTGGCGATCTGCCGATCTCTCCGTGGCCGACCGACTCGAAGATGCTCCCGCCTGCGCGGGCGCGGATCCGGCAGACGCCTCTCTACCTGCCGGCACTCAACAGCCTCCCTCCCGCGGAGCGACATCCGCCGCTGCAGACCGTCCAGTCGAGCACCCCGCTCGACGATGCCCGTCGGCTCTTCGCAGCGTTTCTGCCGCGGGCGTTCCGTCGGCCCGTGGACGGTGGCGAGATCGACCCCTATGTGACGCTCGTCGGGAAACGGCTCGCCGCCGGCGACTGTTTCGAAGACGCGATGCGTAGGGCGTACGTCGCGATCCTCACTTCCCCAGAGTTTCTCTTCCTTCCGGCCGATGGGCCACAAGGTGGGGGCCATCTTGTCGCCCGCGCATCACGCCTCTCCTATTGGCTCTGGAACTCGCCGCCCGACGAGTCACTGCTCGCGGCCGCGGCGGATGGATCGCTCGCCACGCCGGCCGTGCTGCATGCCCAGATCGATCGCCTGCTCGACGATCGGCGGAGCGATCGCTTCATCGGCGATTTCGCGAACCAGTGGCTGGAACTCCGCCGGATCGACGAGACCTCGCCCGATCGGCAGCTCTATCCCGAGTATTCATTCCTCCTCCATGAAGGCATGGTGGCCGAGACGCGGGCGTTTCTCCGCGAACTGATCGTGCACGATCTTCCCGCGCGGACGATCATCGACCCCGACTTCACGATGCTCACGCAGCGATTGGCGGAGCATTATGGCATCGCCGGTGTGGATGGCGTAGAGGTCCGCCGCGTATCGCTCTCCCCGGACAGCCACCGCGGCGGCCTGCTCGCCCAGGCTGCGATCCATAAGCTCACCGCCAATGGCACGACCACGTCGCCCGTGAAACGGGGCGTCTGGATCATCGACCGGCTCCTCGATGATCCCGCCCCACCGCCGCCCCCCGGCATTGCCGGAGTCGACCCCGACACACGGGGCGCGACCACCATCCGTGAGCAACTGGCGAAGCATCGCTCCGACGCCAGTTGTGCGGCCTGCCATGCAAAGATCGATCCGCCGGGTTTTGCGCTCGAATGCTTCGATCCGATCGGAGGCTATCGAGATCGTTACCGCTCAACCGGTCAGGGCGATCCAGCGCCGCTGCCGCCACAAGGACTCTGGTTTGCCCGCTACAGGCTCGGACCGAAGGTCGACGCATCGGGCGGCCTTACCGACGGGCGTGCGTTCGCCGGCGTGGACGATCTCAAGAGGCTCCTCACGGATGACGCGAGGCCGCTGGCCCGCGCTTTCACCGCGCACATGGTCCGCTATGCGAGCGGCGCCGACCTCTCCTACGCTGATCGCCGCTTGATCGAGCGGATCCTCGACACCGCGGCCCCGACGAACTACGGCCTCCGCTCGCTGATTCATGCGATCGCGGAAACTCCGCTGCTCAGCAGCGACTCGACGATGCTGTGATGAACGGTGCGGCTTGAGGGCGAGATCGTATTCTTGACGAGCACCCGCAGGAAACGTACTGCATCATGTACATATCGAGAAAAACTCCATGGACGTCATCACCGACACGGCCGCCCTCGCAAACCTGGCCCACACGATGGACCGCGTGTGCGAGGACCATGAGCCGTTGATCATCACCCGCAACGGGGAGCAGTCCGTGGTGATGATGTCGCTGGAGGACTTTAAAGCCCTCGAGGAAAGCGCGTATCTGCTGCGCTCCTAAGAATGCCAAGCGTCTCCTCGAAGCCATTTCTAGCCTGGAGGGCGGCCGCGGGAAGGAGCGGAGACTTGCGGAATGAAGTTGGTCTTCGCGGAGCAGGCGTGGGAGGGCTACCTCCACTGGCAGCGAGCCGACCGAAAACTGCTCAAACGCATCTATGGGCTGATCAAGGAAACCGCTCGCAGCCCTTTCGAAGGCACCGGCAAGCCAGAAGCCTTGAAGCATGCGCTGGCTGGATATTGGTCGCGACGGATCACCGACGAGCACCGCTTCGTCTACAAGGTCGATGGTGATTCGCTGCTCATCGCGCAGTTGCGATATCGCTACCGGTGAACAATGGATCGCGGCAATCTTGTGCGGCATAGCGGCTGCCAGCCGCGATGCTGCCGTTACCGACTGCTCATCACGAATGATCGCCGCCCGTGGGGACTGATGAAGAAAGCCCTGGGCATCACGCCAGCGGAGCGGTGATTTCCACGCGGGTGCCGCTGCCAGGGCGGCTCGTGAGCGTGAGCGTGCCGCCGATGTCGTCGGCGCGGCGGCGCATGTTGTCGAGGCCCGAATGGCGGCCGTCGTCGGCGGGCTCGTTTGGATCGAAGCCGCGGCCGTCGTCCTCGACGGTGATCGTCACGCGGCCACCAGCGAGCGGTCTGTCGAGTCGCACGCCGAGCCACACAAGCTTCGCCTGGGCGTGCTTCACGGCGTTGTTCACCGCCTCGCGGACGATCAGGAGGAGGTTGTGCCGCACGCGGCCGGGGAGTGGCGTCGCGGGCACCTCGTCGGGCACGTCGAGCCGGATGCCGAGGCCGGCCGCCCGCACGAACTGGTCGGCCGAGTGGGTGAGGTAGCCGACGAACCGGTCGAGCGTGTCGTTCTTGGGATTCACGGCCCACACGATCGCATCGACGGAGCGAATGAGTTCGACCGCCGACTGACAGACGCGATCGGCCCGGCCAGTGATCTCGGCGTCGTGCAGGTGTTCGACGTCGCGCCGCAGCCAGTCGGTCTGCACGGCGATCTCCGTGAGCCCAGCCCCGACGTCGTCATGCAGATCGCGGGCGATCCGGGCCCGCTCCTGCTCGAGCT
This sequence comes from Planctomycetia bacterium, assembly GCA_021414115.1. Lineage (GTDB taxonomy): Bacteria > Planctomycetota > Planctomycetia > Pirellulales > UBA1268 > QWPN01. Next base: position 16,174 of record JAIOPD010000061.1, read on the forward strand.
GCCGCTCCCGCTCCATCTCGGCCAGCTGCCGCTTGATGCGCCGCACATTCGCAGCGCGGCCCGCGGTGACAACGCCGGCTAGCCCCACCGCGGCCGCCCCTGCCCACATGTCGCGCCGGAGATACCACGGCACATAGACCTCGACGGCGAGCACGGTCTCGATCCCGGTCGGCTCGCCGTTGGGATAAAAGGCCCCGATCCGGAAGAAATAGGTTCCAGGCTTGAGGTCGCGGTATTCGGCCGTCGCTTCCCCCCCTACGCCGAGGCTCCAGGCCGCCGACCACGAGAGCGTCACGCGGTCACCGGGCTCGACCCTGTCTTTGGCGATGTGCAGCCAGCCTCCGTAGCGGTCGGGCTCGTCATCCACGATCGTAAGGATCGCGTGCGGGGCTGGGCTGCCGCGCATGCGGATCTGGCTCATGGCCAGTTTCGTGCCCGACTTTGTCCAGTTTCTCGGGAGGCCGTCGAGGGAGGCGGGGTCGCTCAGTTCAACGTTTAGGTCGTACTGGTCGCGACCACCGTTCGCATGCTCGACCACGAGCATCACGTCATCGACACCCATCACTCCGACCGCCGCGCCGACATAGTACGACAGCACGTTGACGAAGATCTGTTTCGTGAGGGGAGGCACGATTCCCGATGTCGTTCCCTTCACCCAGGGAGAGCCCGCGACGGCTCCCGTCCAGCCGGCAGACTCACCCAGCAGTTCTTCTTGGACACTGCCGATGATGCCAGCTTCGGCATCCGCGAAGCCAAGCGATATGCGGCCGGCCGCTTCACCGTCGCGCCACGCGGAGTCGACGCCGTCCAGGCGATACCGCAATCTGGCTCCGGCTGGCCGTGGAGGCTCGGCCTCCGGGGCGTCGCTCTCGGGCGAGATCGGCTCGGCCGCTCCGCCAAACTCGAACAACACCCTGCCTGCTGCCGAAGGGATTCGCAGCGGTTCGGAACCGGCCGAGCCTGCCCTCGTGCCGGCAGGAAGCGAGATGGCCCTGCCATCGACCGTCACGGCGTTGATGGACAGGCCGGCCTGGGCGGCGGCCGTCATGAGGACGAGGGTCACCGCGGCTGCAAGTCCGAAAAGCCGTGTCATGGCCGCGCCCATACTCTTGAAAATTCTTCCCGATGCCATCCTGATCGTATCAGTCGGTGGCGCGCGACTCGAATTCGCCGGTGGCCATACCCCCAATGCGAAGAAACGGATACCGGCTACCCCTCCAGGAGAAGCACGGCAACCAGCTCTCGCTGGCTTGCCCACATTCGGTGCCTGGCACCTTTTTCACCTACCATTACGGAACTGTACGCCCCGTGGGATTGCCTTGATCAGCCTAGTTTTCACCAGGCACGAGTGCCGCGCTCGGAGGGCTGGAAGAGCTCAGAGCAAAGCTGTGCGAGTTCATTCCAGGCGAGATGGTCACCGCCAACTCGCTCGTCGCCGGATTACGATACCGCTCCGGAAACACGACTGAAGGCTGGGGCGGACGAGGATAGGCGTTCGAATCAAGCGATACCCTATCCAAGGCCTCGTTTTTCGGAGGCGACTCAAACCACACCTGATGCCGTCCCGGGGACGCCCCTAGACCGTAACCAGCTGTTTTCATTACATACTTTCCTTCGATGTCGGCCTGAGCGCATGCAGCCGGACCCGCTTTCGGCACGAAATGCACGATGACACTGGAGAGCGGCTTGCCATCGAGCGTAACGTGTCCTGAGACGCCGTACAGCTCTTTTCTTCCACCGCAACCTCCCAGCCAGATGGCAGCGGCACTCAGGCTCACAACCGTGAGATGATTCACTGTTGCCATGATTTCGTTTGGCCGCTGTCCCGGATTGCCCATGTCTGCAGGATGTCGAGAGGAAGCGTGTCGGTGACGAACTGGACGGCGCCATCGCAAAACAGCAGCACCGCGCCGCCGGGATGCGCGGACTGGATCGGCACGCTATTGTCGAAATTCATTCCCGCGACAGCCGTGGTGCCATACTGACCATAAGAACACACCTTTGTTCCCAGGGGCCTGGTATTGATCACCGTCGTGTTGAATACTCGCGCATCAGCATTGGGGGTCTGCGGGGCGGCGCGTCTCGATCCCATTAACCAGCTATGCGGAAACATGCCTCGACAGTCGAATTGGCCACCGGGAAAAGCCGGATTGTATCCCCAATCACTCGTCTCTCCGACACAGATGACGTTGGAGAGCCCGTCGCGGACATGGGCGGGGGTGACCTGGCTACAAGCATGAAGTACCCCGTTCCAGGCGTGGTTGTTGGACGCGGATGCCGACGTGTCGTATCTCCCTTTCACATCAATCGCTGACACGGCCCCCGCAATTCCAACCATTGATCCGACCTGAACGGGTCCATTCGGGTTCCAGGCCTCCGTGCCTGCAAAACGAGGGCAGGGACTGGTCGGACAAGTAAACGTGGGAATCTCGATATTGGCAATAGTTGCGGCGTTCGCCGAATTCCAAGAACTTGTGTTGGGGTTCAGCCGTGAAAACAGCCCGAGTTGCTCGATAAACGGTAAGAGCCTGTATGGCCATGCCACTCCATAGGACCACGTCGGGGGCGTACCTACGGCGGGCGTTGGAGTTGATCCTGACGGAAATGTTCCCTGTGAAGCGCAATGAGCCTGGAGCGCGAGGCCGATCTGCCTGAAGTTGTTCAGGCACTGTGCCCTCCGGGCGGCTTCGCGTGCCGACTGCAATCCCGGCAGCACCATCGACACGAGCAGGCCGATGATCGCGATCACCACGAGCAGTTCGACGAGCGTGAGTCCCCGACGCGGTTTCATGGTGCGGTTCACCGCAGACTTTAGGTGATCCGGCGGCGCGCCCAGAGGGACCAGCCGACGAGGCCGACTCCCAGGCCGGCGAGAGCGAGCGATCCAGGCTCTGGAACCACAATCACCTGGGCGTTGATCGTGAGGTCGCGGCGGCTTGAGGCACCGGAGAGATTTTGGTTGTCGTAGAACGAGAGCGTGAACGTCTTTGAGAAAGTGCCCTGGCCCGTGGGATTGAACGTGAACGTGAACAGGCTGCTCGTGCCGCCGCCGCCGAGATTGTTGAACGTGGTCAGCCCCGATGTGAAGCCGTCGCCATCGGCCGTGAAGGCCGTGAAATCGAGGCCGGCGGTCAGCCCGGCGCCATACGTCTGGCTGGCGAGATTGAGCAGGTTGTAGGTGAAGTTCTGAATGCCCGCCGCCTGGTCAATGGATCCAAAATCGATGTTCAAAACGTCCTGCGTGTAGGCATTCGTGATGCCACTCGCCAGAAAACCGGGAGTGGCGTGATCGAGCACGTCGACGGTCACAGAGCCATTCGCCGGCGAGCCGATTGCGTTCGCATCAGTGAGCGTAAACGAGCCGGTCTGGCTCGCGCCGACGGTCGTGCCGGTAAAGAAGAGGCCAGCGATATTCGTGCTCGTGGAATTCGCACCGGCAGTACCGCCGCTCGAGCCGACCACATTCGAGCCATTGGAACTTGCAAAGGAGAGCGTGGACCCGCCCGTGGGCGTGATGTTGGAAACCGTGTAGCCGAACGCAGTCGAGCCGCCCGTTATGATCGATGTCGCCGCCGGCGTCGCCGTGATGGTGCCAAACTCGGCCTTTCGCTGGGCATCGACCTCGTTGGCATTCACCGTGTTGTAGCGGAGCAGGTAGTTGGAATTCAGCCCCGTGACGCTTCCAAAGGTGCCGGACACCGACGATCCGGCGACCAGCCTGTAGAGGCCCGCTCCGGTCGCCATGCTGGTGAGGTCGAGCGTGCTCGTGCCGGCAAGGTTCACTGCTCCGGTTGCCGAGAGCACCACCGTGGATGTCGCGCTTGACGTCGGTGCCATGGCGATCGTGCCACCCGAGCCCGAGAACGAGAGGCTTCCGATCTGGTTCGTGTAGGTTCCCATGGTGAGTCGGCCCGGCCCACCGTCGCCGCCCGCATCTGAGCCACCGATCGTCACCGCCGAGTTCGACGGGATAGCGTTATTGGTTGCGAGGGCGAGCGTGCCGCTCGAGTTGATGAAGGTCGGGCCGGTGTAGCTGTTGGCGGTCGAGAGGGTTGTGAAGCCGTTCTGAACGGCGAGGTCGGAGTTGAGGCTCGTGCCCGTGATGATTCCGGTGACGGTGATGCCCGCGGAACCGCCTCGCAGTCGCAGCACCGTGCCATTCTTCGTGAGCGTGCCGGAGAGGGCGAGCGAGCCAACGCCGGCATTCGTCACGGCGCCGATGCCGCTCGACACGGTGATATTCCGTGCGAACGTATCGGCGGCTCCGGTGTAGGTGAGCCCCGCCCCGTTGGCGATACTGATGCCGGAGGTCGCCGCAAGGGCGTTCTTGTTGGCGAAGCTCAGGACGCCGGCGCTGATCGTCGTCGCACCCGTGAAGCCGTTGGAACCCCCGAGCACGAGTGTGCCGGCCCCCAGCTTGACAAGGCCGCGTGCGCCACCATTCGCGCCGGTCGTGTCGGCGATCGCGTCATTGATCGTGAACGTGCCGCCAGACGCGTTGCTGGTGTCGAAGCCGAGCGCGGAGCCGGCATTCATGCCGTTTGCGGTGCTCGTGCTCGAGGCGAGGTTCGTGAGCAGCGTGGTGACGTTGCCCGTGGTAAACTCGCTGCCACCGCCGACGTTGAAGGCGAGTGTCGCGCCGCTGCCCGTCGAGATGTTCGCTGCGTTCCAGTTTGCCGTGCTTCCGCTGTAGAGCGACGCAGGCCGGCCGAACTGCAGAATGCCGCCGGTTATAGCCATCGCACCCGTAAAGGTGTTGGTGCCGGTGAGCGACAAGGCCCCCGCTCCCACCTTCGTGAACACGGTGCCTGCAGACCCGGTCGTGCCGATATTGCCACTGAAGGTCGAGTTCGACCCCGAGGTCGTCACCGTGATCGTGCCAAAGTACGGGATGGCGGCGCTCACGTTCACATCACGGCCATTCAGAGAGAGTTGGCGGATATATGCACCTCCCGTGCCCCAGCTCAGGCCAGTCGTGTTCGAAAGCGTGATAACGCCGGTACCAGAGGTGACGTTGAGCTGAGCGAGAGAATAATTGACTGCGTTGACACCAATTGCGACGTTCAGATCGACGTTGGCGTTGCCGGCGCTGGTGTCGATATTCAGGACGCCTGTGTCGCTAAAGGCCGTTCCCAGCATGCCCCGACAGGGACCCAGACCCGATGATGCCCGCGGTTGGGAATGCAACAGAGCCCGTCGAGCGGTTAAAGACGAGATTGCCGTTATTCACGATCGCGTTGGTGCCGAGGCTGCCGGTCGTTCCCCCGTTTCCAACCTGCAGTGTGCCGCTGCTGACAGTCGTAGTTCCTGAATAGGTGTTCGCGCCTGTGAGTATCAGGGATCCAGCGCCGCGCTGTTCCAGTGACCCGGCTCCCGAGATAGCGCTCGCGACCGTCACGCTGTCGGATCGATTGAAGACGAGTGCCCCGTTGTTCGTGATCGCGCCGGTGCCAATGCTGCCGATCGTGCCTCCGTTGCCTACTTGGAGCGTGCCGCTGCTCACGGTCGTGGTTCCCGAGTAGGTGTTCGTGCCTGTGAGGATCAGCGATCCAGAACCGCTCTGCGTCAGTGACCCGGCTCCCGAAATTGGATTGCCGACAGACACACTATTCGAGCGATTAAAAACCAGAGATGCATTGTTGACAACCGCGGCGGTTCCGAGGCTCCCAGTTGTCCCTCCGCTACCGACTTGGAGCGCACCGCTGCTGACGGTTGTGGTTCCCGAGTAGGTGTTTGCACCTGTGAGGATCAGCGATCCAGAACCGCTCTGCGTCAGTGACCCGGTTCCCGAGATACCGCTCGCGACCGTCACGCTGTCGGAGCGGCTGAACACAAGCGCCCCGCTATTCGCAATCGCACCCGACCCAAGACTGCCCGCCGTGCCGCCATTCCCAACCTGGAGCGTGCCGGCGTTGATGGCCGTATCGCCCGCATACGTGTTGTTGGCAGTAATGATCAGTAGGCCGTCACCTGCCTTTGTGAACACGGTGCCGGTGGACCCCGTCGTGCCGATGGTGCCGCTGAAGGTCGAGTTTGAACCTGAGTTCGTAACAGTGATCCTGCCGAAATACGGGATGTTGGCACTCACATTCACATCGCGGCCGCTGAGAGTGAGTTGGCGGATATAAGCGTTGCTGGTCACGCCCCAGCTCGCGCCAGTTGTATTGGAGATCGTGATGACGCCGGTGCCAGAGGTGACGTTGAGCTGAGCGAGAGAATAATTGACTGCGTTGACACCAATTGCGACGTTCAGATCGACGTTGGCGTTGCCGGCGCTGGTGTCGATATTCAGGACGCCTGTGTCGCTAAAGGCCGTTCCCAGCATGCCCGCGCTTGTCAGTGATAGTGACCCTGATCCGGTAATGCCGGCATTCGGGAGTGCAACGGAGCCCGTCGAGCGGTTGTAGACGAGATTGCCGTTGTTCACGATTGCGCCCGTGCCAAGGCTGCCGCTGGTTCCTCCATCGCCAACCTGAAGAGTGCCAGCGTTGACGGTGGTGGTGCCGTTGTAGGTGTTGGCAGACGTGAGCACGAGCGTTCCGACGCCCGACTTGCGAAGCCCGACTGTTCCCGCCAAGACCGAGCTGATGGTTGTCGTGTCGCTTTGGATCGCGAGCGCCGATGTCGAGCCGCTCATCGTGATCGTGCCCCCGGTGAGCGTGTAGGTCCCAGCAGCGGTGAAGTCAGTCACCGTCCGCGTGCCCGCAACCGTGATCGAGCCGGTTCCAGAACTCGTCAGCACTGCCGCATTGTTATCTACCCACGCGATGTTGCCCGCGCCTGTCGTCCAGTTGGCCGACGTCACGTCCCACGTGCGATTGCTTGCAGCCGTCCAGGTGTACTGAGCAAAGCAGTTGGCCGACGGCCACGAGAGCATCGCGCAGAGAATCGCTGCCCGGGAGATCCACGATCGCTTCGCCGGCGCCCACGGCTTGCCGCTGCTTGCAAACACGCGGCCAATGACAGCCACACCGATGAAGTTCAAGTTGCTGGAAAGCGTCATGTTCGCAGCCCCCGGACCAAGCCGACTTTTGTGGCTAACCTTCCAATTCGTTGAATCCTATGGCGAACAAAGGTCAGCCGCACGTCGTTCTTTTATCCACGCTGCCCGCGGGTCAATCCAGCTCTATTCCCAGCAAAAACGGAAAAACGCTCGTCCCGCTGCCGATCGCTCGATGACGTCCTCCCCGTTTCTTGATCCATCCGGGATGTTAGGTTGTTTTGACCTTGGCATCACCAGAAAGGGCGAGTTTTTCGGATGGGAAAGAAGCATTCACAGAAGAGCAAATCGCGTTCGCGCTGAGGCAGACGGAATCGGGAACGCCGGTGGCCGAGATCATCCGCGGGCTGGGGATCAGCGAGCAGCCCCTCTGCCGATGGAAGAAGCGGTTCGCAGGACTCGGCATCGGCGACCGCGCCCCGACGGCAATCAGCCGTAGCATTCTCGTCGCGTCGCGGCACTATCGGTGCGTCGTGGGCGAGCGGTTTGACCGACTCCATCACCCGCCGTTGTTCCGTCAGCTTGTCATCCCCTGGTTGGCTTGCTTTGGCTGGGCCAGAATCTCCTTGATCACATGGCCGTGGACGTCGGTGAGCCGGCGGTCGAAGCCGTTGTGGCGGAATGAAAGGCGAGTGTTGTCGAGGCCGAGCAGGTGGAGGATCGTGGCGTTGAAATCGTAGAGCGAAAGCGTGTTCTCGACCGCCTTGACGCCCAAGTCGTCGGTCACGCCATGGCTCACCCCCGGCTTGACGCCAGCGCCGGTCATCCAGCAGGTGAAGCCGTCAGGGTTGTGATCGCGACCCTTGACCCCCTTCTGGAAGAATGGCATCCGGCCGAACTCCGTGCACCAGACGACGAGCGTGTCGGCGAGCAGGCCGCGCTGCTTGAGATCCTTGATGAGGGCCGCCGCCGGCTGATCGAGAATCGCCGCATGGACGTCGTATTGCTCCTTGAGCTTCGAGTGGCCGTCCCAGTTGAGGGCTCCACCGCTGGCATAGGCCCCGTTGAAGAGTTGCACGAACCGCACACCCTTTTCGATCAGCCGCCGGGCGAGGATGCAGTTGCGGGCGAACGCCGCCTTGAGCGGGTTCGACTCGTCGTCGGCCCCGTAGGCCTTCAGCGTGGCCGCCGACTCGGTCGAGAGGTCGTTGAGCGTCGGCATCGAGAGTTGCATCCGGGCGGCCAGTTCATAGCTGGCGATCCGGGCGGCCAGTGAATTGTCCTCGGGATGCTGCGCGAGGTGGTGCTCGTTCATGCGCACGAGCAGATCGCGGGCCGCGCGGTCGCCGGCAGCGGAAATGCCGCCCGCCGGCCGCAGGTGCCGCACCGGATCCTTCGCGCTCAGCGTCGTGCCCTGGAACTCGGCGGGCAGGAAGCCCGGCCCCCAGTTGTTGCTGCTCGCCTGCGGCACGCCGCGCGGATCGAGGATCGAGACGAACGCAGGCAGATCCTGGTTCTCACTGCCCAGGGCGTAGGTCACCCAGGCGCCGATGCTCGGAAACCCGTCGAAGATCGAGCCGGTCGAGAGAAAATTCTCCGCCGGGCCATGGGTGTTGGTCTTGCTCGTGAGCGAATGGACGAAGGCGATGTCGTCGGTGAGTTCGGCTAGGTGCGGAATCATCTCCGACACCATCTTTCCCGTCTGGCCGCGGGGCTTGAACTCGTACTGCGGCCGGGCGAGGTTGCCGGCAGGTCCCTGAAACGTGACGGCGGGCCCACCGGGCAGCGGCTTGTCGTCCCACTTGATGAGTTCGGGCTTCCAGTCCCAGGTTTCAAGTTGGCTGACCGCCCCGGCGCAGAAGATCACGAGCACATTTTTTGCCTTGGGGGCGAAATGCGGCGGCCTCGGGGTATACGGATGAGCCGGGTCGATCGTGGGGCGAATCGGTTCGGTGGCGGCGAGCAGGTTGTCGCTCGCCAGCAGGCTCGACAGGGCGATCGAGGTCAGGGCCGAAGCCGAGTCGCCGAGGAAACCGCGGCGGTCAAGCAGCCGGCGGCCGCCGGTTGAAAGGCGTTCCGGAAATGTCATCGCTGCACTCCTGCGGAAAGGGGACGGCTCGGGCTTCAGGGAACGAACAAAAACTCGTTGCTGTTGAAGATCACACGGCACAGTGTGGCCAGGCCGTGTTCGCGGACGACGGCCTCGGCGGCACTCATCTCAAGGGCGTCGGGCGACCGCGTGAACGCGAACTGGAAGGCACGATCGATCTGCCTGCGGACCGGATCGCTGTGGGGCTTGGTCGCGGCAGGCTCCGCCGTGATGTCGGCCTCGATGCGAGCGGCCAGAGCCTGCGCCTCATGAAACGTAAATGGGCTGTTGAAGAGGTTCAGCGCCTGGATCGGCGTCGTGGACTGCCGGCGGCGGGCCATCGACTGGCCGGCATCGGGGCAGTCGAAGGCGCCGAAGACGTCGTCCCGCTCCATCCGCACCTTGTGGGCGTAGATCATCCGCCGCCGGCCGCCGGCATCGAACGATTCGATCGGCGGAAATCCGGAAAGGCCGCCGCGCGATCTGAAGAGATCGAACCCGCGGCCGCCCATCTGGAGATTCAGCCGGCCGCTCACGGCGAGCATCGTGTCGCGGATCGTCTCCGCCTCGAGCCGCCGGGGCGGAAACCGCCACAGGAGCCTGGTGTCGGCGTCTTTCGCGAGGCCCGTGGTATTCGCTGCGCTCGCCTGGCGGAACGTGGCCGACCCCATGATCAGCCGATGCAGGTGTTTGACCGACCAGCCGCTGTCCACGAACTCGGCAGCGAGCCAGTCGAGGAGCTCCGGATGCACGGGCTTCGAGCCGTTGCGGCCGAGGTCGTTCGGCGTGTCGACGATACCGGTGCCAAAGTGCCACTGCCAGATCCGATTCACCATCACACGGGCCGGCAGCGGATGCTTCGGATCGGTGAGCCAGGTCGCGAGGCCGCGGCGGCGGTCGGGCTCCGGAGCGTCTTTCGCCAAGCTGACGGGCGCGACCAGTCCGGCAAAAGTTACAATCGACTCCGGAGCCAGCTCTTCCTTGCGCTGCTCGGCGTCGCCACGATTGAGGAGGTGCACGGGGTGCGGAGTCTTGAAGTTGCCAGCAAACACACGAGTGTCGCGAACGATTGTTTGAATCCGGGCCTGGAGCGAGGTCTTCTCCTTTTCCAAGGCCGCGACCGTTCGCTGCTCTTCGGGCGACAGCCCTGTCAGGTTCGTTTTTTCCTTTGTGCCGAAGGGCAGACGGTCGGTCGAATCGGCCACGAGCGTCCAGGCGTCATCGCCGCCCGTGGCGGCTGAAACCTCGATCCGATACGACGTCGGGGTGCGATCCTTGAATTTCTCAGTTCGGTCCCGTCCCCACACGATCCGCTCGATCGTGACCGGTTCCTTGAACTCGAGCATCACCCAGCCGTTGTTTCGCGTGGCGGCCATCCAACTGCGGCCGTTGCCGTATTGACCGTCGTTGATGTGCTCCAGTTCGTGCACGCCTGCCGTGACGAGGTTGCCGGATGACGACGCCTTCGTCCCCGCCGACGCCAGGGCGACGTTGCGGCCTTCACCGTCGAAAACCTCGAGTTCGTCGATGCAAGGCTCATATACATTCGTATCAAGGATCGTGAACCGCAGCCTCCGGGCCGACACGGCCGCGATACGCTCGGTATTCAGATGCGGCGTGACAGGCGGCCGCGTATAGCCGGCACGGGCGAGCGGCTGGTAGCGAGGGAGTTCGACGTCGATCGCGGTGATCCGTCTTCGGGCGTCGTCATGCTCCTTGCGGAGCGCGAAAGCCTCGGGCGTCTCAAGCATCCGCTCACCGTATTCGACGCCGGCGAAGAAGGCCTGCAGCGAGTAGTAGTCGCGGGCGGTTACGGGATCGAACTTGTGGTCGTGGCAACGGGCACAGCCGACCGTAAGACCCAGGACCGTGTCGGACACATTGACAATGATGTCGTTGAGGGCATCCTGGCGGGCCGCCCGCTTGGATACATCGTCGGCGCCGATCTGCCCGGGGAGCAGCACGGCCGCCGTCACGAGAAACCCGGTCGAGGCCTCCTTGCCCGGCTCGCCGCCGGCGATCTGCTCCCGCACGAACTGGTCGTAGGGCAGGTCGGCGTTGAACGCCGAAATGCAATAGTCGCGGTAGGGCCAGGCGTTCGGACGCTCGGTATTCACTTCATAGCCGTGCGTGTCGGCGTAGCGGATGACGTCGAGCCAGTGCTGGGCGTAGCGCTCGCCGTAGCGGGGCGACGCAAGCAGCCGTTCGATGACCCGCTCATGCGCGCCAGGCGAGGTGTCGGACGCGAACTGTTCGACTTCTTCGGGCGTGGGCGGAAGGCCTGTCAGGTCAAACGTTGCCCGCCGCAGCCACGCGCGGCGGTCTGCTTCAGGCGAGGGCTTCAGGCCTTCAGCCTCGAGGCGAGCGAGGATGAAGCGATCGATGTCGTTTTTCGGCCATGCGCTGTCGTGGACCGCAGGCACGGCCGGCCGCTCGAACGGCTTGAAGGACCAGTGGTCTGTCTTGTCTACGACCTTCGCCGTATCGACACCATCGGGCCAGACGGCGCCGGCGTTTACCCATGCGACGAGCCGTTCAATGTCGGCTGCCGCAAGCGGCGGTACGTCGGACTCCTTCGGCGGCATCCGCAGATCGGGGTCGTCGCCTCGTGCGAACTGCACAAGCGGACTCTCGTCGGGCTTGCCGGGCACGATGGCAGGCCCCCAGCCATCGCCCCCCTTGAACGCCGCTTCCTTCAAGTCCAGTCGTAGTCCACTCTTGGCCTGCTCGCCCGCGTGGCAGGCGTAGCAGTGCTTTTCGATCAGCGGACGGATGTCGTGCACGAAATCGGGCGCGGCGGCGCGGGCGGCCCCACTGCACATGCATACGATCGCGACAAAGGGAAACACGTGACGCATAACTGCCCTCACGGGGTGCGTGGGCGATACGGAACGCCGGCCTCGAAGAGACCGCGGATCTCATCTGCCGAAAGGGCACGGCCGACAAAGACGAGTTCGTCGATTCGTCCGCTCAGCTTTCGATCTTGCCGGTTCCAGTTCCCGATGCGGGCCGGCCCGAGCCGCGCCGGCGGGGCATCGACCAGCGGGGTTTCGCCATCGGGCCGTCCATCGACATAACACCGTGCCGTCTGCTCAGTCGAGTCGTACACGAATGCGAGGTGCATCCAACGGCCCTCGGTTCCGAGAACGGAGGTTCGCGACTCCGGGTGCCCGTGTTGCTCGACGGCACCGGGGCCGAGCTTCCATCCCGGCAGTGCAAGCCGCATCACGCCGGAATCCACGATCATCCAGTGCACCTGGCCGGGGTTCTGCTTCGTCCAGCCGTCGGTGTGGTAGAGCGACTGATAGGGCTCGCCGAGCCGATCGAGCCGCACCCAGGCGGCTACGGTCAGCTGCGGCCAGTCGGTGTCACCACCGACATCGAGCGGCAGGTGATCGCCCACGTTCGTGAAGTCCGCCGCCTGGGATCCCGGCCAGCGGCCTTGCACGACGCGGTATTGGCCTGGCGAAGCGGGCCGATCGACGCTGGCGGATTCGTCGCCCTCGAAGTCGATCACCGCGATCAAAGACTGATCGTCCCGCAGCCGTTGAATGGCCGCCCGTGACGAGCGATCCTGGCCGGCTGCGAACGCGGCAGCCAGTTCCGCCACCTCGCCCCCGCGAATGAAAGCGGCGGTCCGCAGTTCTCGGGCGGCATTCGTCGCCAGCGAAAACGCCTCGCCGTCGCGGAGGTTCGTTGTCGTGTGGGCACCGCCGCGGGCGATAACCTCGCCATCGAACACATGCACCTCGGCCGCGCCGGATGCGGGCACATCGACGGCGAAACGTGTGCCGAGGTCGATCGCTTCGCCGGTGGGCGTCACCACGGTAAACCCCTTCGCCCGCGCCGGCACGTCGGCGGCGATTCGTCCGTCGGTCAGCCGTAGCCGTTGCGGAGTCTCAAACTGGAACGCAGCGGGAGCCTCGATCACGATCTGCACGCCGCGGCGGGTCTCCAACTCGAGCACGCCCGCAGCCAAGTCGTGCATTTCATTGCGCACATTCTGTCCAGTAGCCAGCCCGGTGGTGCCGATGCCCATCGTCACGGTCGCGTATGGTCGGCTCCAGATCTGCCAGCCCCCGAAGGCGACAGCGAGACATGCAGCCACGGCGAGCCAGGCGATGGACGTGCGCGAGCGCCGACGAGTAATCGCAGCATCTGCCTGTGCCCCCGCGATGGCCCAACTGGCGAGGCTACGGCGCCGCAACGAGTGCCTGAGCCCAGCGTGAAGCACAGCCCGCTCGACGAGGTAATCGCAAACCGTCGAATCCCGCTCCAGGCGGGCGAGCAGGTCGGCGGTGTCGAGGGGTGAACCCTCAATCGCGCTCTCCAGAGCGTCGTCGAGAAGGGCGTCAATCAGCTGGCGGTCGGCGTCGTACGGCCGAGGCGTGTTGCTCATGTCGCCTCCTTGGCTAGTTCGGCCTTCACGCAGTCGGCGAGCAGATCGCGGACCCTAAACAGCATCACCCGCACACTGCCGGCGGTCGATTGGACCGTCCGGGCGATGGTCTCCATCGAAGCATCCTCGACGTATCGAAGATCGAGCAGCCGGCGCGACTTCGGAGGCAGTTTGTCGATGCACTTCTCGAGGGCGGCCGCTCCTGCCTGATTCGCCTCCTGACGCTCGACGAGCCGGGTGGCGGCGTGGTCGAGCAGTGCCTCGGAAAACACCAGCTTCTGCCGGCCCTGCACTCGGTAGTGATCAATGATCTTTGACTTGGCCAGCCAGAGGGCCCAGGCAACGAATGGCCGCGAGTCGTCGTATTCTTCGAACCGCCGCGCTGCCGTAAGGGCTACCTGTTGGACGACATCTTCCGCATCCTGAAACCGCTGTACCGCTGCGAACACATAGGCATTGACGGAAGGCTCGGCCTGCAGCCAAAGCCGGGAGAGCCGTTCGCGCGTATCGCTGGCTTGCCGATGATCCATGCCTGTATGCCGACGCCGTGCCGAAAAAGTTAACGGCAAACGATTATCCGGAGCCGGCCTTGCCGGCGTGTCGCTTTTTTGCCGACGCGCCGCGGAGCGGCTCGGATCGTAGGCTGTACCCTAGCAGCCGACTCCCGCCTCGCGTTTTCCCCCTCAGGACCGGGCAGCTTCGACCGCTGGTTGCCTCTTTGGAGACAGTTCATGATTCCTGTTCTGCCCACGATCGTCGTCGTGGTCCTCGGGCTCGGCATCCTCGGTCCCCTTACCGCGGCGGAGCCCGACTGGATCACGCTCTTCAACGGCACATCGCTCGACGGCTGGCACGTGAGCGCGAAGAGCGGGCACAGCGGCACAAGCAAGAACACCTCGGGCGGCCGCTGGGTAGTCGAGGACGGCGCGATCGTCGGCAGCCAGGACATCCCCGGCAACGGCGGCATCATCCTCACCGACCGCGAGTTCGGCGACTTCGAGGTCGCGGTCGAGATGAAGAACGACTTCGGCCCCGACAGCGGCCTCTTCCTCCGCAGCACCGAGGACGGTAAGGCCTATCAGGCGATGATCGACTACCACTCCGGCGGCAACCTCACGGGCATCTATGGCGAAGGCCTCGGCGGTAAGCCGCACATCCGCAACTACAGCTTTAAGAACGCGGTGACCGAGATCGACGTGAAGCCGACAGGTGATCCGAAGGTGCCGTTTCACATCCTGTCCGACGCCTGGCCTTCGTTCCGGCGGCATGGCCAGTGAAACGAACTCCGCGGCCGGATCGCGCTGCAGGTGCATGGCGGCGGATCACCCGCCGACTACGACGGGAAATTCGTCCGCTACCGCGGCATCCGCGTCAGTGAATTGTAACGCACTGGTTGGAAGCACAGCCGTTTTGCGGTAGTGAACAACAACGCTCACTCGCGGGCAGCCAGGACCTCGTCGAGCTTCGACTCGACACCGAGCGGGCCGGCCCAGCGACGCAGGTAGGCCTCGTCGAGTTCACCCTGCGTGAAGAAGATGTCCTGGATATCCAAGAGATCCCGGGGCCGGCTGGCAATGAGCTTGAACAGGATCAGATCCTCTGCCGAGACGAGGACCTCATCCGCGGGACTTCAGGCCTGCAAGTGCGGCGAGTATCCGGGAGTTGCGCGCGTCGTTTTCACGACGCAGCAGCTCGAACCGCCGGTCGACGACATCGGGATTGCCCGCGAGCAGATACGGCGTGTTTTCGCGGATCATCTCGAACGTGAGCGCGAGCCGCTCCCCGGGCGTCATCCGACGGTAGCGTTCGAGGGTCTCCTGGCTAAGCATGCCGACATCATACCAAGCCCCGGTTATCGGAGGGGAAGGCATCGCGAAGGCCGAGCCGAAAAAATGTCCACAGCTCGCTCGCCAGCGGTGATTGTGTGACAATCCGGGACCTTCCCGTCCGACACCGTTTTCGAGGAGTTTTCCGATGCTTGGATCGCGTTGTGTGAAATCGTCTTGCGGCATGACGCGCCGAGCCATCGCCGTGGTCGTATGTCTCGCAGCGTGTAGCGGGCGTTTGGTGGCCGGTGCCGAGGATGCCGGCTGGGTCACGCTCTTCAACGGCACGTCGCTCGACGGCAACCCAATCACCGCGAGCACTGGAGCCAAAAAGCCAGAGGGATTTCACGCCTGCTTCACGGCAGGCGTGACGTGCTCGTTCGATATGGTCGCGAACGGGATCGGGGGTTTTTTGAAACCTCGTCGATCGTATCTCGTGGGCGCCCGGGACTGACAGGCTCAATAGTGTGGTCGGGCATGGATCGCCGAGATTCGATTCGCCAAAGGTACGCCAAGAATCTTCGAAAGCCCGCGCGCATGAGACAGCGATGAATGTGCCGCAAGGATGTCATCCCTCGCGGCCCGCATGACGTCATACACGAGTGATTCGGCCACGGTCACGTCCGCCCGGCCGGCATCGATGGCCCAAAGTCCAGAAACGATCGTGTTCAGGCCGCGGGCCAGTCGCCTCCAGTCGACCCACTCCGCGGCCGGCCCCATTTCGAGAAGCACGGGGCGCCAGGTTTCCCTGTCGATCGAGTATTGGCGGGTACGCCCATTGGTGTGGGCCGTCGCGATGCCGGCCTGCTCCAGCGCGAGCAACACGGCACGGACCTGCATGTGGTTATAGCCGAGCGTGGAAGCGAAGCCCCGGGCATGAACTTTGTCGTTCGCGACAAGAAACGCCATCACGTCTGCCCGGATGGCAACGCCAAAGACGGCTCGGCTTGTGCACAGGAGCGCGCCCGGAGTCCGCAGCCGCACAGGCTGCGCCTGGCCCCGAAGCGCGAACGGGGCACGCGCGAGACCGTAGGTAGAAAATACGCCGTCTCGCTGTCGGTCGGCCGTAGCGCTCCCTGTTCCTCGAACGAAAAGCGGTGAGGGCTTGATGTCGCCCTCTAGCCTCAGTGTCGTGGCGAGTCTGCGCCATTTCATCGACCGGTAATGTGCGGCAAGCCAAGCGGCGACTGCCCCGAGCGCTGGACGATCGGCAAGCCCGTCGTCGGCGGCTATTCGGGCCAGTCGTTGAACGTTGATCCATTGGTCGTTGTGAGCGAGCCAGTCGACCATGCCGTCGAAAACTCGTGAGTCGTGCCTGCCGACGCTTGTGGTCAGCGCTATAAGCACTTCCGGATCGACGACGATCGGGGAACCTTTCGTTGGCTGTGTGCCGCCCCCCAGGCACCGCCACTGATCCACGACGAAGTCGAGAACGGAATCGGTGATGTCAGTGCGGTATTTGCTGAGCGATGTCTGCATAATCAAGTGCCTCGACGACCTGTCGCACGTTCGCTCGAAACCATGAACTCGTCGGACGAGCGATCAGCCATGCCACGGCTGCCGCAGCCTCCTCCGCTGTCGGTTGAAGACGGTTCCGAAGGTCTTCCATGTGCCGTTCAGGCGCCTTCGGATCTGCGGCTGCGAGCATCTTGAAATGAATCTGGTCGAACCGGGAAAGATAGCCGGCTTGAAGCAGCGGCCCGTAGTCGCGAATGACAAGCCGCTGCACGAATCCAGCGGGCGGGCCATAGACGTCGAGCACTTCCCCCGCGGCTGCGTTCAGCCAACCCGGACTGAGCCCAAGATCATGCGCAACCGCCTCCACGGCGGTCATGAACACGGCAGGCAGCTGTGAACCACGACCCGGCAAAAACGGTGGACCGAGGGAAGGTGCCAGCGCACAGACGTCAATGTCACGCGTCGTGCGCGTGGACAGTCCCAGCATGTGCAAAGCGCTTCCGCCGCAAATCACGATGCTGATTGGCGGCGCGTCGGCGTAAACCAATCGCCTCCCGAGCCGCTGCAAAGCTTCTTCGATTTGGGCAGCAGTGCGAAACATGTCTTATTTATACCATCCGTATCGGATGGTGTAAAACACTGGTCTAGGGCGGGGCAAAACGCCGTCTTCGCGAAGGCGCTGGCCACAATGCCCACCGCCCGGGTTGAAGTGACAGCTGCCGAGTTTTCGGACGGTAACACGTCGCGAAGACCGGGCGGAAAAATGTCCACAGCTCGGCCGCCGGCGGCGGTTATGTGACAATCCGGGACCTTCCCGTTCGACACCGTTTTCGAGGAGTTTTCCGATGCTTGGATCGCGTTGTGTGAAATCGTCTTGCGGCATGACGCGCCGAGTCGCAGCCGTGATCGTTTGCATGGCGGTGAGTGGCGGGGGTTCGCTGGCCGGTGCCGACGATGCCAGCTGGATTCCGCTCTTCAACGGCACATCCCTCGATGGCTGGCACGTGAGCACGAAATCGGGCCACAGCGGCAAAAGCAAAAACACCTCGGGCGGCCGGTGGGTGGTCGAAGACGGCGCGATCGTCGGTAGCCAGGACATCCCCGGCAACGGCGGCATCATCCTCACCGATCGCGAGTTCGGCGACTTCGAGGTCATCGTCGAGATGAAGAACGACTTCGGCCCCGACAGCGGCCTATTCCTCCGCAGCACCGACGACGGCAAGGCCTATCAGGCGATGATCGACTACCACTCCGGTGGCAACCTGATGGGCATCTACGGCGAGGGCCTCGGTGGCAAGCCGCACATCCGCAACTACAGCTTCAAGAACGCGGTGACGGAGATCGACGTGAAGCCCACGGGTGATCCGAAGGTGCCGTTTCCGATCCTGCCCGATGCCTGGCCGTCGTTCTGGCGGCACGGCCAGTGGAACGAGCTACGCGCCCGGATCGTCGGCGGCCAGACGCCCACGATCACCACCTGGATCAACGGCGTGAAGATCTCGGAGTGGACGGAAACCGAGCCGCGGCATCCCGCCCGCGGCCGGATCGCGCTGCAGGTGCACGGCGGCGGCTCACCGGCCGACTACGACGGCAAGTTCGTCCGCTACCGCGGCGTGCGCGTGCGAGAGCTGTGAGGCACTGCCGTGGAGCCGCACTCGTCTTGTGGCGTTGAATCGCGACGCTCACTCGCGGGAGGCCAAGACCTCGTCGAGCCTCGAATCGACACCGAGCGGGCCGGCCCAGCGACGCAGGTAGGCTTCGTCGAGTTCACCCTGCGTGAAGAAGATGTCCTGGATATCCAGGAGATCCCGCGGGCGGCTGGCAACAAGCTTGAAGAGGATCAGGTCCTCTGCCGAGACGAGCTTCACGCTGCGGCCTTCAACTTCGGCGGACACCAGCCGTCCGATCACCTCCTGCTGAAACGGTGTCTCCACGATGAAGATGTCAGCGTCGATGGAGCGGCCGTCGAGATAGAGGCGCACCTTGATGAGCGGCATGCCGCCCACCGTATCCACCCAGCCTTTCACGTACTGCTCCGGCACCGTGTAGCCGCGTGATGCAATCACCGCAAAGAGATCGCTGAGCCGTTCCCGGGGCACCGCAAGCGTGAAATCGACGTCATACGTCGGCCGCGGAATTCCATGAGCCCTCACCGCGATACCGCCCATGATGGCATACGGCAAACCAAGTCCATCGAAGACGTCGACCAGGTCGTGGATGACGGCCGTCAGATCAGTCATGAGACGCTGGCACCGCGGGACTTCAGGCCCGCAAGTGCGGCAAGTATTCGGGAGTTCCGCGCCTCGTTTTCACGACGCAGCAGCTCAAACCGCCGGTCGACGACATCGGGTTTGCCCGCGAGCAGATAAGGCGTGTTTTCGCGGATCATCTCGAACGTGAGCGCGAGCCGTTCCCCGGGCGTCATCCGGCGGTAGCGTTCGAGGGTCTCTTGGCTGAGCATGACGTCATCATACCCAGATCCCGTTTACGGAGGGTCAAGCGTCGCGAAGGCCGGGCGGAAAAATGTTCACAGCTCGGCCGCCGGCGGCGATTGAGTGACAATCCGCGGCCCTGGTCCGTCCGACACCCTTTTCGAGGAGTCGACGGTATCGCGTGCGACGCCCCACGAGTTTGCCGATGGAATCGCCCTGCAGGTGCACGGTGGCGGCTCTCCGGCCGGCGGTTCGTTCGAAATGGTCACCTGTCGCTGGCAAAGGTCTCGATTCCGATCACTGTGACGCCCGGGGCGAGCGAGGCGTGCACCGCTCCGGGACTGATTACAAGGAGCTCATCGAGCCGCAGGTCTTCCATCGCCACACGCATGGAGCGAGTGAACTGGGGCCGTTCTGCATACTTGAACTCGTAGCCCAGCCGGCGGCCTTCTTTGAAGACGAGCAAATCGAGTTCGGCCCCACCCTGCGTGGCCCAGAAATACGCCTGCTTCGGTCGTGTCTGTCGGAGCACCTGTTCGAGTGCAAACCCTTCCCACGAACTGCCCACCTTCGAATGCGCCTGGAGTTGGGCTTCGGTCTCCAAGCCGATGAGATGATGGAGGATTCCTGAGTCGCGGAGGTAGATCTTCGGCGATTTCACCTGCCTGTCAGCCAGCACCCGCGGCGACACTGCGGGCGAGCGTGGACTTACCCGACTGGCGCGGCCCCATCAGACCGCAGACCGGCGACCTGCTAAGGGCTTTTTCAACGGCTTTTTTGTAAAATACCCGATCCATCATACTTGTATTTTCGTAACGACACTCCGGGAATGCAAGCACGAGGGGAGGTTGCATTTGCCTGCAGAAAACTGTGCCGCAGCGCAGGAGAGCCGCGGTATTCGGTGACATTCGTCGCTCGCGAGCGAACCGCACCCACTGGATGCGACTGCCGCCCCGGGCAATGATGCCGGACATGCAGGGCCCCACATCCGATCCATCGCTCATCTACCGCACCCGCGACGCCATCGCCGCGGCCGACGCCCTCGCGGTGGCGATCGTGCATCTCGACCTGTTCACGGCACTCGCCCGAACGCCTGCGGATGTGGCGGACGTGTGTCGCCGCCACGGTCTCCACCCGCGGCCCGCCGATGTGCTCTGCACGCTGCTCTCCGCCCAGGGCCTGCTCGCCCGCGATGCGGCCGGGCGGCTCGAGCCGACCGCCACGGCCCGCGAGTTCCTCGTGGACGGTTCGCCCTTCGACGCCCGCAGCTATTACGCCGCCATGGCCGACAAGCCGGGCGTGTCCGATTTCCTCCAGGTGCTGCGGACGGGCCGGCCGGCGAACTGGCCGGGCGCGGAGGGGGAGGCCGATTGGCACGCCTCGATGCGGACGGAGGCCTTCGCGGAAGCATTCACGTCCGCGATGGATTGCCGCGGCCGAGTGCTGGCGCCGGCGCTCGCGGCCGCCGTGGATTGCGGTGCCGGGCGACGGCTGCTCGACGTGGGGGGCGGCTCAGGCGTTTATTCGATCGCGATCGCCGAGCGGTTCCCGATGCTCGCGGCAACGGTGCTCGAAGCGGCGCCGGTCGATGCGATCGCGCGGCGAACGATCCGGGCGGCGGGCCTCGAAGGCCGGGTGGCCGTGGTCGAGGCCGACATGTTTACGGCGGCATGGCCCGCGGGGCACGACGTGCATCTCTTTTCGAACGTGCTCCACGACTGGGACGAGGCCGACTGTCGCAGGCTCTTGGCCATGAGCGCAGCCGCACTACCAGCCACGGGCCGCATGCTCATCCATGACATGCTGCTCGACGACGACAAGGCGGGGCCGCTCTGGGCCGCGGAATACTCCGTGCTGCTCTCCACCGTCACGCAGGGCCGGCTCTACTCTGCGGCCGAGATCGGCGGCTGGCTGGCCGAACTTGGTTTCGAGGTCGTCGCGCGTGCGCCCACCGCCCTCGGCCGAGGCGTTCTCACCGGATCACGGCGGCGGTGTTGAGCGGGGCGCATCCAGCGCAATCATGTGCCCCGGGTTTCCACTCGGAGCGTCGTTTTGGCACATCAGGCAGGGGAACGCCCTGCAGCGAACACCATCGAGAACCAGCGAGGGGCTGCCCGTGCTCCGAGAGCCGGCGTTGCTGGCCAGCGCAGGCAGGATGCCGAAGCGCAGGCAGCATCGAGTGAGCGAAGCCCAGGATGGGCGGAGCGATCGTCAGGCTCTCGGGGCACGGGCAGCCCCGACCTACCACTCGGGCACCCGTCAGGCGAGGCACCAAAGTCGGAAGCGTATTAGGCGAGGATTTCCTTGATCACGTGGCCGTGGACGTCGGTGAGCCGGCGGTCGAAGCCGTTGTGGCGAAATGAAAGACGGGTGTTGTCGAGGCCAAGAAGGTGGAGAATCGTGGCGTTGAAGTCGTAGAGCGAGAGCGTGTTCTCGACGGCCTTCACACCGAGGTCGTCGGTCACGCCATGGCTGACGCCCGGTTTCACGCCCGCGCCGGTCATCCAGCAGGTGAAGCCGTCGGGATTGTGATCGCGGCCTTTGACACCCTTCTGGAAGAACGGCATCCGGCCGAACTCCGTGCACCAGACGACGAGCGTGTCGGCGAGCAGGCCGCGCTGCTTGAGATCCTTGATGAGTGCCGCCGCCGGCTGATCGAGAATCGCCGCATGGACGTCGTACTGCTCCTTGAGCTTCGAGTGGCCGTCCCAGTTGAGGGCTCCGCCGCTGGCATAGGCCCCGTTGAAGAGCTGGACGAATCGCACGCCCTTCTCGATCAGCCGCCGGGCCAGGATGCAGTTGCGGGCGAACGCCGCCTTGAGCGGGTTCGACTCGTCGTCAGCCCCGTAGGCCTTCAGCGTGGCCGCCGACTCGGTCGAAAGGTCGTTGAGCGCCGGCATCGAAAGCTGCATCCGGGCGGCCAGTTCGTAACTGGCGATCCGCGCGGCGAGCGAGTTGTCTTCCGTGTGCTGCGCGAGATGGTGCTCGTTCATGCGCACGAGCAGGTCGCGGGCCGCGCGGTCGGTGGCAGCGGAAATCCCGCCTGCCGCCTGCAGATGCCTCACCGGATCCTTCGCGCTTAAAGTGGTGCCCTGAAACTCGGCCGGCAGGAAGCCCGGCCCCCAGTTGTTGCTGCTGGCCTGCGGCACACCGCGTGGGTCGAGAATCGAGACGAAAGCGGGCAGATCCTGGTTCTCGCTGCCCAGCGCGTAGGTCACCCACGAGCCGATGCTCGGGAAGCCGTCGAAGATCGAGCCCGTCGAGAGAAAGTTTTCCGCGGGGCCGTGGGTGTTGGACTTGCTCGTGAGCGAGTGGACGAAGGCGATGTCGTCGGTGAGTTCGGCGAGATGCGGAATCATCTCCGACACCATCTTGCCCGTCTGGCCGCGAGGCTTGAACTCATATTGAGGCCGGGCAAGGTTGCCGGCCGGCCCCTGAAAGGTCACCGCCGGCCCACCCGGGAGCGGCTTGTCGTCCCACTTCACAAGTTCCGGCTTCCAGTCCCAGGTTTCCAGCTGGCTGACCGCTCCGGCGCAGAAGATCACGAGCACGTTCTTGGCCTTCGGCGGAAAGTGCGGAGACCGCGGGGCATACGGATGCGCCGGATCGATCATGGGGCGAATCGGATCGGCGGCAGCGAGCAGGTTGTCGCCGGCCAAGAGGCTCGACAGGGCAATCGAACTTAGCGCCGAAGCCGAGTCGCCAAGGAAGCCGCGGCGGTCAAGCAGCCGGCGGCCACCGGCCGAAAGGCGTTCCGGAAATGTCATCGCTGCACTCCTGCAAAAAGCGGGCGGCTCGGGCTTCAGGGAACGAACAGAAACTCGTTGCTGTTGAAGATCACACGGCAGAGCGTGGACAGGCCGTGCTCGCGGACGACGGCCTCGGCGGCGCTCATCTCGAGGGCGTCGGGCGCCCGCGTGAACGCGAGTTGGAAGACACGATCGATCTGCCGGCGGACCAGATCGCCGTCAGCAGTGGCCGTGGCAGGCTCCGTCGGGACGTCGGCCTCGATACGGGCGGCCAAAGCCTGCGACTCATGAAACGTGAACGGGCTATTGAAGAGGTTCAGCGCCTGGATAGGCGTCGTGGACTGCCGGCGACGGGCCATCGACTGGCCGGCGTCGGGGCAGTCGAAGGCCCCGAACACATCGTCGCGTTCCATCCGCACCTTGTGGGCATAGATCATCCGCCGCCGGCCGGCCGCATCGAACGATTCGATGGGCGGGAAACCCGAGAGACCACCGCGAGAATTGAAGAGGTTGAATCCCCGGCCGCCCATCTCGAGGTTGAGCCGGCCGCTCACGGCGAGCATCGTGTCACGGATGGTTTCGGCCTCGAGCCTGCGCGGTGGAAACCGCCACAGCAGCCGAGCGTCGGCATCCTTCGCAAGGCCCGCGGGATTCGCGGTGCTCGCCTGCCGAAACGTGGCGGAGCCCATGATCAGCCGATGCATGTGCTTGATCGACCAGCCGCTCGCCACGAACTCATCGGCCAGCCAGTCGAGGAGCTCCGGATGCGTGGCCTTCGAACCATTGCGGCCGAAGTCGTTGGGCGTGTCGACGAGGCCCGTGCCGAAGTGCCACTGCCAGATCCGATTCGCCATCACACGGGCCGGCAGCGGATGCTTCGGATCGGTGAGCCACGTCGCGAGGGCCTGGCGACGGTCGGAGTCCGGGGCGTCTTTCGCCAGACTGACGGGCGTGACCAGGCCTGCGAAGGTGGCAATCGACCCTGGAGCCAGTTCTTCCTTTCGCTGCTCGGCGTCACCGCGGTTGAGCAGATGAACTGGGTGCGGATTCTTGAAGCTGCCGGCAAACACGCGGGTGTCACGAACGATCGTTTGGATCCGGGCCTGCAACGCGGCCTTTTCCCTCTCCAGGGCCGACACCGTTTTCTGCTCCTCCGGCGACAGCCCCGCCAGCGGCGGTTTTTCCTTGGTGCCAAAGGCCAGCCGGTCAGTCGAATCGGCCACGAGCGTCCAGGCGTCGTCGTCGCCCGTGCCTACCGACACCTCGATCCGGTACGCCGTCGCGGTACGGTCTTTGAATTTCTCCGTGCGGTCGCGGCCCCACACGATCCGCTCGATCGTGACAGGCTCCTTGAACTCGAGCATGACCCAGCCGTTGTTTCGCGTGGCGGCCATCCAGCTGCGGCCGTTGCCGTATTGGCCGTCGTTGACATGCTCGAGCTCGTGGACGCCCGCCGTGACGAGGTTGCCGGATGACATCGGCTTCGTGCCCGCGGTCGCGAGGGCGACGTTGCGGCCTTCACTGTCGAAGACTTCGAGCTCGTCGATACACGGCTCGTACTGATTCGTGTCGAGGATCGTGAACCGCAGCCGCTGGGCCGAGACGGCCGCGATTCGGTCGGTATTGAAATGCGGCGTGACAGGCGGCCGCGTGTGGCCGGCGCGGGCCAACGGCTGATACCGCGGCAACTCCCGGTCGATCTCGGTGATCCGTTCCCGGGCATTGTCGTGCTCCTTGCGCAGGAGCGCCGCCTCGGGCGTCTCGAGCATCCGCTCGCCGTATTCGACGCCGGCGAAGAAGGCCTGCAGCGAGTAGTAGTCGCGGGCGGTGATCGGATCGAACTTGTGGTCGTGGCAGCGGGCACAGCCGACCGTGAGGCCCAGGACCGTGTCGGAGGTATTGACGATGATGTCGTTGAGGGCGTCCTGCCTGGCAGCCCGCTTGGACACGTCGTCGGCACCGATCTGTCCCGGCAGCAACACGGCCGCTGCCACGAGAAACCCGGTCGCGGCCTCCTTGCCCGGCTCGCCGCCGGCGATCTGCTCACGCACGAACTGATCGTAGGGCAGGTCGGCATTGAACGCCGAAATGCAGTAGTCGCGGTAGGGCCAGGCGTTCGGCCGCTCGGTATTCACTTCATAGCCGTGCGTGTCGGCGTAACGGACGACGTCGAGCCAGTGCTGGGCGTAGCGTTCGCCGTAGCGTGGCGATGCGAGCAGCCGTTCGATGACCCGCCCATGCGCCCCAGGTGAGGTGTCGGCCGCGAACTGTTCGACTTCTTCAGGCGTGGTCGGCAGGCCTGTCAGATCGAACGTGACTCGACGGAGCCATGTGCGGCGATCCGCCTCGGCCGCGGGCGTGAGGCCTTCCGCTTCGAGGCGGGCCAGAATGAAGCGATCGATGTCGTTCTTCGGCCATGCGGTGTCGTGCACGACGGGCACGGCCGGCCGCCGGACGGGCTTGAAGGCCCAGTGGTCCGTCTTGTCCACGACCGTCGCCGTATCGACGCCGTCAGGCCAGTCGGCGCCGGCGTTCACCCACGCGACAAGCCGTTCAATGTCGGAGGCCGCAAGCGGCGGCACATCGGACTCCTTCGGCGGCATCCGCAGATCGGGGTCGTCGCCCCGGGCAAACTGCACGAGCGGACTGTCGTCGGGCTTGCCGGGCACGATCGCCGCCCCCCAGCCATCGCCCCCGTTGAACGCCGCCTCCTTCAGGTCCAGTCGCAGCCCGCTCTTCGCCTGCTCGCCCGCGTGGCAGGCGTAGCAGTGCTTTTCGAGAAGCGGACGGATGTCGTGCACGAAATCGGGGGTGGCGGCGCGGACGCCTGCGCCGCCCAGGCAGACGATCGCGGCGGTGGCCAGCAGGCGGCGCATGACTGTCCTCACAGGCTGCTTGAGCGGTAGGGCACGCCGGCCTCGAAAAGATCACGCATCTCGTCTGCCGACAGGGCACGGCCGACAAAGACCAACTCGTCGATTCGCCCGCTCAGCTTCCGATCGTTGTGGTTCCAGTTGCCCACGCGGGCCGGCCCGAGTCGCGCCAGGGGGGCATCGACGAGCGGGGTCACACCGTCGGGGCGGCCATCGACATAAAACCGCGCCGTCCGCGCGCTGGAGTCGTACACGAACGCAAGGTGCATCCAGCGGCCGACGGCGCCGAGCACGGAGGTGCGCGACTCGGGATGTCCGTGCCGCTCGATCGCGCCGGCACCGAGCTTCCAGCCCGGCAGCGCCAGCCGCATCACGCCCGAGTCGACGATCATCCAATGAACCTGGCCGGGGTTCTGCATCGCCCAGCCGTCGGTGTGGTAGAGCGACTGATAGGGCTCGCCGAGCCGGTCGAGCCGCACCCAGGCCGCGACGGTCAGCTGCGGCCAATCGGCATCACCGCCGACATCGAGCGGGAGGTGATCGCCGATGTTCGTGAAGTCGGCCGCCTGCGAGCCGGGCCAGCGACCTTGCACGAGGCGGTTTTGGCCCGCCGCAGGGGACGTGCCTCCGCCGCCGACCGAGTCGCCCTCGAAGTCGATCACGGCAATCAGCGCCGGATCGTCGCGGAGCCGCTGGATCGCCTCCGCCGACATGCGCTCCTGGCCTGCCGAAATGGCGGCGGCCAGTTCCGCCACCTCGCCGCCGCGAATGAATGCCGCTGTCCGCAGTTCGCGGGCGGTATTCGTGGCCAGCGAAAATGCCTCGCCATTGCGGAGACTCGTGGACGCGTGGGCACCGGTGCGGGCGACGACCTCGCCGTCGAACACGTGCACCTCGGCATCGCCGGAGGCCGGCACGTCGACGGCGAACCGTGTGCCGAGGTCGATCGCCTCACCGGAGGGCGTCACGATCGTAAAGCCCTTGGCCTGGGTCGGCACGTCGGCAGCGATCCGGCCTTTCGCCAGCCGAAGTCGCTGTGGCGACTCAAACTGAAAGGCGGCGGGCGCCTCGATCACGACCTGCGCACCGCGGCGAGTCTTCAGCTCGAGGACACCGCTTGCAAGTTCGTGCCTTTCACCGCGCACCGTTCGGCCGGTCGCCAGCCCGGCGGTGCCAATACCCATCGTCACGGTCGCGTAGGGACGGCTCCAGGCAACGGCGGCGAGGAAGGCCCCCGCCAGACAGGCCGCCACGGTGAACCGGGCGAGCACGTGCCACCGCGGGCGGCGGCCGCCCCGCGGTGGATCCTCTTGCGCTCGCGACACCGCCCAGTCGGTGAGGTGGCGACGGCGGAGCGACTGGCGGAGGCCTGCGTGGAGAGCGGCACGCTCGAGAAGATACTCCCGCGTCACCGGATCCCGCTCCAGCCTGGCAAGCAGGTCATCCGCAGCGGATGGCTCGCTGGCGAGTCGACCGTCGAGCAGTTCATCGATCAGCCGTCGGTCGTCGTCGTGAAGGCGCGGCGCGTCGCTCATGTCGCCTCCTTGGCCAGCGCGGCCTTCACGCACTCGGCGAGCAGGTCGCGAACGCGAAACAGCATCACCCGCACGCTGCCGGCCGTCGAATTGATCGCCTGCGCGATCGCCTCCATCGAGGCGTCTTCCACGTAGCGGAGATCGAGGAGCTTTCGCGACTTAGGCGGCAGCTTCTCGATGCACTGTTCGAGCGCCGCTGCACCGGCATGGCTGGCCGCCTGCCGCTCGACGAGCCGGGCCGCGGTCTGGTCGAGGAGCGTCTCCGAAAACACGAGCTTCTGCCGGCCCTGCACGCGGTAGTGATCGATAATCTTCGACTTTGCGAGCCAGAGCACCCAGGCCACGAACGGCCGCGTGCCGTCGTACTCCTCAAACCGCCGGGCAGCCGCGAGAGCCACCTGCTGCACGACGTCTTCCGCATCCTGGAACCGCTGCACGGCGGCGAATACATAGGCATTCACCGCCGGCTCCGCCTGCATCCAGAGCCGGGAAAGCCGCTCGCGCACGTCACTGGCCTGCTGAGAGTCCATGTTCTTATGCCGACGCCCCTGCGAAAACGTTAACTCCAGAGTACGCGATTGGCGGCGGCACGCTCGCGAGTCAGGCATCCACAGGTGCCTCGCTCAAAGGGCGGTAGACTGTCGTTGTTTTGTCTACAGCGGGCTGGGCATGCCGAAACCGGGTAAAGAAGGGCCGTCGCAACCTCGAGCCAGGCGTCGTTCCACGCCCTCATCCGGCATGAGCACTCCGATCATCCGCGTCGCCGTGGTCGAGGACGACTCTCGTCTCCGCCGGACGTTCAGCGACATTCTGGACGACGCCGACGACTGCGAATGCGTGGGCGTGTTTGCCACCGGCAAGCAGGCCGTTCAGGGCATCCCGCCGCTCGCGCCTGACGTGCTGATCATGGACGTGAACCTGCCGGATTCCAGCGGGGTCGAATGCGTGGCCGCCCTGTCTCCTCACCTGCCCGACACGCAGATCCTGATGGTGACCGTTTACCAGGATCCCGAGACCACATTCGAGGCACTCGCCGCTGGAGCCCACGGCTATCTGGTGAAGCCGGTCATGCGAGACCAGTTGCTCGCGGCGATCCGCGAGGTCCGCAGCGGCGGCGTGCCCATGAGCCCGACGATCGCGCGGAAGGTGATCCAGACCTTTCGCCAGCACGAACCGAACCGCGGCCCGAGGAGCGGCACAGCCTCGACGAGCCGACTGACCTTCTCGTCGGAAAAGCATCGGGCCGAGCTCGAAGCGGAAACGCTCGCTCCGCGTGAGCAGCAGGTGCTGGAACTTCTCGTGAAGGGCTACAGCTACAAGGATGCATCCAAGGAACTGGGCATCTCCACCAGCACCGTCGGCACCTACGTGCAGCGGATCTACGAGAAGCTCCATGTCTCCAGCCGTCGAGAGATCGTTGACAGGCTGAACAATCCGCTGACGTAAGCGATACCGCATCGCACGTTCGATCCAGCGGGCGACCTCGTGGGTTCGAGATTGCACGTGGCGTGCCTCTCGTCAGGAAGCCCCAAGCGGAAGCGCGGGGAATACGTCCTCCACCCCAACCCGCTCCGCACCACGCCCACGGTCGCCACCCGCTTACCCGTCGCTCGCGCTCCGGGCTTCCCGAGCCCTTGAGACCACGCCTCCCGTCAGGAAGCCCCAAGCGGAAGCGCGGGGAATACGTCCTCCACCCCAACCCGCCCGGCACCACGCCCACGGTCGCCACCCATCTCCCCGTCGTTCCCGCTCCGGGTTTCCCGAGCACACCCGATGCCTGTGGCTGAGGTACGCTGTGATGACACGCGACGACTCCCTCCCCACATCGACACCCTATGAAGCAAATCTTTCTGGCCGCGCTGGTCGCGGTGGCTGGGCTCGCGCCGTCATCGAGCTTTGCCGACGGCCCCGGAGACAACTTGCCGGGGAGCGTGCGGCCGATCCCGCCCGTCGGCCTGGAGCTCGACGACGCGACGAAGCGCCGGCTGCTCGACGCCGCAGAGACGCTCGCGCGTGAGGCAGCAGATGTTACGGACGCGGCCGACGCCGACCACGCGGAGGTGGCCGTCTTTCCACGGGCCGTGCAACTGGCCGTCGAAGACCGGTTTCTCTATGCAGCGAAGGAGGTGGAGCAGGCGGAACGGCTCCTCGCGCTCGGCCGCGAGCGACTGGCGGCCCTTCGGGCAGGAGCGAGGGGAGCGCGGCTCGTGGTGGCAGGGGAGGCGCGGGCCACCGAGCCACGCCTCGCCGTGGGTG
>JAIOPD010000062.1 GCA_021414115.1 Planctomycetia bacterium
GCGGAGCCGCACGGCCTCGTAGCCCGAGTAGCAGTCAGCCATGAGGCTGCCGGCAAAGCCGTCCAAGAACAGCTCCGGGCCATCCCGATGGCGGCTCACAGTGAAGTCGAACACGTTGATCGGCTGCGTGACGCTCCGATATACCCACATCCGCGCCGTGATGCTGCCGCGTGACTCGGCCTGTGCAGCTGCGATCACCTCGCAGGCGCGGGCGTTCTTCGGGTTGTTCAGGTCTTTCGGGAGCGGTGAGTCCTTGATGGTCAACGTTACAGTCGTGTCGTCGGTGGCGATGATCGGTCCGGCCCGCACCACCTCCCGGAGGTGCGCGACCAAGGGTCGAATCAGGTGGGCGGCTGCTTCCAGCAGGTTCAGCAACGTGCTGCGAGCGGGAGTCCAACCGCTGGAGGCGAAGATGTCCTGCTGGCGGTACACCGGCGTGTGAATGGAAAAGGTCCACCGGCCGAGGCTATCAGGGGGTTCAAGTGTGGTTGTGGTGGGCGCACACTTTCTTCCAGCAGTGCGGCATCGGCGTCGGCAAGCTGGCGCTGGCCGGCCTGCTCGCCGAAGCGTTGCCAGCGCGGTCGGCGACGGCCGGCTCGTCGGCGCCTTCATCGCCGCTGGCAGCGCGGCCCGGCCACTTGCCCGGGCGGGCGAAGGCCGTGATCCAGCTCTTCATGGCGGGCGCCCCGAGCCAGCTCGACATGTTCGACTTCAAGCCGAAACTCGCCGCGATCGAGGGCAGGCCGATACCGCCGGAGGTCATCGGCGGCCAGCGTTATGCCTTCATCCGGCCGGACGCGGCGGTGCTCGGGCCGCAGTTTCGGTTCGCCCGGCACGGCGGGTGCGACCCCGAGATCTCGGAGGCTTTGCCCCATCTCGCCCGCGTGGTCGACGACATCGCGATCGTCCGCAGCGGCCGCACCGATCGGTCCAATCATGCCCCGGCCCAAATCTTCATGAACTGCGGTTTTTCGCAGCCGGGGCGGCCGAGCATGGGTTCGTGGGTGACCTATGGCCTCGGCAGCGAGAGCAACGACTTGCCGGCCTTCATCGTGATGAGCACCGGGGGCGGCGTGAGCGGCGGCAGCGCCAACTGGTCGAGCGGGTTCCTGCCGAGCATCTACAGCGGCACACGGTTTCGGAAGGCCGGCTCCCCAATCCTCAACGTGGAGTCGCCCGACGGAGCCGACAGACGGCTGGAAACCGATACGCTCGAAGCGCTCACCGCGATCAACCGGCGGCAGCTGGCGATCGACGGCGACCCGGAGATCGTCACGCGGATCGCAAGCTACGAGATGGCCCATCGGCTCCAGACGTCGGCGCCAGACCTGATGAATCTCGCCGACGAGTCGGCCGAGCCGCTTGTGCTCTATGGCTGCAAGCCCAAGGAGGCGAGTTTTGCGCGGGCCTGCCTGATCGCCCGGCGGCTCGTGGAGCGGGGCGTGCGGTTCATCACGATCTACCACGAAGGGTGGGACGGCCATACCGACGTGGCCGGCAACGTACGCGGCAACTGCGGGGCCACCGAACGCGGCAGCGCCGCCTTGATCCTCGACCTCAAGCGGCGAAGGCTGCTCGACAGCACGCTCGTAGTGTGGGGCGGCGAATTCGGCCGCACGCCGATGGTGGAGGCCAGTGCCGTGCTCAAGCGGTCGAAAGGCCGCGATCATCACCCCAACGCCTTCACGATGTGGCTGGCCGGCGGCGGCATCAAGGGGGGCATCGGCTACGGCGAGACCGATGAGCTCGGTTTCCACGTGGCCCGCGATGAAGTCCACGTGCACGACTTGCAAGCCACCATCATGCACTGCCTGGGCCTCGATCACGAGCGGCTGACGTATCGCTACCAGGGCCGCGACGTCCGGCTCACCGACGTGCATGGGCACATCGTCAGCGGTCTGTTGGCGTGATTAAAGGTCCGAAGGCGGCCAACGAGGCGTAGCTGCTTCCGGAGCCGCGGGGGCAGCCGAACCTGACGTCGTGCAATTCGCGCCAATCGGATGCCCCCTCCGCAGTGGGGCTTGTGGTGCGGCGGCCGCGACGCGCATCGGCAATTCTGCCGACAGCCAAAGAAAAAAACTTAACATACCTTAACTTCTAGGGTCTTCAGCAGAATCTGTGGGTAACAACGGGTTTTGAGTGCGCTTTGGCACGACCTTCGAGAGGTGCGGGAAGCCGCGCGGTCACCGCCCAGTGCTGCAGGCCCGCCGTGCATCGAGGCGTGAGCGATATCAGGCAAGG
>JAIOPD010000067.1 GCA_021414115.1 Planctomycetia bacterium
CATGACCAGCCCGGAGAGTCGGTTCCACTTGTCCTCGGCACTCACGATGAACTGGTCGATCACGACCTGCGCCGCGTTGACAAAGTCGCCGAACTGGGCCTCCCACACGACCAGGCCGTCGGGGCAGTCGAGGCTGTAGCCGTATTCGAAGCCGAGCACGCCGGCCTCGGAGAGCGGGCTGTTGTAGATCTCGACCGGCGCCTGATCGGGCGTGAGATGCTCCAGCGAGCACCAGGTCTCGTCGGTGACGGAATCGTGAATCACGGCGTGCCGATGGCTGAACGTGCCCCGCTGGCTGTCCTGGCCGGAGATCCGCACCCGCAGCCCCTGCGTGGCGATCGTCGCCAGGGCGAGCGCCTCGGCGGCCGACCAGTCGAGCGGCATCGCACCGGCCGCCATCTGCACGCGATTCTCCAGAAACTTCTTGATCTTGGCATGGGGCTGAAAGCCGTCGGGCAGGGCCACGAGCCGCATCAGCAGATTCTCGAGAACATCGCGACGCACACCGGTGTCCACCTCGGCGGCGTCCTTCTCGCGGCCGCCGATGTAGAAGGCCCACATCCCGCCGATGTCGTCCTTGTGGACGTATTCCTCGCTCTTGGCGACCGAGAGATCGGCCGCGAGTTTCGCCTGCTGCTGCTCGGCGATCTGCCGGGCCTCGTCAGCCGACACAAGCAGTACATGTCGACCACCACGTCCCGCTGGAACTCCCGGCGGAAGTCCATGGCAAGATTGACCACCTGCGCCACCGCCTCAGGGTCCTCGCCGTTGACGTGAAAGATCGGGATCTGGAGCATCTTCGCCACGTCGGTGGCGTACATGCAGGACCGCGATTCCCGCGGCCCTGTCGTGAAGCCGATCTGGTTGTTGACGATCACGTGCAGCGTGCCACCGACGCGGTAGGCGTCGAGCTCGCTGAGATTCAGCGTCTCCTGGATGATGCCCTCGCCTGCGAACGCCGCGTCTCCGTGGATGAGGATCACCATCCCGCCTTGCCGCGAGAAGTCGCTGGAGCGGTCCTGCCTGGCCCGCATTCGCCCGATCGCCACCGGGTTGACGAACTCGAGGTGGCTGGGGTTGAAACAGAGCGTGAGGTGCACGCTCCGGTCGTTGGCCGCCTTGTAGTCGGTCGAATGTCCGAGGTGATACTTCACGTCGCCGCGTCCGACATGAAGTTCCGGATCCATGTCGGCGAACTCACGGAAGATTCGCTGCGGGCTCTTGCCCATGATGTTGGCAAGCACGTTGAGCCGGCCGCGATGGGCCATCGCGAGGACGCAGTCGCCGATCTCCTGCGAGGCGGCCCGCTCGATGGCCATCTCAACGAGCGGGATCAGGCTCTCCGATCCCTCGAGCGAGAAACTCTTCGCTCCCAGGAACCGCTTCTGGATGAACTCCTCGAAGACCGCGGCCGTGGTCATCTGCCGGTAGATCCGCAACTGCTGCCGACGATCGAGCTGGATACGATTCTCACAGCCCTCCATCCGCACCTGCAGCCACTGCCGTACGCGGAGATCGTCCATGTGCATGAACTGGACGCCGATCGAGCGGCAGTACGTGTGTCGGAGCCGCTTGATGATCTGCCGCAGCGACATCGACTGCGGCCCCTCGATCGTGTCGGTCGAGAAGGAACGGTCCATGTCCTCCTCGGTGAGGTGATAGAAGGCCGGATCGAGTTCGGGCAGCCCCGGACGCGGTCGGCCAAGCGGGTCGATCTCCGCCATCAGGTGGCCGCGGACGCGATACGCGCGGACGAGTTGGTCGACGCGATCCTGCAGAAACGCCACCCGCTCCTCGCCAGCCGTGCCGGTGGCGACCGGGGGTAGCGGCAATGGCATCGCCTCACCAGCGGGGGCCGCGGGCAGTTTCACCTCGCCGTCGGCGATGGCGACGGCATGGGCGGTCGCGATCCCGTCGGGCGCGACGAGCCGGGCCGACGGCGCGGTCACGGCACCGTTGCCAGCCAATACCGTCTTGGTGGCCACGAGGCCATTGCCCCCCGGCGCGACGGACTCGGCGGTGCCTGCCTGCAGGGCATCGAAGTAGCCGCGCCAATCCGCCGGCACGCTCGCGGGGTCGTTCTGGTACTGGTCGAAGAGTTCCTCGAGAAAGGCGAGGCTCGCCGTCCCCGCCGAATCAATGCTGTCGATGGTGCTCACGTTGGGTTCCAGTTCCAGCCGCCGCAGGAACGATGAAAAGAGGGATTGGGTCACATGGCCAGCAGGAGACGCCCCGGGCTTTCGAGGTAGCCGATGACCTCGTTGAGGAATCGGGCCGCCGCCGCACCGTCGATGACACGATGATCGTACGAGAGCGACAGCGGCATCATCAGCCGCGGTTCGATCCGGTCGTCGTGGATCACGGGCATCTTTCGCGATCGGCCCAGGAGCAGGATCGCCACCTCGGGCCAGTTGATGATCGGCGTGGAGTAGACCCCGCCAACGGCCCCGAGATTGCTGATCGTGAACGTGCCGCCGCGAAGATCTTCGATGCCATACTGGGCGTTCTTCGCCTTCTCCGCCGTGTCGGCGATCGCCTGGGCCACCTGCGGAATCGACATCTGGTCGCAATCCCGGAGCACGGGCACCACGAGACCGCGGGGCGTGTCGACCGCGAGGCCGACATTGACGTAGTCCTTGTAGACGATCTCGCCCTTCTCCACGTCGATCGTCGCATTGACGACCGGGTGCTGGCGGAGCGACAGACTCACCGCCTTGATCACGAACGAGAGCGCCGTGAGTTTGAGGTTGTTCTTCGCGTATTCCGGAGCACTGGCCTTGCGGAGAGCCTCGAGCTCCGTCACGTCGGCGTCGTCGAAGTTGGTGAGATGCGGGATCGTCTGCACGCTGCGGACCATGTTGGCCGCGATCGTCTTCCGCATCCGCGACATCTGCTCGCGGCGGATCGGCCCCCAGTCATCCCGCTCCGTCGATGTGGACTCGGGCCGCGAACGGCCAACGGGCGCGGCGCTCGCGTGCCGGACCGCGGCGATCACGTCCTCGCGGACGATCCGGCCGGCAGACCCGCTGCCCTTCACCCGCGCGAGATCGACCCCCAGTTCACGCGCCAGCCTGCGGACCGCTGGCCCGGCGGGATCAACCGCCGCCGCTGCCGACACGGCGGGCGGTTCCTCGACCACGACGGCAGCTCGCGGTGCAGCTGGGACTGGGGCCGGAGTGGGTGCTGGCGCCGCCACCGGCTTTGGTGCGGGTGCAGGTGCGGCGACCTGGGCTGGGGCGGCAGGAGCCGCAGGCTTCGGCGCAGGAGCGGCCCCAGCCGCATCCAGCAGCACGAGCGCTTGCCCCACTTTCACGGTGTCACCCTTCTTGACGAGCACCTTCGACACCAGCCCGCCCGGTGGACACGGCACCTCGATCACCGCCTTGTCGGTCTCCACTTCAAGGAGCGCCTGCCCAGGCTTCACGACGTCGCCCTCCGCCACGAAGACGGTCACGACGTCGCCCGAGGCGATGTTCTCTCCAAGGTCGGGAAGCTTGAACTCGGTGGCCATGGGCTGGTTCCGCGGGTACTCGAGGATGGGACGATGATGGAGTTTATGGAAAGACGATGCCGGAACGTCCGGCCCGCTCAGACAGCGAGATCACGCCGAGGCGGCGTCGATCTTGTCGGGATCGATACCGAGTCGCGTCATCGCCTCAGTGACGACATGCGAGCCGATCGCGCCTGCGGCCGCCAGCCGCGAGAGCGTGCCGATGGCGATGCATTCGGCGTCGACCTCGAAGTGCCGGCGAAGGTGGGTGCGAAGCTCGCTGCGGCCGAAGCCATCCGTGCCCAGCACGAACAGACCGCCCGGAATCCAGGGATCGAGCTGCTCGGGCACGGCACGCACATGGTCGCTCGCAGCGACGAACACGCCATCCGCTCCGGCCAGCGTCGTTTCGAGATAGCTCGCCTTGGGGGACGACTCCGGATGAAGCATGTTCCAACGGCGACACTCCTGCGCCTCGCGCCGCAACTCCTTCCAACTGGTCACGCTCCAGATCGTGCTCGCCACGCCCCAATGCTCCGCCAACAGATCCGCGGCGCGAATGACCTCACGGAGGATCGCTCCCGAGCCCAGCAGGTTCACGCGCGGGAGCTTCGCGGCCAGCTGCGGCTGCGTCGCCACGTCGCGGAGTCGGTACATCCCCTTGAGGATGCCTTCCTCGCAGCCGACGGGCATCGCGGGCATCTCGTAGTTTTCATTGTAGACCGTGATGTAGTAGATCCAGTCCTCGCCCTTGGCGTACATCCGATCCATGCCGTCGAGCATAATCACCGTCGACTCATAGACGAACGCCGGGTCATAGGCCTTGACCGTCGGATAGGCCATCGCGAACAACTGGCTGTGGCCGTCCTGATGCTGGAGCCCTTCGCCATTGAGCGTGGTGCGTCCGGCGGTGCCGCCGAGCAAAAAGCCGCGGGCCCGGCTGTCGCAGGCGGCCCAGATCAAGTCGCCGATCCGCTGGAAGCCGAACATCGAGTAGTAGATGAAGATCGGGATCATCGGCACGCCGTGGCTGGCGTACGCCGTGCCCGCGGCGATGAAGCTCGACATGCTTCCCGCCTCGGTGATGCCCTCCTCGAGGATCTGTCCGTCCTTGGCCTCTCGGTAATAGAGCAGCTGGTCTGAGTCGACCGGCTCGTAGAGCTGGCCGGCATGGGCATAGATGCCGCACTGCTTGAAGAGCGGATCCATGCCGAACGTCCGCGACTCGTCGGGCACGATCGGCACGATGTACTTCCCGACCGACTTGTCCTTGAGCAGCGACGCCATGAGCGTGACCACGCCGGTCGTCGTGGAGACCTCCCGGCCGGCGCTCTTCTCGATGAACGAGCGATACTCGTCGAGCGACGGGGTCTTGAGTTTCGGCGACTCCAGCGGCCGCGTCGGCACGTAGCCACCGAGGGCCTCGCGACGCTCGCGGAGATACCGCATCTCCTCCGAGTCTTCAGCCGGACGATAGAACGGGGCCTTTGCGACCTCGTCGTCGGAGATCGGAATCCCGAACCGCGACCGGAAGGCGCGGAGTTCGTCTTCGTTGAGCTTCTTCTGCTGGTGCGTGACGTTGCGACCCTCGCCCACCTCGCCGAGACCATAGCCCTTGATCGTCTTGGCAATGATCACCGTCGGCTTGCCGTGGCACTTCATCGCGGCGGCATAGGCCGCGTAGACCTTCTCAGGATCATGGCCGCCGCGGCGGAGCTTCTTGAGCTTCTCGTCGGAGAGGTGAGCCACCATCTCGGCCAACTGCGGATCGGCCCCGAAAAAATGCTCCCGAATGTAGCCGCCGGGCATGACGACGTATTTTTGATACTGGCCGTCCACGACCTCGTTCATCCGCTTGACGAGCAGGCCCTTTTCGTCCTTGTCGAGGAGCGGATCCCACTCGTCGCCCCAGATCACCTTGATGACGTTCCAGCCGGCGCCACGGAAGACACCCTCCAGTTCCTGGATGATCTTGCCGTTACCGCGAACCGGACCGTCGAGCCGCTGCAGGTTGCAGTTGATGACGAACACGAGGTTGTCGAGCTTCTCGCGGGCCGCCAACGAGATCGCGCCCAGCGTCTCGGGCTCGTCGGATTCGCCGTCGCCGATGAAGCACCAGACGTGCTGCCGGCTCGTGTCCTTGATGCCACGGTCCTGGAGATACTTGTTGAATCTGGCCTGGTAGATCGACATCAGCGGCCCGAGGCCCATCGAGACCGTGGGGAACTCCCAGAAGCCGGGCATCAGCCAGGGGTGCGGATAGCTCGACAGCCCGCCCCCCTCGGCCAGTTCCCTGCGGAAGTTCTCGAGCTGCTTCTCGCTGATCCGCCCTTCGAGGAAGGCGCGGGAATAGATGCCGGGCGAGGCGTGCCCCTGGAAATAGACCTGGTCTCCCGAGTAGTCATCGCTACGTCCGCGGATGAAATGGTTCATCGCCACCTCGACGAGGGTCGCCGACGAGGCGAAGGTGGAGATGTGACCGCCGATGCTCTTGTCCTCGCGGTTGGCGCGGACGACCATCGCCATCGCGTTCCAGCGGATGATGCTCTTGATCCGCCGCTCGATCTCGCGGTTCCCCGGAAACGGGGGCTGCTTGTCGAGCGGGATCGTGTTGATGTACGGCGTGGTCGCCGAGAACGGGATCGGCACGCCCAGCCGATACGCCTCCTGCTCGATCGCCTGGAGCAGGTACGCGGCCCGGTCGTCACCGCGGCTGTTGATCACGTACCGCAGCGAGTCGAGCCATTCGCGGGTCTCGGTCGGGTCGGTATCGACCGAAGCGACCCCGTCGATGAGTTCCGGCTGGCCGGAGGCGTTGTCGCTCATCTGGCCGATCGACATCGGAGCATGGGCACCCCGGGGGAGCGGCGTGGAACCTACACCTGAAAGGACGTTGTCCGCAGCCTCGGTCGCGGAATGGTCGATGTCGGGGTTGGCCATGCGGGGCTCCGGAAAAGTGGGCGAACTTTTCGCATTATTCCGGTGCTGCGGGGCCCCGTAAAGGCCGATTGCGCCGTCGCGGAAACAACACCACAACGGAGCCCTTCTGCGGGCTACTTCGGCGTCAACTCGGACCGCGGCCGGTAGATCTCGGTGGCCACGCCGAAATAATTCTCGGCACTGAATGCCATCGTCTCACCAAGCGTCGGATGGGGATGAATCGCCTCCATCAGGTCACGCGCCGAACAACCCATCTCGATGGCGAGCACGCCCTCCGCGATCAACTCGCCGGCACCCGACCCCACGATGCCGACACCGAGGACCGCGTCGGTCTCGGGATCGACGAGGATCTTGGTGAGGCCGTCGGTGCGGCCCAGGGCGTGGGCCCTGCCGCTGGCGGCCCACGGATACTTGCTGATGTCGACGACGCGACCCGAGGCCGCCACGTCGTTCTCAGTCAGGCCGGCCCAGGCGATCTCGGGATCGGTGAACACCACCGCCGGGATGGCCCGCGGCGCGAAGAGCGCGGGCTCCCCGTGCAGGGCCTCGACGGCCACCTTTCCCTGGTGGCTCGCGCGGTGCGCGAGCATCGGCTCACCGCAGACGTCGCCGATCGCGAGGATGTGCGGGTCGGCCGTCCGCTGCTGCCCGTCGACGCCGACGAAGCCCTTCGGGTCGAGGACGACCTTGGTGTTCTCGAGGCCGATGCCATCGGAGTTGGGACGACGGCCCACGGCGACGAGCACCCTCGAGAACTCCTGCACGCTCGGGCCGTCCGGTCCCTCGAACGAAACACGAACCGAGCTGCCCGTGTCTTCGATCTTCACCACTTTCGTGCGGAGCATGATCGCCTTCAAGAGTCCTTCGAGTCGCTTCTGCAGCGGCTTGACGAGGTCTCGATCGGCGCCGGGCAGGAGCGTGTCGGTGAGTTCGACGACCGACACCTGCGAGCCGAGCTCGGCGTACACGGTGCCCATCTCGAGTCCGATGTAGCCACCGCCCACCACGAGGAGCGACTCGGGCACGTCGGCCAACTCGAGCGCGCCAGTCGAGTCCATCACCCTTGGGCTGCCGATGTCGAAGGCCGGAATCCGCGCCGGCCGGGAACCGCTGGCCAGGATGCAATGGTCAAACGTGATCCTCTGGCTTCCGCCGCCGGGCGTCGCCGAGGCCACTTCCAGCGTGGTGGAGTTTGCGAACCGTGCCGTACCGTGGACCATCGTCACGTTCCGCCGCCGAGCGAGTTGGCCAAGGCCGCCGGTGAGCGCCGCGATCACTTTATTTTTCCGGTCCCGGAGCGCGGCGAGATTCAACGTGGGCCGTTCGAACTGGACGCCCCACTCCTTCATCTCGCGGGCTTCGGAGAGCACGCGGCCCACGTGCAGCAGGGCCTTGGAGGGGATGCAGCCCCGCAAAAGGCACGTGCCGCCGAGCCGTTCGTCCTGCTCGACGAGCGCCACCTGCATGCCGAGATCGGCGGCGAGAAAGGCAGCGGCATAACCGCCGGGTCCGCCGCCGAGCACCACCACGGGAACGTGCATCTCGTCGATTCTCCTCCGTCAGGCAGGCCCGTCGTCGCGGATGGCGGCGCTGCGGGGCCACGGGACACGGATTGGGGTCGTCCACCGCGGCCGCGATGTTGTAGTTTCGGAGGCAGGTTCGCACAAGAAACACCGGATTGCGACGCCGCCGCGGCCGCTCATGGACCAGTCCCATCCTGAATCGCGATTCGGCCAGGCCGTCGTGGGGTGGCTGCGCGACGGCTGCACGCTCGATATTCGCAGCCTCGCGGCCTTCCGAATCTGCCTGGGGCTGATCCTCGTCGCCGACTGTCTGCTTCACGGCCGTGATCTCGTGTTGATGTTCACGCCGGACGGCATCTTTCCCCTGGAACTGTTGCGGGCATTTCACGACGATTCCGCGAAATGGTCGCTGCTGTTTTTCATCGACGCGGCGTGGTGGGGCGGCGCCGTGCTGGCGGCCGGGGGGATCGCCGGAGTGTTACTCGCTTGCGGCTGTTTGACCCGCGCCGCCAGCGTGGTCGGCTGGGTAGTCGTCGCGAGCGTGATCCGCCGTACGACACCGGCCACCCATTCCGGTGACCTGTGGCTGGCATGCCTGCTCTTTTGGTCGATGTTTCTGCCCCTGGGGTCGGTCTGGTCGATCGACGCATGGCGGCGCGGAAGCCGCGGGGGCTCGACACCGCCGGCCGCCGTCTGCTCCGTTGCCACCCTGGCGATCGTGCTCCAACTCGTCGCCATCTACTTCGGCGCCGGCCTGGCCAAATGCAACGCGACGTGGTTCTCCGGCGAGGCGATGTCGCATGCGCTCTCGATTCACGACCATGGCAGCCGGTTCGGCATGCTGCTGGCGAACGTCCCTTGGATCGTCCGGCCCCTGACGTGGACGGTGCTGGCGGTGGAACTCGCCGCGCCCTTGATCCTCGTCGCCTGCCCGAGGCCCGCGGTGCGGTTGGTGCTGGTCGCCGCGTTCCTGATGTTTCACGCTGCCATCTGGCTGACGATGTCGATCGGCCTCTTCGCTCCGATCGGTATGACTGCCTGGCTGCCACTGGTACCGGCGGGGGTGTGGCAGGCGTTCGGCAGCGCACCGCGGACCGGCGGCGTGGCGGGGCTTGGCAGGATGGCCACCTGGGCGTGCGGCTGCGCGGTGGCGCTGGCCGCCACGAGTTTCACACACTACTGGGGGCTGTTCGGCGGGGCGCGGCTGCCGCGGCCTCTTTCCGCCGCCATCGCCGCCTGCTGCCTGGAACAGGAGTGGTCGATGTTCGGCGCCGTGCCTCCCCAAGAGCAGTGGATCTACGGCCGCGCGACGCTGGCCGACGGCAGCGTCGTCGATCTGCTTCGCGGCGGCCGGCCGCTGGAACGCGAGCGGCCCGTGGGCGGATTCGGGTCGCTGGCCAGCAACCGCTGGCACAAGTTTTTCTGGGTCCTGCCGCGGCCGGGCATTCGCGTGTTTGGGAATCCGACAGCGGCGGCCCTCGCCCGTGACTGGAATACCCGTCACGAACCGGCGAAACACGTGGCGTCACTCGAACTCCGCTTCGCCCAACAGGGCGTCGCCGGCACCGACGCTCCGCTCCAGGAGATGCTCGTCGCCGCGTGGCCGCCGCGCAACGACGCCGGTGGGGGCAATCTCGATCGACTCCTCGAGACGGTGACGATCGACCGTGACGATCCTTCGCAGCCCTGACGCCGACCGGGGTGTAGACTCGAACGGACAGTCGGGGCCCGCAGCGAACCCCTCAGCGAGAGTGGCGAAACTGGCAGACGCGCTGGATTTAGGTTCCAGTGCCGCAAGGCGTGCGGGTTCGACTCCCGCCTCTCGCAGTTTGTGCTTCGGTCCGGCGACGTGTGCCGGCGGGCCGTCACGGCTGCTGCCGCAGCCTTGCCGTCTCGGCCCGCGGATCGAAAAGGACCCGCGGCACGGCCTGGGGCACCCGCCGGAGGCTGGGGATCGGGGCCGCCGACTGTTCGGCAGCTGGGAAGGCGGGTTGGTGAGCGGCGGGTTGCACCCCGCCAGCCGATCCGACAACGGCCGGACGAGTCGCATCCTGCACCGGGATCTTGCGGCGGACCTTTCTGGCGGCTGAGTCGTCGAACAGGTTTTCGTCCTCGGGCCGGGGGGACGGGGGCGTCTCGGTGGCGGCCGCGGGCTTCTCCTCGCCGCGGGGCAATTCCCGCGGCTCCGGAGCGGGGGCCGACTCACCCTCCGCCGGCTTCGTCGGTCGGTTCGGTGTCTCGCGCTCCGTGGGCCCGCGACCCCGCTTCGGCTCGACGGGTTCCGGCTCCTCAGCTTCGGGTTCGGGGGGCAGCGGCGCGTCGGCGGGCAGCGACTTCCGATCGTCGGCCGTGTCGTCGGTCGGCGCTGTCGCCGACTCGTCCTCGGGCTCCGGAAGCTCGAACGGCTTCGGACCTCGAGACTCCTCGTCGGCACCCGGGACTTCCGATTTCGGGGGCGTTGCTGGCGTCACGGCCTGCTCGTTCGACACGGGCACCACGCCCTGCCCCGGCCACCGTCGCCATTGGGTTCCGTAGAACCCAAACGTGCTCGGTCGCACCGGACAGTACGGTGCGCAGGCGCCATCCCTGCAATCACGATGGTGACGGTGGGCCGCAGCGTGCGCGTGACGACATCCGCCCGGACCACATTGCTGGCAGGCGGCGCCACCCGCAGGAACGACCGCGCGATCGACGATCGCCGTCGATCGCTGCCCCGAGGCTGATCGAGTCACCGCCTTCGCGCGATCCTGCTCAGCGGCCGAGACCGCCGTTGCCAGGGCGGCGGTCACGAGCAACGGGGCGACCCGACTCAGAAAACGCGGAGCCCTCGAGAGAGCACCGACGGGTTGGGAAAGCGGGTTGGCGATGGTCATCGGAGCCGTCCTCGAGTGGATCACTAGGCTGCACGGGGCGGGCGGAGCGGCCGGTCGGCCGCAGAGTCGTCGCAATCGGCAGAGTCACTGCCATCCGTACTATCGTCCCGCCAGACCGCTGATCTTTGGGCGATTTTCAGCGCGGAAAACGGCGGGGCATGGCCGGCGGGCACACTCTGCCCCGACCGCGAGGATGCCGGCGGCCCCGCCCCGCAGCCGAATCATGGCCGGGAGGGGAAAACGGCTGGTAGACTGCGGGTTCGGGGTCGGTTCGTATCCCGTCAAACGTCGGCGTCGAACGCCGTCTCGGAGATCGTTGGCTTGTGAAACGGATCAATCTGAAGTTTCTCGTCGCGCTGCTCGCGATCGTGATCGGCGGGATTGTCGCCGTCATCTTCCTGCGTCGGTTTCAGGTGTCGCGCAATGCAGGCAGTCTGGCCAAACTGGCCAAGATGCGCCTGGACGAGGGCAAAACCGCCGAGGCGATGGCGATCTACGGCCGCTACATCGGGCTCCGCCCCGAAGACGACAAAGCCTACGCCGAATACGCCAAACTGATGCTCGGCAGGGCCGCCGCGCCCGACGCCACTCGCAATGACATCGCGCGAGCCTACAACACCGTGGAGGCGGCCGTTCGCCGCAATCCGGAGAACGACGACCTGCGTCGTCAGTTGGCGGAGTTTCAACTTCGCATCGGCCGGGCAGCCGACGCGAGAGAACACCTTCAGGTGCTTCGGGAGCGTCTCGAATCGGGCAAACTCTCTCCGCCTGAGCCCGCGGAGGACGGTGCCGGCGACGAGTCGGTCCGCAAGCCGCTCGGTCCCGGGGAGATCCAACTCCTGCTGGCGCAGTCCTATCTCGGCGCCGGCGACTTCGACGAGGCGACGAAGGTCGTCGCGGAAATGGTCGGTTTCGATCTGGCGTCGAAGCGGTTCGATTCGCAGAGCAAAGTCGTCGGTCCCACTGACGCCTACATCATTCTGGCGGCGATCCTTCAAGAAAAAATGGGCGACCGCGACTCGGCGACGGCGGTCCTCGAAAGACTGGTCGAGACGCATGCCTCGGACGTGCAGGCCTGGCTGGCCATGAGCAACTGGCACCGCCAGCGGGGTGACCTCGCTGCTGCCAAGGACGACGTCGCCAAGGCTCTCGAGATCGCCCCGGACGACGTCAACGCGATCTTCGCCCGCTTCGAACTCGCGCTGTCCGAGAAGGATCTCTCCACGGCCGAAACGATGGCAAACCGGGCCCGCGAGAAGTTCCCCGGCGATGAACGTGCCTACCGAGGCCTGGCCGCCATCGCGTTGCAGCAGGGCGACCCAGCGAAAGCAGAGCAGGCACTCCTCGACGGGATCGAGCAACTGCCCAACCGGGCATCCCTCCTGCTGATGCTCGCGGATGCCTTGCTGCAACAGAACAAACTCGACGACGTGCGGCAGGCGATCGCCCGAATCAAAGAACTCTACGGCGTCGCAAGTCCGGCCGTGGGGCTGCTCGAGGGTCGCACGCTCGTCGCTGAACGCAAGTGGGCCGAGGCGAAGGCCAAGTTCGAACTCGTTCGTCCCCTGGTGGTCGGTTCACCGGAGATGGTTCGCCAGGTCGACCTCTACCTCGGCCAATGCCACGCTCAGCTCGACGAGTACGATGCCCAACTCGACGTCAACCGCCGCATCCTCAGTGACGACCCGACATCCCTGGCGGCCCGGGCCGGCAAGGCGACCGCACTCGCATCCGCCGGCAAGATCGACGAGGCACTCGAGGAGTTCGAGTCGATTGCACAGAACGTGCCGCCGGAACGGCTCGCCGCGATACCGCAACTCTGGTA
The DNA here is from genome assembly GCA_021414115.1 of Planctomycetia bacterium. Classification (GTDB taxonomy): domain Bacteria; phylum Planctomycetota; class Planctomycetia; order Pirellulales; family UBA1268; genus QWPN01. The sequence goes on from JAIOPD010000067.1 coordinate 12,652, forward strand.
TCCGTTGTTCCAACTCCGGATGCAGCAGCAGTCGCGACTGCCGGCCCAGGATCGCGACTGGAGCGGCGTCGACACCCTCCTCGACATGCTGCAGCAGTCGCCCGACGTCACTTCGACGCAGGTGGGGCTGCTCCGCGCCGACGTGCTTGTGCAGAAGGGCGAGTCGGAGGCGGCTCGGGCACTGCTCGATTCACTCGCCGACCAGGAAGCCGATTTCAGGGTATGGTCGGCGCTTGCGACGCTCGCCCTCAAGGGCGAGGGACCGGAGGCGGCTGCCGCCGTGCTGGCCAAGGCGCCCGCCAGTGTCGCCAACAGCGCCAACCTCCTCGTCGTGCGTGCCCAGGTCGCCGCACGGGGCGGCAGCGACGCCTCCACGGCCGAACTCGACGACATCGAGAAGCGGGCGGCCGATCTCGACGATGAAGAGGCCGCCAGCGTGCTCGTCGCCCTCGCCGGAATCGCTTTTGGTCAGGGCGACGCCGAGGCGGCGGAGCGGCTGTGGCGCGAGGTCGCCCTGCGAAAGCCCCAGGACATCCGCCCTTGGGAGGCGCTGCTCGAACTCGCGACCAATCAAGGTGACCTCGAGAAAGCCCGGGCATCGGCGGCCAAGGTCGGCGAGGTGGCGGGCACGGGATCGCCTCGAGCACGGGTGGCCGAAGCGGGCGTGCGAATCTTCGAAGTCCGCTTGTCGGCGATGAAGCGTCAGGCTGCGGGCGAGGACGCCAGCCGCCTGACGGCGGTCGAAAAGTCATCGCTTGACGATGCCCGCAACCTGCTCATCGAGGCGGAAAACGACCGCCCTGGTTGGAGCCAGATCCAGATCCAGTTCGCGGAAATCGAGGGCATCAGAGGCAACGTCTCCGCGGCGATCGATCGCCTGAAAAAAGCGATCGCGCTGGGACCGGCGAATCCAGCCGTGGTCCGTAGGCTGGTCGCCTTGCTCTACTCCACCAATCGCCTCGAGGAGGCGCAGAAAGCGATGGAATCCCTTGGCGTCGAAGGGCAGGAGGGCCTCGAGAGACTCTCGGCCGAGGCCGAGGTCCGGGCTGGCCGCTTCGACGATGCCGTCGCGTTCGCGGAGCGGAGCGTCAACAAAGACTCGACGAATCCGGACGACCTGTTGTGGCTCGGGCAGTTGCTCGCCCGTTCGGGCAAGCAGGAGCGTGCGGCCGACACCTTGCTGAGAGCCACCGAGGTGGCGCCGGACCGCAGCGAGGTCTGGCTCGCGCTCTTTTCCCACCAGATCGCCATTGGGAAAAAGCCGGCGGCCGAACGCACCCTCGCCAAGGCTGCGGAGCTCATGCCCGAGCCGAAGCGGCAACTCGTGCTCGGCCAGGGATACGAAATGCTCGGCCGCATCGACGATGCCGAACAGGCCTTCCGCGACGCGGTGAAGGTCGCTCCGGACGATCTGGAGACGAACCGCGGCCTGGCGGCATTTCTCACACGCTGCGGTCGTCTTGGGCCGGCTCAGGAGGCGCTCCGCACGATCATCGCCTCGCCGGAGACGTCCGCCGCGGCGCTGTCGGACAAGGCCTGGGCACGCCGCTCGCTGGCCGAACTGATCGCGGAACGGGGCAACTTCCGCGACATGCAGGAAGCGATGGCACTCCTCCGCCAGAACGTCGACGACAGGGGCGACATGACGGCCGAAGACGCCGCCCTTGAAATCAAACTGCTCACCAACAGGCCGGAGCCGGCAAGTTGGAAGCAGGCCATCGTGGTGCTTGGCGAACTGGAGCGGAAGCAGCCGTTGTCAACGGCCCAACGAATCATGCGGGCGCAGTTGCATGAGAAGGTCGGGCAATGGGAGGAGTGTCGCAACCAGTTCGTGTCGATCGTGGCCGGACCTGCCGCGCCCCCCGCCTACATCGCCATGCTGATCGAGAAATTGATCGACCATGGGGAGTTGTCGGCGGCCCGACCGTGGCTGACGAGGCTCCAGAAGGCGAGCCCCGACTCGGCGATCACCATCGCGCTCGAAGCCAAACTCGCGATCGCGCAGAAAGACCGCAAACTGGCCGCCGACGCGGCCCGCAAACTCATGCCCGGCGGCATCGTCCCCGGAAACCAACCCGTACAACTCAATGCCGTCGCGAAATTGATGGAGCAGCTCGGCTTTCCCAAGGCTGCCGACAAGGTCTTCGGGCAATACGCCGATCTGGCGATCGAGGGCGTGGTGGCGCGGGCTGATTTCCTCGGTCGTCAGAAGCGTGTGGACGAAGCCCTCGACCTGCTGGAATCACGCCGAGACGACATCCCGCTGGAACGGTTCCTCACGACGGCGGTCCAGGTGGTCCGTTGCCAGGATGCTCCCGAGAAGTTCGTCCAGAGAATCAGTCCCTGGTTCACCAAGGCGAGGCGGATCGACCCTGGGTCGGTCGTCGTGCAACTGCTCGAGGCCGAGCTGTTCAGCCTCGAGGGCCGGCAACAGGACGCCGAGAAGGTGTACCGCGAACTGCTCGCCAAGGGTGATCTCGACACGTTGCAGAAGGCCATCGTCTCCAACAACCTGGCCTTCCATCTGGCAAAGCCCGAGACCGTGGTGGAAGCCGAGACGTTGATCGACCAGGCCATTGCCGAACTCGGACCGCTTCCCGATCTCCTCGACACCAGAGGCATGGTGAGGCTCGCCGCCGGAAAGAACGCCGAGGCGGTGGCCGATCTCGAGGAGGCCGTGCTCCAGCCCACCGACGTCAAGTCTCTGCATCTGGCGTGGGCCCAACTTCGCAATGGTGACGAGGCCGGGGCGCGGAGCACCCTGGAAGCCGGCCGCAGACGAGGCCTGACCAGGTCGAAACTCTCGCCCGATGACCGGCAGCGACTGGGCGAACTCGAAACGGCTCTCGGCATGCAGGAGCCGGCGGCGGCTGAACCACAGGAGTGAACGGCTCCTGTTTCTGGGCTTCGTGGGCTCGGGGTTGCCCATGCTCGCCGTCAGGGAGCCCCGGGGGAAGACGGGCCTGACTGAGACGGTGCCGGGGTGGCTAGCCGGTTTCGCGCTGGCGCCGCCGAGGTCGGGCAAAGCCTCCTTCGCGGGAATATTTCGCGTTGGGCGTGTACGGCGGGGCCTGGCCGCGGCGGGCGAAATCTTCAACGCTCGTCGGCTTCGCCCGACCCCGGCTCCCGGTTTCGTTCACGTGTCGCTCGGGCGCCCGGGCGTAGCGGTCGGGAAGCCCCAAGCGCAAGCGCGGGGTATAAGGTCTCCAACCTGTCCCGCTCCGCGCCTCCCTCACGGAGAGCCACCCGCGTTGCCTGCTGCTCAGCCCTGCAGCATTCGCGAGCGGGCCAGGGCGTCCTCTGCCTCGGGGATCAGTCCCGCCCGCATGCAGGCCACACTGAGGGCCGTGTAGCTGAAGGCGTCCTGCGGTTCGAGTTCCACCACACGACGGGCATGCCGCACCGCCTCCTGATGCCGTTCCATGCGGGTGCACCAGGCGGCAAGGGCCGAGTGGGCGAGGGCGAAATCGGGCTCGTCGGCAACGACCGCTTCGAGCGCCGCCACGGCCCCGGCCAGGTCGCCCGCGTCCTTGATTTTTTCGGCATCTGCATACCGTTCTTCTCGCGAGGCCATGCACAGTCCTTTCCGGGAGGGGGGCCGATGACGGGCCGCTAATGGGTTTTCCATCGTGGCGGCGTCACGGCTGGAGTATAGGTCACCGACCCGACGCGGAAAGCCTGGGGGTTCGCGGCGGATGGCAAGCCCGGGGGGACCGGGGCGGCTGTCCCGGCAAAGTGAAACTGGCATTGAATCCACCTGCGACGCGGGCCGATAACCCCGCGGTCCCCTTTGCCGTTTCTCCTCAGAGAGGCACGCCGTGAGCATCCATCCGATGGCCGTTGTGAGTCCGGATGCACGACTCGGAGTCGGTGTGAAAATTGGTGCCTTCGCGACGGTCGAAGGAGACGCGGAACTCGGTGATTTCTGCACGGTGGCCAGCGGGGCCGTCGTGAAGTCCGGCGTCACCGCCGGGTGTCACAACGAGTTCGGCGAACACGCCGTCATCGGTGGTGCACCCCAGCACACGGCCCGTCCCCAGCAGGTTGGCCGCGTGGTCATCGGAGATCACAACGTGTTCCGCGAATACGTCACCGTCCACCGGGCACTCAAGCCCGAGGCGGCGACCACCGTGGGCAGCCACAACTACGTCATGGCCGGCGGGCACTTTGGCCACGACGTGGTGGTCGGAAGCAACTGCATCTGCGCCAACGCCGCCCTTCTCGGCGGACACGTCATCGTCGAAGACCGGGCCTTTGTCTCCGGTGCCGTCGCCGTTCATCAGTTCTGTCGCATCGGCCGACTCGCCATGGTCGGCGGCCACGCCCGCATCGTTCAGGATGTTCCGCCCTACATGCTCGTCGATGGTCAGAGCGGCTGCATCGTCGGCCTCAATGTCGTGGGCCTGCGGCGCAGCGGTCACTCTGCCGAAGACATCGCCGAACTCAAGGCGGCCTATCGGGTCATCTATCGCCGCGGGCTTCCCTGGAAAGAAGTCCTCGACGTTCTCCGCCAGGATTTCGGCAGCGGGCCGGTGAACCATCTCAGCGGGTTTCTCAGCAGCGGATCTCGCGGGTTCGCCCAGGAACGCCGGGCTCCGCCCGCGGCGGCCACGCTGCGGCTCCGCGTGCCGGAGGACGACGCGGCCGTCATCCGCGCCAAGGCGGGCTGACCGGCCGGTTACTCTCCCTCCGCCGCGTCGTCGAGCCCGTACCGCTGCAACTTGCGACGCAGCACCGAGCGGTCGATGCCCAGCATCTTGGCGGCGAGTGACTTGTTTTGCATCGTCGCGGTCAGCGTCCGCTCGAGGTGCAACCGCTCCACGTCGGCCAGCGTGGGCCACAAGTCGGCCTCCGCCGGCCCGGCTGCCGGCTGGGCAGCCGTCGGAGCGCCGCCGGGAGCGGCGGAAATCATCTTGGGCTCGACCCGATAGACACCTGGCAAAGGCGTCGGCGACACGATGCCCCGGCTGGCGGCCATCGCCATCTGTCCCACCGCGGCGACGGAGGACGACTCGCCGCCCGTGCCAGGCGTCATCAAGCCGCTGAGAGCATCCGGGTCGATCTGGTCGCCAGACGAAAACATCACCGCCCGTTCGAGCACGTTTTCCAGCTCACGGACATTGCCCGGCCACGTGTACTGCTGCAGCAAATCGAGCGAGGCGGTCGAGAGGGTGCACATCGGCATGCCGTGGCGGGCGGCCAGTTCGGCGAGATACCGCTCAGCCAGCACCGGTACGTCCTCGATCCGCTCTCGCAGCGGAATCGTGCGAATGGCGACGACGTTGAGTCGGTAGAAGAGGTCCTCGCGGAAACGACCTTCTTGAACCTCCGACGCCAGATCCCGATTGGTTGCTGCCAGCACACGGACGTCGACGGGAAGCTCATGGTGGCTGCCAACCGGTACCACGACCCGCTGCTGCAGCACCCGCAGCAGCTTGGCCTGGAGTTCCAGCTCCATCTCCCCGATTTCGTCGAGGAAGATCGTGCCGGTGTCGGCGGCGCGGAAGCAGCCGAGCGTCGAAGACGTGGCCCCGGTGAACGAGCCCTTCACGTGGCCAAACATGTGGCTCGCAAACAGCGTTCCGGTGGTCACGGCGCAGTCAACCGGAATGAATGGCTTCGTGGAGCGGGTGCTGCAGGCATGAATCGCCCGCGCGATCAACTCCTTGCCGGTGCCGCTGGGCCCCAGGATGAGCACGCTCGACTGGTGCACCGCAACCAGCTCGATCGAACGGCGCACCTGGTCGGCCCACGGCGAGATGCCGATGATCCGCTGAACCGCGTCGTTCCCACGCGACGTGCCCGCCACGGATTTCATCGGTCGTTCCTTGAAGCCGCCCAACGTGCTTTTTGACCGAAATCGCACATCGCTTCGGTCGGCAGCACTGCCTCTCGGCATCGTTGCCAACGATGCCTTGATATACCCCATTCGGAGCCACGCGGCCAGCAGACGGCAGCGGCCCCCCTCCACAAAAGGGGCCGCACGCGCGTCCGGACGCCGGCACCGCCTCGGACGGCGATACTGATTCCAACGGTCACACGGCCTGCTCCCGCCGCGAAAAACGGGACGATCGTCCCGAAACCAACGGTTTTTTCACCCGCGCGTCGCCCGGTCGGGAAAGATGGACAAAGATTGAAGGAGCGGTCCGGATGCCAAGACCGGGCCCCGCGAATCCCTCAGCGCCCATCATGCCCGCGTCACCCTTGCCAGTCACCGGAATGACCGTCTTGTTTCGCAACCGCTCCAGGGCCGGCCGCATCGCGTCTTGGCTGCTCCTCACGATCCTGGCTGCGGCGGCCGTTGGTGGCTGGCTGGCGCTCGACCGCTGGCTGCTGGTGCGGCGGCCGATCGTGGTCGGCATTCTGCACTCGCAGACCGGCCCGATGGCGGTCAGCGAGCGATCGATGATCGACGCCGAGGTGCTCGCCCTGGAGGAGATCAACCGGCAGGGTGGTCTGCTGGGACGACCGGTCCGCTGGGTGATCGCCGACGGCGCGTCGGATGGTCCGACCTTCGCGAGGCAGGCGGAGTCGCTGATCAGGGAGCATGGCGTCGGCGTGATCTTCGGCTGTTGGACCAGCGACTGCCGCAAGAGCGTACTGCCGGTCGTCGAGGCACACGACCACTTGCTGGTCTACCCCATGGCCTACGAAGGCCTGGAACTGTCACCCAACATCATCTACACCGGCGCCGCTCCGAACCAGCAAATCACACCCGCCGTCCAGTGGTGCCACGACACGCTGCAGGCCCGCCGTTTCTTCCTGGTGGGTTCAGACTACATCTGGCCTCACTGCGTCAACGCCATCGCCGCCGACCAAATTACGGGGCTCGGTGCGACGCTCGTCGGCGAGGCCTACCTTCCCTTCGGCAGCACCGACGCCGACGAGATCGCGGCCAAGATCTCTGCGGCGAAGCCCGATGTCATCCTGAGCACGGTCGTGGGCGACTCGGCCCTGCCGTTCGCCCGTGCCGTTCGCGCGGCCGGCATGCTACCGGAAACGACGCCGATCGTGACCTTCGCGGTGGCGGAAAACGAACTCCGGGCCCCGGCGGCCGCAGACATGACGGGCAACTATGCCGCGTGGAACTACTTTCAGAGCATCGAGCGGCCCGAGAATCTGACGTTCGTGAGGGCCTTCAAGGCCCGCTACGGCAGCGACCGCACGACCTCGGACGTGATGGTGGCCGCGTATGACAGCGTTCGCCTCTGGGCGCAGGCGGTCCGCGAGGCCGAGTCGGCCGACGTGCGGCCCGTTCGCAACTCGCTGCGGCACCAGAGCATGAACGCACCTGAAGGCATCATCGCCATCGACCCGGAAACACAGCACACCTGGCGGCCGGTGTTCATCGGCCGGATCCGCGACGACGGGCAGTTCGACGTCGTCTGGACGAGCCGCACGGCGGTGCGACCGGTGCCATTCCCGATTTCGCGATCGCGGTCGGAATGGGAGGCATTCGTCGCCGATCTGCAGCGGGCCTGGGGCGGACAGTGGGCCAATCCCCGGGGAGGCCCGCCGAGCCGCCTCGCCTCACCGGAGGCCACACGATGAGCGGCTCTTCCCATGGCCAGGGCGGCCTGCGACGGTCGATCGCCGGCCGTCTTCTCTTTTGGTTCCTGGTGATCGCGCTGATCCCCTGCGCGATCCTGACGGCGATCACCGCCCGGATTGCCGCGACCGCCCTCGAGAAGTCGGTCCGGGACAACCTCGTGCAGATCGCAGCCGGCAAGGCCAACGAGTTGGAGGCCTATGCGTCGGAACGCGTCCGCGATGGCGCCGCCTTTGCCCGCGGACCGACGTTCGTGGAGGCGGTTCTTCGGCTCTCCGCCTGCGACTCCTCCGATGCCCTCCGGTCAGCGGGCGAATCCTTTCGCGAATACTTCATGTACGTCGCCAAGGCCTTCGACTACGCCGATCTGCTGCTCATCGACGCCCGCGGCCGCGTGATCTTCTCGCTGGGCGATGCCATTCCCTGCGGCGCTCCCCTGACGAGTGGTGTGCTGGCCTCATCCGAACTCTCCGCGGGCTTCGATCGCGCGCGAACGCTCCTCCAGTCGGACCTGTCGGGATTCCAGCCCTACGGCAAGTCGGCCACGCCCCTCGCCTTCGTCACCTGTCCGGTATTCGACGAGGGACGCGTCAGCGGCGTGCTGGCCCTCGGGATCGGAACGCAGCGGGTCTGGAAGATGCTCTCCGATCTCACCGGGCTCGGCGACACGGGTGAAATCGTCGCGGGTGAACTCACTGGCAACGCCGTGATGATCACGACACCCCTGCGGCATGCCGCGAATGCAGCGTTCCGGATGCGGATTCCGCTCGACTCGGAGCAGGCGACCGCCACGCAGAGGGCCGCGACCGGCGAGCGAGGCTACGGCCAGGCGACCGATTACCGCGGTGCCGATGTCGCCGCGGCCTGGTGCTACGTGCCGAGTTTTCGCTGGGGTCTGGTCGTCAAGCAGGACGCCGCCGAGGCGTTCGGTCTGGTCCGCTTTCAGCGGCTCGCGGTGATCGGGCTTTCACTGGCCACGATCCTGGGGGTGACGGCAGCGGCGCTCGTGGTCGCCCGCACGATCTCCACGCCCATCCGCACCGCCGTGGCCGTCGCCAACCAGGTGGCTGGCGGCGACCTGCGAGCCAACGTGGGCAGCACGTCCGACGACGAGACCGGCGCGCTCCTCGCGGCCATCCAGACCATGACCAACGACCTCCGCGGCCTGATCGGCCGGATTCAGCACTCGTCGGTCGCGCTGATCTCGACGGCCACGGCGATCCAGGCCACGGCGAGCGAACAGCAGCAGGTGATCACCGACTACGGCGCCTCGACGAGCCAGGCCGTGGCGGCCGTCAAGCAGATTTCGGTCACCAGCCAGGAGCTGCTGCGAACGATGACCGAAATCAACGAGATGGCCGGCCACACCGGCACGATGGCGGCCGAGGGTCGCGTCAACCTCTCCGGCATGGACGGCACGATGCGGCAACTGGCCGCAAGCACCTCCTCGTTCGGCGCCAAGCTCGCCGTCATCAGCGAACGAGCCGCGAACATCAACCTCGCCGTGACGACGATCACCAAGGTCGCCGACCAGACCAATCTGCTTTCGATCAACGCCGCCATCGAGGCCGAGAAGGCGGGCGAATACGGCCTCGGGTTTCTCGTGGTGGCCCGCGAGATCCGCCGCCTGGCTGACCAGACCGCCGTTGCCTCCCTCGACATCGAGCGGATGGTCAAGGAGATGCAGTACAGCGTGTCGGCCGGCGTGATGGAGATGGACAAGTTCGCCGAGCAGGTGCGGACAGGCGTCCGCGAGATCGGCGACGTGGCCGCGAAACTCGGGGAGATCATCACGGCCGTGCAGGGCATCTCGGGCCGCTTCGGGCAGGTGACGGAGGGCATGCGGGCGCAATCCCAGGGTGCCGAGCAGATCCGCGAAGCGATGATCCGGCTCGCCGAGGGGGCCACCCGCACCGCCTCGTCGCTCAACGACTTCAACGGCGCCACGGTGCACCTCCGCGAGGCCGTCGGCGACCTCAAGGAGGAGGTGTCTCGCTTCACGATTTGATTTCCCATGCAACTCCTCACCTTTACCATCGCCGGCGAGGCCTACGCGATCGCGTCGCGGCGGGTGGTCGAGGTGCTGCCGCTCGTGCGGGTTCGCCCGATCCCGCACACGCCCGACTACGTCCGTGGCATCTTCACCTACCGCGGGCAGCTGGTGCCGCTGGTCGACCTCGGTCTGCGGCTCGGCACCGGGCCGCTGGCAGAGCGACTCAGCACCCGGGTGGTCGTCTGCGAGTTCACGATCGGGGGCGGGGAGCCGCAGCGGCTGGGAATCGTGGCGGAAAACGTGATCTCGATCTGCTCCTCCGAAGATGCCGACGCGTCGCTGCCATCTCTCGAGCTCCCTGACGCGCCATTCCTGGGACAGGTTCTGCGGATCGGCGGCCGCACCGTTCAGGTGCTTACCATCGACCACCTCCTGCCGACCGACGTGGCGAGCGGCTTGTTCCCCCTCCCGACGGCAACGCACGAATCATGAACCTCACGGGCGTCGAACAGCTGCTGCGGGAGTGGATCGGGCTGGACGCCTCGACGATCGGCACGGCGGCGCTCGCGCGGGCCGTCCGCGGCCGCATGGCCGCCCTCGGCGTCGACGATCCGGAGCGGTTCGCCGCCCTCGTGCGGGCCGACCGCGCCGAGCGTGATCGCCTCGTCGAGGAGGTGATCGTGGCCGAGAGCTGGTTCTTCCGCGACCGGCAGGTATTCGACTTCGTGTCCGATTTCGCCGTCACGATCGCCGCGCTGCCGGGCCGCGGCCCGGTGCGGATTCTGTGCGCCCCGTGCGCTTCGGGCGAGGAGCCCTACTCCGTCGCCATGGCCCTCCTCGACGCGGGCCTGACACCCGGGCAGTTCGTGATCGACGCGATCGACGTGAGCCACGCGGCTCTCGACCGTGCCCAGCGCGGCCGCTATTCGGCCAACGCATTCCGCAACACCGACAACTCGTTTCGCGATCGCTGGTTCCAGGTCGACGGCGGCGGCGCGGTCATCGACGACACGGTGCGGACGGGTGTGCGGTTCGCGTGGGCCAACCTCCTCGATGACGACTTCGGTACCGACCGGGATCGCTACGACGTGATCTTCTGCCGCAATCTCCTCATCTACCTCACGGCCGAGGCCCGGGGCCGCGTCGAACGAACCGTCGACCGGCTCCTGCGCCCGGATGGCATCCTCGTCCTCGGCGCCGCCGAGCCGCCGATCATGAAGGGCGACTGGATTCCCGCCGGTGGGGCCTCGGTATTTGCGCTGCGCCGCGGGATCCACCTGGTACCGCGAGCCACCACCGCGGCCGTGCGGCCCGTGCCTCCTTCGCCTCCCCGACCGCTCGCGGCCCGCCGCGACAGCGTGGCCCCGGCGCCGGTGGCGGACGCTGCCGAGGAGCCAACCCTCTCGCTGCAGGATGTGCTGGAGCGGGCGGGCGGCCTCGCCAACGAGCGCCGCTACCTCGAGGCCCTGGAGTTCTGCGAGCGGTCGCGGCCCCGGCTCGCCCCCGCGCCGGAACTGTTTTTCCTGATGGGCATGCTGCACCAGTCGCTCGGCGACCCTGACCGCGCGGAAGGCTGCTTCCACAAGACGCTGTACCTCGACGCGACCCATGAGGAGGCACTGCTCGCGCTCGCGTTGCTGGCCCGTCAACGCGGCGACGCGCGGATGGCCGAGACCTACCGCCAGTCCGCCGCCCGCGTGCTGGCCCGAAAGGTGGTCCCATGACCAGGCATTCACGACCTGTCCCGGCATCGCTCGAGGCACCGATGCCTGAGTGCTGGCGGATCATCGGCGTCAGCGGCGACCGCAGCTGCCCGGAACTGCAGGCGTTCATCCACTGCCGCAACTGCCCCGTGCTCGCCGACGCAGCCCGCACGTTCTTCGATCGCGACGCCCCCGAGGGCTATCTCGATTCGTGGCGTGCCATCCTCGAGGAGCCCACGGCGCAGGCGGAACAGGCCGACACCAGCGTGCTCGTGTTCCGCGTCGATCGGGAGTGGCTCGCGCTGCCCTCCGCCGCGCTCGTCGAAGTGACCGCGTCCCGCACGCTGCACACGGTCCCACACCGGACCGGCACCGCACTGGCGGGGCTGGTCAACATCCGCGGACAGCTGCAGCTGTGCGTGTCGTTGCACAAGATCCTGGGATTGTCGGGCGGGCCCGCCGGCGGTTCACCGCCGACGGGAGAGCCCGCCGAGGGGACGCCGCGGCTGATCGTCGTGGAACGCACCGCTCCCCAGAGCACGGAACGCTGGGTGCTGGGCGTCGACGACGTGGCGGGCGTGCATCGCGTCGGCCGCGGGGATCTCCGCCCGGTGCCCTCGACCGTGAGTCAGGCCGCGGCCCGCTGCTCGTCGGCCCTCTTCGAGTGGCAGGAGCGGACCGTGGCACTGCTCGACGAGTCACGGCTCTTCGATGCCCTTCGCGACATGGTGTCGCCATGAACGGAGGCTGCCTCCATGGCTGAAGACCTGAGCGGATTCTCGATGCTGGAACTGTTCCGGCTGGAGGCCGATAGCCAGACGGCCGTCCTCTCGGCGGGCGTTCTCGCCATCGAGGAACTGGAGAAGTCGCCCGAGACGGTCGAATCGATGATGCGGGCGGCTCATTCGCTCAAGGGTGCGGCCCGAATCGTCGGCCTCGACCCCGCCGTCCGCGTTGCCCACGCGCTCGAGGACGTGTTCGTGGCGGCCGGCAAGGGCGTGTTTCGCGTCCAGGCCCGGCACGCCGACCGCCTGCTCGCCGGCATCGATTTTCTCGGGGCGATCGCCAAGGCCGACGACGCGCTCGCGCCGGACGGCCCCTGGCCCAAGCGCGCAGAACAACTCGTCGCAGAACTCGACGCGCTGCTCGCGGAACCGGCCGGGGGCATGGCCACCGATGCCGAAGCCGCGGCCAAGGCTCTCCCGGCGGCCCTCGTCCCGTCTACCGGCCCGTCTGCCATTTCGGAGACGGCCCCGGACACGCCCCTCGAGCCGATCGCGACGGCGGCTCCCGTGGCAGCCCCGGCGCGGCCCGCCGATCAGATCGATCGTGTCGTCCGCGTCTCGGCCGAGAGTCTCACGCGACTCGTGGGCCTCGCGGGCGAGTCCTTGGTCGAAACACGGCAGTTGCGGCCGTTCGTCGACGCGCTCCTGCAGCTCCGCGCCTCCGACGTCGACCTCTGCGACGCGATCGCGGCCCTCGACGAGAAGCTCAAGGCGGCCGACGTGCCGGTGCCCGCCTCGATCACGGCCATGCTCACGACCATCCGCGAGCGGGCCGACGCCGGCCTCACGACCCTCACCCGCCATGTGGAGGATTTCGAGAGTTTTGCACGCCGCAACGAGGACCTCTCCAACCGGCTGCACCACGAGGTGATCGTGAGCCGCATGCGGCCGCTGGCCGACGGGATCCGCGGGTTCCCCAGACTGGTCCGCGACGTGGCGCGAACGCTCGACAAGCAGGTGCGGCTCGAAGTCCGCGGCGAGCAGACCGGCGTCGATCGCGACATCCTCGACAAGCTCGAGGCGCCGCTCTCGCACCTGATCCGCAACTCGCTCGACCACGGGATCGAACTGCCTGCGGCCCGCGAGGCCGCCGGCAAGCCCGGCACAGGCACGATCCGGCTCGAGGCGCGGCACCGGGCCGGCATGCTCCAGATCACGATCACCGATGACGGCCGCGGCATCGACGTCGAGCACCTGCGTGTAAAGGCCGTGGCCCGCGGCCTCGTGGCCCGGCAGGTCGCCGACCAGCTCACGGAACTCGAACTCCTCGAGTTTCTCTTCCTTCCCGGCTTCTCCACCAAGGACCAGGTGACGGAGATCTCGGGCCGTGGCGTCGGGCTCGACGTGGTGCAGAGCATGGTGAAGAGCGTCGGCGGCAGCGTTCGCGTGGCCACGCAGCCCGGCCGCCAGACCGTGTTCACGCTGCAACTGCCGATCACGATGTCGGTGATTCGGGCGTTGCTCGTCGAGATAGGTGGCGAACCTTATGCCTTCCCGCTGACGCGGATCGACCACATCCTCTTCTGCAAGGCCGGCGACATCCACACCGTCGAGGGCCGGCAATACTTCAACCGTGACGGCGTCTCGATCGGCCTGGTGATGGCGGCCCAGATTCTGGAAACGCCGGGAGCACCTCCCGCCGATCCGATGCCCGTCGTCGTGATCAGCGACCGTGGACAGCAGTTCGGGTTGATCGTCGACACCTTCCTCGGAGAGCGAGACCTCGAGGTTCGCCCCCTCGACCTGCGGCTCGGCAAGGTGCCGAATGTGAACAGCGCCTCGCTCCTCGAAAACGGCGATCCGGTGTTGATCGTCGACGTCGAGGATCTCGTCCGCTCGATCGACAACGTGCTCATGGGCCGCCGCCTCACGCGGGTCGAGTTCGAGCGGATGGCCGAGCAGGCCCGGCAGCGAAAACGGATTCTCGTCGTCGACGACTCGATCACGGTCCGCGAATTGGAACGGCAACTGCTGCAGGCCCGCGGGTTCGCCGTCGACGTCGCCGTCGACGGCATGGACGGCTGGAACGCGATTCGCGGCACCCACTACGACCTCGTGGTCACCGACGTCGACATGCCGCGGATGGACGGAATCGGCCTGGTTTCGCTCCTCAAGGCCGACCCTGCCCGCCGCGAGACCCCCGTCGTGATCGTCTCGTACAAGGACCGCGAGGAAGACCGCCTTCGGGGCCTCGATGCCGGGGCCAACCGCTACCTGACGAAGAGCAGTTTCCACGACGAGACATTCGTCGATACGATCGTCGATCTGATCGGCGAGGCGACGGCCTAGACGGGAACTCACATGCGAATCGGCATCGTCAACGATATGCGGGCGGCCTGCGAGGCCTTGCGGCGGGTGGTCGACAGTCTGCCCGACCACGAGGTGGCCTGGACCGCCGGCAACGGGGTCGAGGCGATCGCGATGGCCAAACGCGACCGTCCCGACCTGATCCTGATGGATCTGCTCATGCCGCACATGGACGGCTCCCAGGCGACGCGGCAGATCATGGCCTCGTCGCCGTGCGCGATCCTCGTCGTGACCGCGACGGTGAGCGGCAACATCTCGCTCGTCTACGACGCGATGGGCTACGGCGCACTCGACGCCGTCGACACGCCGATGCTCGGTCCGGCCGGCGAGGTGAGCGGTGCGGGCGCCCTCGTCGAGAAGATCGGCACGATCGCCAAACTGGTGGGTGCGACCGCCGACCCCCGGCGCTCGCAGCGTGCGGCTGCCGGCTCGAGCCCGCCACGGCTTCTCGTGATCGGTGCCTCGACAGGCGGCCCCAAGGCCGTCTCCGATCTGCTCTTTCCGCTGCCGCACGACTGGAACGTGGCCGTGATCGTCGTGCAACACGTCGATGTGGCGTTTGCGCCAGGGCTGGCGAAGTGGCTCGGCGACCGCACGGGCCGCCCGGTCCGCGTGGTGGAACACGGCCAGCAGCCGCTCGCCGGCGACGTGCTGGTCGCCGGCACCAACGATCACCTCGTGCTCTCGCCCGGCCGCACCCTGGAATACCGGGCCGAACCCCGCGAGATCTTCTTCCGTCCGAGCGTCGACGTCTTCTTCGAAAGCGTGGCGAACCACTGGCCGCAGACGGGCACGGGCGTAGTGCTCACCGGCATGGGACGCGACGGGGCGAAGGGGCTCCACAAGTTACGGACCCG
Organism: Planctomycetia bacterium; assembly: GCA_021414115.1. GTDB lineage: Bacteria > Planctomycetota > Planctomycetia > Pirellulales > UBA1268 > QWPN01. Next base: position 27,846 of record JAIOPD010000067.1, read on the forward strand.
CGGCTGGCACACGATCGTGCAGGACGAGGCCTCGAGCGTGGTCTTCAGCATGCCGAAGGCGGCGATCGAAGCGGGTGCCGCCTGCGAGGTGCTCGGCATCGGCATGATGGCCCGCGTGATCGCCGCACGAATGGCCGGCTAGGCAGATCCGGCCTTGATAGATCGCTTGCGCGAGGCGACGCTCACACCGACCCATATCTTGACATCAAAGCATCAGCACGCTTATGCTTTGATGCATGCGAACGACACTGTCTCTCGACGATGATGTCGCTGCTCGGATCGAGCAGCTGCGGCAAACGCTCGACAAACCTCTCAAGGAAGTCGTGAACGAGGCCCTCCGGCGGGGCCTTGCCGGGATGCACGAGCCCCGCGTGCGCGCCCCGTATCGCACGCAACCGGCTGACTTGGGTCGGTGCCGCCTGCCGAATGTCGATGACGTCGCCGCCGCGCTGGCAGCCGCCGAAGGCGAAGGCCACCGATGAGGCTCGTCGATGCAAACATCCTCGTGTATGCGTTCACCACGTCGTTTCCACAGCATGAACGGGCCCGGGCCTGGCTCGATGAACGGCTCAGTGATGCAGTGCCCCTCGGCCTGCCATGGCCGAGCCTTCTGGCCTTCGTGCGGCTCACGAGCAACCAGCGGCTCTTCGAGCGACCGGCGAGCGTGGCCGCGGCGTGGCGGCAGGTAGACGAGTGGCTGTCCTGCGAACCAGCCTGGGTGCCGAACCCTACGCCCCGCCACCAGGCCGTTCTGGGCAGACTGCTTGCCGCAACAGGGCTGCGTGCCGAGCATGTGCCCGACGCTCATCTGGCGGCGCTGGCTCTGGAGCATGGGTTGGCGGTCGCATCCGCCGACACCGACTTCAGCCGCTTTCCGAGCGTCCGCCTGGAAAACCCGCTCGCCTGACGCCTCTGCGCGGCCCCGCCTCGCCCCCGGCCGGCAAACACCAAAGTCGAGTGCGCTCTACCGCTGAGCAGCGAGGGGAAAGCAGGTGGCGCTCCGTGGACGTGACGCGGAGCGGGTTGGGGTGGAAAGCGTCTACCCGTCGCTCGCGCTCCGGGCTTCCTCGGCCTTCGAGTACCCGCGAGGGGCTGCCCGTGCCCCGAGAGCCGGCGTTGCTGGCCAGCGCAGGCAGCATCGAGTGAGCGAAGTCCCGGATGGACGGAGCGAACGTCCGGCTCTCGGGGCACGGGCAGCCCCGACTCACACTCGGGTCCTCGCCGGGCGATAGACCAAAGTCGAATGCGCTCTAGTGCCGCGCAGGCGAGCCGGTTTCGATCAGGTGCATGACGCGGAGAACCGTGGCCTCGTCATGGCCCGGGCAGCCGACGACCTGAACGCCCACGGGCAGGCCGCGGCTGCCGTGGTCGGTCTCCGCGGCGGTGCGGAGCACGGGATCGAAGCTCCAGGGGCGACCGTGTTCCTCGTCGGCACGCACGCTCGTCACCGGCACCGCGCCGGCCGGGAGATCGAGGAGATTGGCAAGCAGACACGGCGCGGCGGCGAGCACGAGGCGGGCCGCGGTGCCGTGACGCAGTGCCGGCAAGGCAGACACGGGGCAGACCACCGCATCGCAGCCGGCAACGGCCGCGGCGAATCGGACGGCGAGCGCGTCCCGCGCGGCGACGAGTGCCGCGAGCTCGGCGGATGTCCGCGGTCCGGTCCGCGACACACCCTCGGCCTCGATGCGCCTGCCGAGCAGCCGAGCGCACGCTGCGACGGCCGGCCGCCAGCGGCGCGGCAGTCCGGCGATGGCGAGCAGCCTGCGAACGCCCGGCATCGGCTGCGAGCCGGCGAACAGGCCACGCACATCGGCTCCCCCGTCGGCAGCGAGGATCGCGAGGTGCAGCCAGGCCGCCGCGACGGCCAGATCGGCGCTCATGCGAACGGTCACGATTCCCTGCCGCGTCAGCCGCTCGACTGCTTCATGAACGGCCCGTCGGATCGCCGGCGAGGCCGGGATCGGGCCGGTCTTGTCCCACCAAGCGACGCATCGCGGCGCGGCCGTGGCAAGCGGGAGCCCCGCTGCGATCAGCGCGAGCTCGGCATCGCCGACTGTCCGCGTGAGAAAGCCGGCCCGCGGATGCACGGCCGAGAGGTGGGGCATCGTGTCGAAGGCTCCGCCGTCGCCGAGCGCCACGGTGCGGGGCATGATGGCGACGATCCCGCAGGCATGAGCCGGTTGCCGCAGGCTGCCCGCAAGGTCGTTGCCAACCGCAAGCGTCGCGATTCCGGCGGCGACGAGCGCCGCATCGCCGCCACTGGAGCCTCCCGGGCCCCGCTCCGGATCGAACGGGTGCAGCGTGCGGCCCCAGACGGGGTTCGTCGTTTCGTGGAGATACATGGCCTGGGGAACGTTCGCCTTTCCGATCACGACCGCTCCGGCGGCCCGCAGGCGTTCCACCAGCGGCGCATCGTGGCTGTCCCCCACACCGCGTCTCGACGGGATGCCCAGCGTGGTCAGGAGCCCCCGCACGGGAAAACATTCCTTGACGCTGATCGGCACGCCGGCGAGCAGCGTCGACCCGAGCGCTCCCGCGGCCGCCCGCTCGTCGATCGCGGCCGCCTCCTCGGCAGCCTCCGCCGGACGTGGCTGGATGAGCGCATTGAGCCGCTGGCCAACGGCCCGTTGGCGGCCGCTGCTGGCCGCCAGCACGTCGACCGCCCTGAGCCTGCCGGCCACGACCTCGTGCGCCGTGAAGGCGGCCGATGGTGGCCTGTCCGTCACAGTGGCGGCAGGCCGAACGGGTCGGGTTCGGCCGGCTGGACGGCGGCTGGCTCGGCTGCCGCACCGTTGGCGTCGGCCGCCGTGGTCGACCGCATGTCCGATGCCCAGACGACGTCGCCGTCCATCGCCAGGCCCGTGATCAGGATCACGTCGCCCGGAAGAGCCGCGGGCTCGGCCCGCGAGATGATCGAGAGCTCGCGTGCCCCACCGCCGGCTTCGGCAATCGTGACTCGCGAACTCCAGTAGGGACCCACCTGACGTGAACCAGTGAACGTGGCCGGCATCACCAGGCCGTCGCCGCCCCGCTTTGCATACGCCAGCCAGTTCCGCGAGAGTCTGGCCAGATCGTCGATCAGTTCGGGCTGGGCGAGGATCGTTGCATGCAAACCGGCAACCGTGTCGGGAGTCGCGGTCAGCGGCCTCCCGCTATCGGCGGCGATGCGCTCGAGCATCGCGAGTTCCTGAGCCATGCGGGCCAGTTGCTTGTACCACTCGACGAGGCGTGTCTTGCGAACGGGATCGCCGCTTGCCTTGACGGCGTCGAGTGCGGCGGCCGAGTCGGCCACCGCCTGCTCGAGTCCCGACACGTCGAGCGGCTCCGGCTCGGGGACGACGGGAGCCGGCGGCACCTGCGGCTCCACGGCTGCCGGTTCCTGAAGGAGTTCATCGAGCCCACGTGGTTGGACCGGTGCGCTGGACGCCACGCTAGCGACGTCGGGCTCTGGGGCACTGCCGGCGATCTCGCCCGTTGCGGTTTCTTCCGTCGCTGGTTCCTCGGCCGCCGCCGGCTCAGCGGGCGGCGTGTCGACGACGGCCGTCTCGGCGCTCGGCAGATCATCGAGCGTCGGTGCGGTGGACAGGTCGGGACCACCCGCCACCTGCTTCCCACCACCCCGCTGGAATTTCTGCGGCAGAAGAAACGCAACCGACTCGGGCACGTGCTTCGTGACCTTGAACGGATCCTTCTGGAATCCCCAGATCAGGATCGCCAACGTGATCGGGATCGCCATCGCCCCACCCATGACGATGCCAAGCATCTGCCCGAGGCCGCCCTTCTTCTTGGGCGTTGCCTTCCGACTGGCCTTTGCCGAGGGACTGGCCGCCGCGGCGGCGGCGGCCACGGCGACGCCGGTCGCGGCCGAACCAAAATCGAGCACCTCCGCGGCGTCGGCGGAATCGACCTCGGCGGGCTGTTCGTCGGCAAAACTGAACGCGATCGTCTCGACGGCCTCGATCGCTTCGGGCGACGCATCGTCGGCGATCGCATTGAACGGGTCGATGCTGCTCGGCGAATGCACGCCCGACTCGCCCGTCCCGATTTCGATGGACGACAGCCCGGCCACCGCCGCGTCTTCAGACGCGTCCAGATCCAATTCTGGGTCTGGGCCTGCGTCTCCATCGGGGCCTGCGTTGATGCTGTCGCCCTCGGGGTGGTCGTCCGGTGAAAACACTGCCAGCGGCTGCTCGGCCATGGGCTCGTCGGCCGTTTCATCGAGCCATGACGTCACGAGATCGTCATCTGCGGCAGCCGCCGGGGCTGCTACCTCACCGCGGTCTTCCGCCGCCTCGAGGAGGGGCTGCGAGATGAGTTCTTCACTGGGCTCTTCCGCGGACTCTCGTTCGGGCTGCTCCGCCGGTTCGGACAACCCGGCATCGAGCGTGGCCTCCTCGAAGGAGAAGGAAAAACCTTCGTCGAGGCTGGGTGTCGGCTCCGACGCCAGGTCCGCCCAGGGGTCGAACCCTTCGTCTTTGTCCTTGTCGTCGCCAGCCATCGCGGAACCCTCCCAACAAAACATGACGGATACGAGATGTCCGCCGAGAGCGGACCGGAAAGATTGTACCAACGGAAATTGGCATGGTCGCCCCCGTTCCCCCCGCGGGATCCGGCGGGGATTCAGAGGCCGTGGGCCGCCCCGTATCGGTCCCGAAGGCTCTGCACGAGCCAGTCCGACGCCACCGGACTGCCCGTGACCCGTTCCACCAGCGGATCTGATTCGAGCATGCGTCCCGCCGTATGCACCTCCTCTCGGAGCCACGTGAGCAGCGTTTGGAAGCGGCCCCCGGCAAACTCATCGTCGAGGCTGGAGAACCGCCGGCGGGCCGCGGCCATCAGCTGCGCCGCGTAGATGTTGCCGAGGGTGTAGGTGGGAAAATAGCCGATCAGCCCGGCGCTCCAGTGGATGTCCTGAAGCACCCCGTGGGCATCGTCGGGCGGCCGCATGCCGAAGTCCTTCTCGAAGCGTTCGTTCCAAGCGGCCGGCAGATCGGCCACCGCGAGGTCGCCCTGGATGACCGCCCGTTCGAGGTCGAACCGCATCATCACGTGGAGATTGTAGGTCACCTCGTCGGCCTCGACACGAATAAACGACGGGCGGACCACCAGCAGCGCCTCGTGCACGGTCGCCACATCGGCATCAGCGAGAGGCAGAGGAAAGGCAGCGCGGGCGATGGGGAGGCACCATTCCCAGAACGGCGCCGAGCGTCCGACCATATTCTCCCAGAGCCGTGATTGCGACTCGTGGATGCCGAGCGACGCCGCCTCGCCGGGAGGCAGGCCATACCAGTCGCGCCGCAACCCCTGCTCGTAGAGGCCGTGACCGGCCTCGTGCAGCACGCCGAACAGGGCTGTCGGCAATGACCGCTCATTCCACCGGGTGGTGATCCGGCAGTCGTCGGGACCGAGGGTCGTGCAGAACGGGTGCTCCGTGGTATCGAGCCTGCCGCGGTCGAAGTCGAACCCGATCCGTGCGGCCACCTCACGAACGAACTTCCGCTGCGCATCGACGGGATACGTCGCCGCGGTGAACACGCGGTCGTCCGGCTGCTTGGACGAATCACGACACGCGTGAACGAGCGGCACGATCGCGGCCCGGAGCGGCTCGAATCGCGTGGCGACGTCCCGCCACCGGCCACCCGGCTCGTAGTCGTCCATGAGCGCGTCATAGCAGTCGAGATCGGGCCGCTGGCAGTCGGCCTGCTCCCGCTTGAGCGCGAACATACGGTCGAGCCAGGGCTCCAGCATCTTCCACGACGATCCGGCACGGGCGGCCATCCAGGCCTGCTGCGCCTCCACCCCCGTGCGGGCGAGTTCCTCCACGAGTCGGGAGGGAAGCCTGGACTGCTTGGCGAAATCGCGGGCCAGCAGTCGGATCGTCGCCTGCTGCTCGGGCGAGCCGCTCGAGGCCAGCGGTCCCGCGGCCAACGCGTGCAGCCGCTCCCCCTGGACGGCATCGGTGCGCAACCGGTGAACGATCGCCGCCAGGGCCGCCGCCTGCTCGGCCCGATGTCCGCCCGCGGCCCGCGGCAGCATCGTCTGCTCGTCCCAGCCCAGGACAGCCTCCACGCTCGCCAGCACCGCGACGCGGCGGGCGTGGGCACAGGCTTCGGCAAACAGGGCGTCGTCTGCGGTGCGGCCGGCGGCAGGCGCGATCGGTTCGGTCATGCCGGGGAGTATGATCGTCTTCGTTCGCGGACCGCAACCGCCCGCAGACGCACTCGCCGGCTTCCGGAGGAACCCACCATGCTCGACTCGCTCGTCATCGCGCCCCATCCCGATGATGCCGAACTCGGCATGGGTGGCACGATTGCCCTCATGCTCTCCCAAGGGTTGTCGGTGGGGATCCTCGATCTCACCGATGGCGAGCCGACGCCGCTCGGCTCGGTCGCCATCAGGGCCCGCGAGACGGCCGCCGCATCCGCCGCCCTCGGCATCACGTGGCGGGAAAACCTGGGCCTGCCGAACCGCCGACTGCGAGCCACACTCGCGGCCCGGGCCGCCCTTGCCGGCGTGATCCGCCGGACGCGGCCCCGCTGGCTCTTCGCCCCGCACTGGGTCGATGCCCATCCCGATCATGTCGCCGCCACGCGACTCGTCGAGGCGGCGCGATTCTGGGCAAAGCTGACGAAGACCGAACTGCCGGGAGAGCCTTGGCATCCCGAGCGGATCTACCACTATGGCTGCGTCCACCTCAAGGCCGTGCGGCGGCCCGCGTTCGTGGTCGACATCTCGACCACCCGGGAGATCAAGCGGCGCAGCCTCGCCTGCTACGCGAGTCAGTTCCCCCAGCCCACCGGCAAGCCCGGGGTGCTCGACCGGGTGGCGGCTGCCGATGCCTGGTGGGGCTCGATGATCGGCACGGCGCACGGGGAGCCGTTCTGGTCGCGTGAGCCGGTCGCGATCAGCAACTTCTCCGGCCTCTTCTGACCCCGCACCGCCGCCTGCCTGCGGCGACCCTCTCGTCGCCCTCGTCCGCACAGCCTTCCCAGAATCATGCGAACAACGACCCTCCGGCCCTCGACGACGGCGCGGTTGGCCCGATCGCGAAAACTTGGCGACCGTGCCGGGGAAGGCTGCGGTCGATGAAACATCGCGGCCGATACTCCCGGTGCGGCTGCGTTGCGCGGCCACGGCGCTCGCCCGGGGGAACTCCCAATGGCTTCTCGCGACATCAACGTGATCGCTCTCGTCAAGGGTGGCGAACGCTATGTGTTTCTCTATGACGACGACAGCCGTGACCAGGCGCTCGACGCCCTGGCTCGGCACGCCGCCAATCCCGACCTGAGCTTCTCGTGGTACGACGCCGCGGTGCTCGGCCAGAAGGTGCGGCAAAACACCCCCCGGCCGCGTCGGCTGCGGTTCGGACCGCGAGCCGATCGCCCGGCCTGAGTCGAGGGCCCGTCCGCCCATGCCACTGCACGGTGCGTCCCGGCCCGATTTTTCGACCGCGATCGAGCGGTTCCTGCGGTACATCGGCTCCGAACGGGGTGGCTCCCCGCTGACGGTCAAGAGTTACCGGGAAGATCTCCTTCAACTCGAGGAGTTTCTGGGTTCCGCGGGCTGCCGCTCACCCGAGGAGGCCTCGAGCGTGATTCTGCGGCGGTTCGCGGCCGGCCTCCATGCCGCGGGCTACGCCCCTTCCACGGTGGCCCGCAAACTCGCGAGCATGCGGAGTTTCTACGCCTTCGGCCAACGGGAAGGATGGGTCCGATCCAACCCCGCTAAACCGCTCCGCAGCCCGCGTCGGCCGCGCAAACTGCCAAAGTTCCTCACCGGCGACGAGATTGGGCAGTTACTCGGGGCGCCCAAGCCGGGCCAGGCTGGCGGACTCCGCGACCGCGCCATCCTGGAACTGATGTACTCCTCCGGCTGCCGCGTCCGCGAACTCGTCAGTATCGACGACGCCGACCTCGACCTGCGGAATGCCACCGTCCGAATCCGAGGCAAGGGGCGACGCGAGCGACTGGGCATCGTGGGCTCCCATGCTCAGACGGCCCTGCGGGCCTGGCTCGCGGCACGCCCGCCGATCGCCGGCGCGACGCGAACCGCCTCCCGGCCGCTGTTCACCAACAAGTTCGGCGGACGGCTCTCGGTGCGCGGCGTGGGCCGGCTCCTTGAAAAGCACCTCGCCGTCGCGGGCCTCGCCCGCAAGGCGAGCCCCCACACGCTGCGTCACAGTTTTGCGACCCATCTGCTTGACGCGGGAGCCGACATTCGGAGCGTCCAGGAACTGCTGGGCCACAAGAGCCTGGTGACCACGCAGATCTACACCCACGTGACGACGACCCGTCTTCTCGACGCCTTCGACAAGGCCCACCCACGCGCCCGTTGAGGCGTGCGTGCCCTCCGGATGCCGCGCCCGCCTCTCCAGGGTGGAGTCTGCCCGACCGTCACACCAATCCGCGGCGCACGGCCCAGACCGCGGCCTGCGTGCGATCGCTGACCGCGATCTTTCGGAGGATGTTCTGCACGTGCTCCTTCACCGTCTCCACGCTGATGGTCAGCGACTGGGCGATCTCCTTGTTGGAAAGCCCCAGTGCCATGTGACGAAGCACCTGCGTCTCCCGCTGCGTGAGCGGGATGTCGGGATCGGCCGTTGCCACGCGGTTGGCCATCGTGGTGGCCACCCGGCGGAGTTCGCCGGCCCGCATCGGGAGTTGGCCGGCGGCGGCACCGGTGATCGAGTTGATCAGTTCACTCCGCGTACAACCCTTGAGCATGTAGTCGTGGGCGCCCGCGGCGACGGCACGGGCCACGTAGGTCGGGTTGTCGAAGGTCGAGAGCATCACGCACCGGACGCCAGGCATGTCGGTCCGGATCTTCTCGAGCGCTGTGAGGCCGTCTTTACCCTGCATGCGGATGTCGAGGAGCACGACGTCGGGCTTCATCTTCTTGGTCATCTTGACGGCCTCGTCGCCGCTCGACGCCTCGCCCACGATTTTCACTTCGGAGCCGGACAGCAGGCTCACGAGCCCTCTCCGCACCACCTCGTGATCATCCGCAATCACCACCTTGATCGCCATGTTGTCTCAGCCTTCCGCGGCTCGTCGCCGCCTTGCCTTCTGCATCGGTCACTGCGTGATCCAGGCCACAGCGGCGGATCGCGCTCCTACCATCACCCCGCTCGAACACGGTTCGCAGCCCCTCTCGGCCAGGAGAATCTCCGCCGAGAGCGCAACTCACCTTAACAGTTTCAAAAAACTTGATTCAAGGGCTGTGGGTTCTTCGGGTACCTTCGCCGCCGGGTGCGGCATCGCCAATCGCTGCCGAGTGCCACGAATCGCTCCAGGAAGTTTATCGGTATCGAGCCCCCCACGCACCCTCCGCATGAGCGGTGCCCGCTTCGTGTCACACAAGCCGCGTGCGCATCCGGGCGAGGAGTTCACCAGCCCCCGCGGACAGGAGTTTTCCTGCCACGGCCGCACCGAGCGATTCAGCGGCGGCAAGAAGGGACACTTCCCCGAAGTTGAGGTTCACTCCAGGCAGGGGGAGAGACTCCTCGACGACCATCCGCTCAACGCCCCCGGCGTCGTCGAGGGCCAGCACGCAGCCTCCGAGCGTCAGATGAGCGGCGGTGATCCGTGCCCAGCCGCCGACGGGAGCCAGGCAGCCGGCGGCCAGTTCCGCCAGCATGCGACGCTCCGCGACCACCGCGGCGTGTGTCGCCGCATGATTCAGCGGGTCGACAGCGGCGCGGGTGCGATCGTCCGCGGTCCGGATCTGGATCGCGAGGGCCCCCTGCGACACCGCCGGCCAGAATATGGGCGGTCGCACCAGTTGCGTGATCCGACCGGCGAGACCGAGCCGCTCGAGTCCGGCCGCGGCGAGGATCAGCGCGTCGTAGTCGCCGGCATCGAGCTTTCGCAGCCGGGTGTCGACGTTGCCGCGAAGCGGAGCGACGACCAGGTCGCCGCGGATGGCCTTTACTTGGGCCACCCGGCGGATGCTCGACGTGCCGACCACGGCGCCGGCAGGCAGTTCTTCGAGCGTCTGGGCCGTCCGCCCCACGACGGCATCGAAGGGAGTCGCCCGCTCCGGCACGCACGCCAGCACGAGCCCCGGCGTCTCGGCCGTTGGCATGTCCTTGAGGCTGTGCACGGCCAGGTCGATGCGGCCCTCGAGCAGCGCCTGTTCCAGTTCCCGCACGAACACCCCGTCGCCACCGATCCGAGCGATCGGGATATCGCGGCGTGCATCCCCGCGCGTCGAGATCGTCTCCAAGTCCACATCGACGCCGACCGCCTTCAGCCGCTCTGCCACCCAGCCGGTTTGGGTCGTCGCAAGCATGCTGGCACGGGTACCGATGCGGACGGGGGGAACGGCAGGCATATGTCTTGCCGCATGACGCGGCACCCTCAGCTTTCAGAATCGATGGTGGCCGCACGATCGGCCCGGGCCACCACGGCAGCGTAGACGGCGGTGGCCCCGGCCTCCACCAGGACCTCGCGACATCCGGCCAGGGTGGATCCTGTCGTGGTCACGTCGTCCACCAGCAGCACCCGCGAGCCCGCCAGTCGTGCGGCCGGCCGGAAAGCCCCGTGAAGGTTCGCATGCCGATCCTCGAAGGGCAGTTCATTCTGCATCCGCGTGTTTCTCGTCCTCCTGACCGCCCGTCGGCAGGGCAGGCCGAGGCCCGCCGCCACGCCTCGCGCGATCTCGTGGGCGGCGCTGGTTCCACGGGACACCCTGCGGAGCCAGTGCATCGGCACCGGCACCACCGTATCGATTCTCCATCCGTCGAACACCGCCCGATGCTTGCGCACGAGCAGGGAGGCCAACCCTGCCGCGACCCCCTCGCCCGCCGGCCGCTTCGCCCGCAGCACTGCGTCGCGGACGTCGTCGGCATAGGGAGCGAGCACCGCCAACCCGTCCCACACGGGCCGCCGTCCCCGGCACCGGAGGCAGCCGCCGGAGGCCGGCAGCGGCTCGCCACATGCCGTGCAGCGGGGCACGTCCCGCGACAGTCTCGCCACACAGGTGTCGCAGGCGACCGCTTCACCGCGGGCCGGTGTTTCGACGTCGTCATGGCAGAAAACGCACCGTGGCGGGCACAGTAGGTCGAGGATCGTCCCGATTCCCGGCAGGTCCGTCCAAGCCATCCGCGGGGTTTTCCCAGATTGACGGTCCAGCCCGCGCTCCGTACCCTTCGCCGCCCCGAGGCAGCGGACGGCACCGGCGGGTACCCCTTCATCGTCCGCCAGCCACCGGCCCAGTCAAGCGCCCATGCTGATCGACCGTTACATCGGCCGCGCCCAACTGCACGCGTTCGTCGTCGTGTTCGTGAGCCTCGCCGGCCTGTACTTCGTGTTCGATGCGTTCACGAACATGGAGGAGTTTCTCTCGCATGCCGCCGAAACAGGCAGCCTCGCGAAGGTGCTGGCATCGTATTACAGCTGTCGCCTGATCTGGTTTTTCGACGCGACAAGCCCGGTGATCTCACTGGCCAGCGCGATGTTCGCGCTCTCATGGCTGGAGCGGCACAACGAGCTCACCGCCCTGCTCGCGGCCGGCGTGTCGCGGTGGCGGATCGCCCGGCCCGTGATCGTGTTCTCGGCCGTCGTGGCGCTCGTCGCCGCAGCCAACCGCGAACTCGTGCTGCCGCGCATCCGCGAGGCTTTCGCTCGCAACGCTCAAGACCTGCAGGGCCGGCTCGTGCAGCCGTTCGAACCACGGTATGACAACCGCACGGAGATCCTCTTCCGCGGCCGCGGCGGGCAGGCGGCCGGCCGCCGGATCGATCAGCCGAGTCTGCTGATGCCTCCGCAACTCGGCACCTACGGCTCGCAGATCACGGCCGCCGAGGCCTTCTGGCAGCCCGCCGACGGCAACCGGCCTGCAGGCTACCTGCTCAAGGGCGTCCGCGAGCCAGCCGACATCGACGGCCTTCCGGCCCTCGAGTCGGGTGGCAGTCCCGTGGTGCTGTCACGGTCGGCGGCGGACTGGCTCCGGCCGCGGGAGTGCTACGTCGTGAGCGACGTCACCTTCGAGCAACTCATGGGGTCGCAGAACTGGAGCCAGTATTCGTCGACGATCGAACTGGTGCGGGCCGTCCGTAATCCGAGCCTCGGCGTCGGCGCCGACATCCCGCTGCGCATTCACGCCCGCTTCATGGCGCCGCTGCTCGACATGGCGCTGGTCATGCTCGGCATCCCGCTGGTGCTGGGCCCAAGCAGGAGAGGCGTGTTCGTCGCGGTCGGCCTCTGCGTAGGGATGACCGTCATCTTCTTTCTCACCGTCCTCGGCTCGCACGCGCTGGTGATCGGCGACGCCTTCTCGGCCTCCGTCGGCGCATGGATGCCGCTCCTCATCCTCGCACCGCTGGCGGCGTGGCGGGCACAGCCGATGTGGCAGTGACCCAAGCCCTGGCTACGGCGCTGCGGCGGCAGGCTTTTCATCCGCCGCCGGGACGATCGCGACCGTCCGGGCGATCAGTTCGGCGAGTGCCGCGGGCGGCGCCTCGAGAGATTCGGCGACGGTGTCCGGCACACGCACGGCGATCACGATACAAAACTCCTGCTTCGGATCGGCCGACACCCAGATCTCACACGTTCCGTCCCACTTCTTGAACTCCACGTTCCCCGCGGTGACGCTCTCGAACTCCTGCTTTCCCTTCAGCGAAAGGACGTCCCACACGGTCGGCCCTCCGGCAACGGCCGCCACGGCCCGCCCTCGTTGCCAGTCGACCTTGCGAAACTCGTCGTCAGTCCGGACCTGCTCGAGAATCTCCCGCTCGATGTCGCCGTGCCGTCGCTGCCCAGCAGCCACGACGCCCACCGTGATCACGGCGGAGAGCGCGGAGGTGCCCACGTTGAGACGCACTTCCCGCGCCTGGTCGTAGCCGGGGAACTTCCGGAGAAACGGCGGCATCGCCCGCAGGTCCGCGCCGTCGTCCTGTTGCATGCGGCCAAACTGTTTTGGAAGCCGCATCTGCACGCGACCGCCAGCCGCTTCGTCGGGCAGCACGGCAAGGGGTGCGAAGGCCGCGGCCTCACGGTAGGCGGCGAGGCGAGCGGCGTAATCGGCGTCGTACCGCCCGGCGGAACAACCGGCGAGCGACGCCAGGAACACGATGGCCAGCGAGCGATGCACGAGAGGCATGATTGATTGCCGTCGCAGAGGGCTGGATGACTCCGGCGGTTTCACCCGGCCTCCGGTCCGGACCTCACGATTGTGAGGAATTTGCCGGCGGGTCAAGCCGCCGGCAAAAACCCCGCCACCGTCCGGAAGTGCCTGCCCCGCAACCCCTTCGGCACCCTCCTCTTTTCGCCAAACCTTTTTTCTCCACCCGGACAGCCCTCCCTGCCGATCTGAATGGTGCGAACGGGAGTTCGCTCGGCAGGGCGGCAGGCCGCCAGTTTTTGTTCCGGCAAGGGAGTGCCCAGTCATGCGGATCAACACCAGCAGATTCGGACGGATCGACGTCGATGCCGCCGACATCCTTCGGTTTCCCAGCGGCCTGCCCGGCCTCGAAGATTGCCGTGAGTGGGCTCTGCTTGCCGACGCGTCGAACGACGCCCTCGGCTGGCTGCAGAGCACGACCCGCGGCGACGTGGCGATTGCCGTCGTGAGCCCGCGCCGCTTCGTCCCCGAATACCAGGTCCGAATTCCCCGCAGCGAGCTCAGCCCGCTGTCACTCGACGACATGCGGCAGGCGCAGGTGGTGGTCGTCGTCGGACAAAACGGCAGAGGCCTCACGCTCAATCTAAAAGCTCCAATCGTCATCAACCTCGAAGCCCGCACTGGCCGTCAAGTCATTGCGAGCGGCGAGCTGCCCATGCAATACGAACTTTCCCTCGAACGACCTCCACTCAAAAAGAGTGCATAATCATGAGTGGCGGGCGGCACCGGATTGCCGCCTCCACGACGGATCAGGAAGGAACCAGCGATGCTCGTGCTCTCCAGACAACGTGACGAAAGCATCATGATCGGCGACAATATCGTCGTAACGATCGTGGACATCCGGGGAGACAAAGTTCGCCTCGGGATCAATGCCCCGTCCGAGATTCCCGTGCATCGCCAGGAGGTCTACGAGGCCATCCAGCGTGAAAACCTGCGGGCCTCGCGGCTCGAACCGGGTGACACGCAGGAAATCGGCAAGTACGCCAACCGGAACTCCTCGCGGCCCGGCGACGCCCCGCGGCCTCGCTGACTGACCAGAGTCATCGGCGCAGCCCTGGCGCCCACACCGTGATGCAGCCGCCGGGGACGGCAGCAGTCTCGTCGCGGGAGTATTTCGCGCGGTGCCGGCTCGGCCAGAATGACTTGGGGTGAGCGAAATCCTCAACGCTCCTCGAGCAGCCGCCGATCCCCGGCTGGTCTTGCGAGGGGCTGATTGGGCGAAGCGTTGTCTGCGCGACACGTCTCCTGCGAACCGCGGGGCGAGGCGGAGGGATCGGCGTGAGCGTGACGAGCATTGAGGATTTCGCCTGTAGAGGCGAGAAGCCTCGCTCGAGGTGACGCGAAATGCTCCTGCGAGGAACCTCATGCCGTCCCGCAGCCGGTCACCCTTGCACCGGTCACCCTTGCACCGGTCTCCCTCGCACCAGCCTCATGCCAGCCGGATGGATCACGGGCTGAAATACGGCGGGTGGTTGCCCACTTTCCACTTGATGTTGCAGCCGAGGCTCGGGATCTGGTCGGCCACCGGCGGCTGGCCGGCGAGCAGAGCGTCGATGGCAGCGCGGAGATCACTGCCCGTGACGGGCGTTTCACTGCCGGGCCTGCTCGGATCGAGCTGGCCGCGGTAGACGAGCTTTCGTGCCGCATCGAAGAGGTAGAAGTCGGGCGTGCAGGCGGCGTGATAGGCCTTCGCCACCTCCTGCGTCTCGTCGTAGAGATACGGAAACTGGTAGCCGCGGTCCTCGGCCTCGCGAACCATCTGCTCGGGCGAGTCGGCTGGATGGGCGGAGACGTCGTTGGAACTGATTGCGACGAAGCCGATGCCGCGGGCCATCGACTCGCGACCGAGTTGGGCCAGGTGATCGGCCACGTGCTTCACGAAGGGGCAGTGGTTGCAAATGAACGTCACGACCGTACCCCGTGGACCCGCCGCGGCGGCGTAGTCGACCATCCGACCGTCCACGTTGGGGAGTTCGAAGTCGGGGGCGGTCGTGCCGAGGGGCAACATCGTGCTGGGTGTGCGGACCATGACTGGCTCCTGATGGTGAGAGAGATGAATCTTACGCGATCTCATTCCTGGGCGCGCGAGGGGCGGGAGGATCGGTCGAGGGACAAGGGTCTGGGAAAGTCAGTCGAGGGGCACCGCCGGGGACGGCAGCAGTCTCGTCGCGGGAGTATTTCGCGTGGTCCTCTTTTGGCCAGAATGAACTTGGGCGAGCGAAATTCTCAACGCTCCTCGAGCAGCCGCCGATCCCCGGCTTCCCCGTTCATGTGTGACCCGATCGTGACCCTGGCTCTCTGATGGCCGCGCTACCGGCTCTCCGCTGGCACGCTTGGGGAGGCGGAGGGATCGGCGTGAGCGTGACGAGCATTGAGGATTTCGCCTGTTGAGTTCAGAAGCCTCGCACGAGGTGACGCGAAATACTCCTGCGAGGAACCTCATGCCGTCCCGCAGCCGGCCAGCCTCGCACCAGCCTCCCTCGCGCCAGCCGGCCGCAACCAGCCTCACCCGAACACGCGCCGGGCATTGGCCGTCGTCGCCGCGGCGAAGAGGTCGAGCAGCTCGCCGCGGGCCAGCGCCAGGCAGCGGGCTGTGTGGACCACGTTGGCCGGTTCGTTCCGCTTGCCGCGGAGCGGCTCCGGTGAGAGAAAGGGGCTGTCGGTTTCGATGAGCAGGCGGTCGAGCGGCACCCGCTTCGCCACGTCGCGGAGCGCAGCCGACGAGCGAAAGGTCACCATGCCTGCGAACCCGAGATGGCAGCTGAGTTCGACCGCCTCGGCAGCCTCGTCGGCCGTGCCGGTGAAGGCATGCAGCACTGGCTGCAGCGGCCCGCGACCGAGCGCCTCACGGAGCATGTCGAGCGTGTCGCGGATGCTCTCCCGGGTATGGATCACGACGGGGAGCGAGAGCCGTTGGGAGAGCCGGAGATGACGGTCGAAGAACTCCCGCTGGAGTTCCGGCGGCGCCGTCGTGCGATACCAGTCGAGGCCCGTTTCGCCGACCGCGGCCACGCGGCCCGAGACGGCGAGCCGCTCGATGCGGTCCCATTCGCCGGGCTCGGCCTCTGCGACATCGTTGGGATGAATGCCCGCCGCGGCGACGACGCCCGACTCGCGGCCGGCCAGTTCCGCCGCCGCTTCGCTGTCGGCGGCCCGCGTGCCGATCACCGTCATCCGCGTCACGCCGGCAGCGCGGGCCCGCGCGAGCACGTCGGGCAACTCGGCCCCGAAACGCATCGGGTCGAGATGGCAGTGGCTGTCGAAGAAGTCCATGGGCTCAGGAGGTCGCCGACGGCTTGGCCGGTCCCGCCCCGGACGCGCCGGAGAGGCCGGCCTTCAGCTTCACGGCAAGCTGCTCGAACACGTCGCGATGCTGCCGGATGGACTGCTTGGCGTCAGCGACGAGATCGGCGGCCGCGGCGTCGGCACCCACGGGGCCGGTGAGCGCGTCGAGTTCGCCAAGCTGTCGCGATAGTCCGGCGATCAGTCGCGGCAGGAGGGAGCGGAGATCGACGTCGTGCAGGCCAGTGAACGAGAGCGGATAAGCCACGCGGGGCGGGGTCGCCACCTCACGTTCCCGGAGGATCGTGCCGGCACGATCGACGATACTGCGGAGGTCATCCACGGCGTCGGCAATCGCGAGCTTGATCAACTCATCGCCGGGATACGACCAAATGCCCGAATCGGCCAGATACATGGGCATCGACGGCTGGATCGCGGCGACGAGACGGGAGAGAGGATCGGTGGAGGCCATGATGCGGATCTTCTGCTCCTACGACGCAAACGTCCCGGCCAACTGGGCGTAGGCGTAGAGCCCTGACCAGAAGATGCCGAGCAGGACGACCGGCACCACCACCGCCGTGACGAGCGCTCCCGGCAGCCAGACCGGAGCCGGTGCCGCAACGCGGTCTTCCGGCGGCGGGTCGAACGTCATCACCTTGAGGACGCGGAGATAGTAGAAGAGGCTGATCACGGTATTGAAGCCGCCGATGACGAGCAGCACGAGCATCAACGGCCGCTCGATTCCCTTCGTGATCGCATCGACGAGCGAGGCGAACACGAGAAACTTCGAGACGAAACCGGCGAGGGGCGGCAGGCCGATCAGGCTCACGAGCACGGCGGCCGCGGCCACCACCATGCCGGGGTTCGACCGCACGAGTCCCGCATAGGCGGCGATCTCCTCGCTCCGGAGCCGGTTTCGCAGGACGGCCACGATGGCGAAGGCACCGAGGTTCATGAAGAGGTAGGTGCCGAGGTAGAAGGCGAGGGCCGTCACGGCCTTGCGGCAGCCTTCAGGGTCGGCGCCGAGCATCGCGACCGCCGCCGACACGCCCATGAGCAGATACCCGGCGTGGGCGATCGTCGAGTAGGCAAGCATCCGCTTCATGTTGGTCTGCCCATAGGCGGCGAGGTTGCCGAGCGTGCAGGTGACGGCGGCCATGAGGCCGATCACGTAGACGGAGAAGTGCCGCACGTCCGCCAGACCAGCAGCCGATGCACCGGTGGCGTCTCCGAGCCAGCCGAGCCCGAACGCGACCCTGACGGCCAGCGCCACCGCGGCCGCCTTGCTCGCCACCGAAAGAAATGCGCCGACCTCGGCCGCGGCCCCCTCGAACACGTCGGGACACCAAAAGTGGAACGGCACCGCTGAGAGCTTGAACGCCAGCCCCACGGTCATCATCAGGCCGCCAAGGGTGAGCACCATGATCGGCCCCGCAGAATCCGCTCCATAGAAACTGTCGGCTCCATCGCCCACGATCCGGCCGAGTTCGGCGGCCATGCTCGGGAGATGGCAGGTGCCCAGCACGCCCGCAAGCAGGCTGATTCCATAGAGCATGACCCCCGCGGCACCCGCTCCATACACGGCGTACTTGAGGGCGGCCTCCGAGCTCGCCTTGCGACCCTTGAGCATGCCCGCGAGGGCATAGGACGGCACGCTCGCCATTTCGACCGCCATGAAGATCATCAGCAGGTGGTTGGCCGATGCCATCAGGCACATGCCGAGCGACGAACCGAGGATGAGCGTGTAGAAGTCGGCGCCGTCCTCGCGATCCGGGATCCCCGAGATCTTCGTGAACAGGATGTAGAGCACGAGAAATCCCGCCAGCAAAAACCGGATGTAGGCCGTCAGCGAGTCGTAGACGAGCAGGCCGCCGAAGAGTTCCTGTGAGGCTGGATGCGCGGCCGCCGCGACGACCGACCACGGGGATCCGGGAAGTGCCCGCAGGTCGGTCCAGGCGTACCAGAGGGCGAAGGCCACGCCCCCGAGCGCGACCAGGGCCGAATCGAGCCAGCGCAGCACGGGCAGCATCCTGCACAGCAGGACGAGCACGATGGTCGCCGACAGGGCGAGCTCCACGCGAAACAGCGGCAGTGACACCTCGAGGGTGTCGGTGAGCGTGCCTGTGAGAAGAGATCCGAGGTCCATGCGTCGGTGATTCGTGGAGTGTGTCGAGTCAGGTCTGGTCGAGCAGGCGTCAGCGAGAGGTCACGTCGGCTGCGGCAGGACCGCCGGCAATCGGCTGGGCGGCCTTCGCCCCGACGTCACGGGTCCAGTCGGCGAGCGTCTCGACCTGGCGATTCACCGAGGGGGTGACGTAGTTGAAGATCAGCTGCGGTGCCACGCCGAACAGGATGGCGAGAAACACCAGCGGCGTGGCGATCGCGAGCTCGCGGCCCGTCATCGGCGTCAGATGGTCGCCATGGGGGCCCTTGTATTCCGCGCCGAGATAGACCCGCTGGATCGCCCACAGGATGTAGGCCGCGGTGAGGATCACGGTGAAGGCCGAGATCACTGCGAGCGTGCGGCTGTAGTTCCAACTGGAGAGCGTGACCAACACCTCGCCGATGAAGCCGCAGAGCCCGGGGAGCCCGAGGCCGGCGAAAAACACGGCCACCGCCAGCCCGCTGTAGACCGGCATGCGGTTGAAGATCCCGCCGAACTCCTCGAGGTTGCGGTGATGGACCCGGTCGTAAAGCACGCCCACCATGAAGAACATGCCGGCCGACGAGATCCCGTGGGCGAGCATCTGGAACATCGCCCCGTTCACGCCCTGGGCCCATGCGTCCCAGCGGAACTCATTTCCAGCCACCGCGCTCCACACGCCGAGGCCGAGCATCACATAGCCCATGTGGCTGACGGAGCTGTAGGCCACCATCCGCTTGAAGTCCTTCTGGGCGAGTGCGGCGAAGGCCCCGTAGACCATCGACACCACACCGAGACCGCACACGAGCCAGGCGAGCGAGAGACCGGCACCCGGGCAGATCGGATAGCAGATCCGCAGAATGCCGTAGCCGCCGAGCTTGAGGAGCACGCCGGCCAGGATCATTGAAATCGGCGTCGGAGCCTCCACGTGGGCGTCGGGCAGCCAGGTATGCACCGGCACCACCGGCACCTTGATCACGAATCCGATCAGGAGCAGGAGGAAGGCCCAGACCTCGAGACTCATGCCCCACACGCTGACGGCCGCGAAGGGCGACTTCGGCAGTTGGCCGAGCTGGGCGAGCGCGAGCAGGTTGAAGGTGTGAACCGGGTTCTTGGCCGCGGCGATCGCGGCCACGCCATCGGCCCTGGCGGCGGCATCGAGCGAGGGACTCACGACGTGGCTCGCCACCAACTGTTCGGGCGAGAGCATCCGTAGGTCGCTCGTGAAATAGAGCATCAGGATCGCCAGCAGCATCAGCACGCTGCCAAACAGCGTGTAGAGGAAGAACTTGATCGCGGCGTACTCCCGACGCGGGCCGCCCCAGATGCCGATCAGGAAGTACATCGGCAGCAGCATCACCTCCCAGAACACGTAGAAAAGGAAGAAGTCGAGCGACACGAAGACGCCGAGCATGCCCGTCTCGAGCAGGAGAAACAGCACGTGATAGGCCTTCACATGCTTGGTGATCGGCCAGCTTGCGGCACACGCCAACACCGAGAGGAAGGTGGTCAGCACAACGAGCGGCATGCTGATGCCGTCGACTCCCAGCAGGTAGTCGATGTTGAAGGCGGGGATCCATGGCTTCTTGACCACGCCCTGCATGCCGGCCTCGCCGACGGTGAACTGTGCGGGCCCCACGGCTCCGAACAGCGTCGGCCACGCCATCCAAAGCGAGAGCACGAACACCACCACCGTGGTGGCAAGGGCCACCCAGCGGATCGCCTCTTCACGGGCCTTGGGGATGATCGGCAACGCCAACAACGCCGCAACGAGCGCCGGGAGAAACACGATCAAAGACAGAGGCCAGAGGGCGGGTTGCGTAAGGGCGTCGGCAGGAGACATCGGGAAATCCGTCTTAGGTTCCGGGTTGAATCGTTGCGGTGGAGCCGGCTGTCAGCCGGCAAGGGACGATCTGAACAACATGCTCGCGAGCACGAACAAGGCCACGGTGCCGGCGGCGATGAACATGACGTATTGGCGGAGGCTGCCGGTCTGCAGTTTCTTGAGTTCGAGGCCGGCCGCCCACGTGGCACTGGCCGTGGCATTGACGAGGCCGTCGACCAGCGTCCGGTCGATCCAGGCGTCGATGCCGGCCACCTGCCGCGTGACCCACGCGAGCCCGTTGATGAACGGGTCGATCAGCCCCTGATCGATGCCGCTGGCGACGGCCGCGAGCCCGTGAGCAGGACGGACGAACATGGCACGATAGAGTTCGTCGAAATACCAGCGATTCGCCAGGAAGGTGTAGACCGGCCGAAAGATCGTCGCGATCGCAGCGGGAGAGATCACTCGCCAGAGATACATCGTCGCCGCGAGCAGGACTCCGCCGAGGGCCGTGGCAAACGCCGTCACGGTGGCCGTCACATGGATCGCCCCCTCGTGGCTCAAGTGCTCGGCCGGGAGCGTGAGCGTCTGGCCGAACGCAAACCCTCCTTGCGCGGTCTGGGCGGTGCCGGCCGGCCGCGACTGCTCGAGGAGATTTGCGATGCCGAAGCCACCCGGAAGCGTCCAGCCGGCGACGACCGCGAGCACGGCGAGCACGAGCAGCGGCATCACCATGACCTGCGGCGACTCGTGGGCATGTTCCGCGACATGATGGTCGCGAGGAGTGCCGGAAAACGTCATGAACCACAGCCGGAACATGTAGAAGGCGGTGAGGAACGCGCCGCCAGCCACGGCCCAATAGAGGATCGCGTGCCGGGGATTGGCCTGCGAGAAGGAGAGCGCCTGGGCCAGGATCGAATCCTTCGAGTAGTAACCGGAAAGGCCGATCACGAAGGGTATCCCGGCTCCGATGATGGCCAGGCAGCCCACGAGCATCGTGCCGGCCGTGTAGGGCATCACCTTGGCGAGCCCGCCCATCTTCCGCATGTCATTCGTATGGCAGGCGTGGATCACCGAGCCCGAACAGAGAAACAAGAGGCTCTTGAAGAAGGCGTGTGTCACCAGGTGGAAGAGGCCGGCAACCCAGCCTCCCACGCCGAGGGCGAGCATCATGTAGCCAAGTTGGCTGACGGTGGAATACGCGAGCACCCGCTTGATGTCGTTGGCGACCAGTGCGATCGTGGCCGCGATGAAGAGCGTGATCGCCCCGGTGTAGGCGATCACGAGGAGCACGTCGGGAGTGAGCACTGGAAAAAAGCGGCCCACGAGATAAACGCCCGCCGCAACCATCGTCGCCGAATGCACGAGGGCCGACACCGGCGTGGGCCCCTCCATCGCGTCGGGCAGCCAGACGAAGAGCGGAAACTGGGCGGACTTGCCCACGCAGCCGCAGAAGATGCCGACGCCGGCGATGAACAAGAGCCAGTTCCCGAAGCCCTCGGCCCGCCACACATCGACCTTGCCGGCAACCTCGCCGGGGGCCGTCGCCGCGACCTTCTCGGCAGCAGCGAACTTCACCATCCCGTCGGGCACGCGGAGAGCATGCCCGGCCTCCGCCGGTCGTACCAGGCTGAAGAGCCCCGGCTTCGAGACCACCTGGCCGTCGGCCCCGGGCACCTGCGCGTCGGCGAAATGCAGCGTGCCGAGCGCGCCCCACAGGGCCATCAGTCCGATCAGCATTCCAAAGTCGCCGACGCGATTGACGATGAAGGCCTTGTTGGCCGCGTTCGAGGCGCTTTTTCGCTCGTAGTAGAAGCCGATCAAAAACCACGAGCAGATGCCGACGAGTTCCCAAAAGATGAAGACCATCGCCAGATTGCCGGCGATCAGGATGCCCATCATCGAGAAGCAGAACAGCGACAGCGCCTGGAAAAACCGCGGAAACCGTCCCGGCCGATGGAGGTGGCTGCCGTCGGCGAGATGCACCTCGTGGTCGGTCACCTCATGCAGTTCGTCGTGCATGTAGCCCGACGCGTAGACATGGATGCAGGTGGCGATGAAGGTCACCACAACGAACATCAGGATCGTGAGAGAGTCGATGTACCAGCCAATCGAGAGCTTGAGGCGACCGGCCTCGTAG
This sequence comes from Planctomycetia bacterium, assembly GCA_021414115.1. Taxonomy (GTDB): domain Bacteria; phylum Planctomycetota; class Planctomycetia; order Pirellulales; family UBA1268; genus QWPN01. The sequence continues at coordinate 50,361 of JAIOPD010000067.1, forward strand.
AGCGTGTACCAGTCGCCCGAATACGCCACCGGCGGCTGCTCGGCATGCCCTCCGTGCTGTTCGCCGTGCTGTTCACCGTGCGCGGCCGCGTCGCCATGGCTGCCGGCATGGTCTCCCGCCTCCTCGGCGGCATGAGCTGCGCCATGGTCGCCACCATGATGGGCCGCGACGGCCGGATGAACGCCGAGCCACGACACGAAGGCGACCAGCGAGAGCACGAGCGACGTCACGATCGCGGCGGTGGCAACCCAGGCCGCATTACGGCCGTGCGGCCCCATGCGCGGGCCGAAGAACAGGATGAGCACGAACGAGGCCAGTGGCAGGAGCCAGGCCAGGCCGAGGAGCTGTGGAAGTTGGGAGGCGAGATCCATGAAAAAGTTCGACCGAACGGGAAGGAGTGATCAGCCCTTGAGGTCGTCGGCCCGGTCGACGTCGACCGTGGCGTGGTTGTTGTAGAAGTTGAGCGTGATGGCGAGCGCGACGGCCGCTTCGGCCGCCGCCAGCAAGATCACGAACAGGGCGAACACCTGCCCGTCGAGACCCAGCGACCGAGAGCCCTCCCCTTGAAGATAGGGCGAGGCGAAGGCGACGAAGTTGACGTTCGCACCGTTGAGCACGAGCTCGATCCCCATGAGCACGCCGAGCGCGTTGCGCTTGAGGGCCATGCAGGCCACGCCCGACACGAAAAGGATCGCACCAACGACGAGGTAGTGGGCCACGCTGACGGGCTCGGTGAAAAGCCCGAAGAGCGGAACGGCAGATGCGACGACGCTGTTCATGAACGCCCCCCAGCCAGCACCGAACCACTCCGCTGACGCTCCCGGCCGATCGACGCGTGCTCGGCAACCGACGCGGGCGGCTCGACCGACGCGGCGACCTCGATGGCTCGGGGCGTCTTGCGACGCTTGGCCCGGGCGAGGTAGGCGGCGCCGACGAGCACGACGAGCAGATGGATCGAAACGATCTCGAAGGGGAGCATGTAGCCCGGTCGCTTGTTCGTGGCAGGAGCACCGCCGGCCGGATCGTCGACGCGGACGCCGACCAACGACATCCCGATCGGCGTCGCGGCGGGTTCGGCGACCATGCCCGCAGCGGCCGCACGCCACGGCTTCACGGAAAACGCCGACTGCAGGAGGACCGCCAGCAGGGCAACGCCCACGAAGCCGGCGAGCACGCGATCGCGGCCTGAGCCCTTGATCGCCACCAGCGGCGCCTGCGCCGTGAGCATGACGCCAAACACGAGGAGCACAAGCGTGCCACCCACGTAGATCATGAGTTGCATGGCGCCGACGAACTCGGCCCCGGCGAGGAAGAAGAGCCCCGCCGTCGCACCGAGCGAGAGAACGAGATAGAAGGCCATGCGCACGACGTTTTCGGCGGCGACCACGGCGACCGCGAAACCGCAGGCAATCGCGGCGAAAAGCAGGAAAAAGACCGAGTGCCAGTTGATGGCGGCGACGGGAAGCGGCGCGGCGGTCGAAATACCTGCGATCATCGACAGGGCGGAGATCATGGATTCACCTTCGCGACCTTTCCGGCATCGGCCGAAGGCAGCGCAAAAGCCCCGCCAGGGCCCGGCAACCACCCCTCGCGAATTTCACCTGCAGGCCTGCGCAGAGCCGGCACGAGACCACCCGGCAGGGCGACCTGCCAGAGCATCGCGCCAAGAAACATCGCTGCCGCGATCGGCGTGCAGTATTTCAGGCAGGTCATCATCACCTGATCGATGCGGAGCCGGGGGAGCGTCCAGCGGATCCACATCATGATCAGCACCCCGAGCGTGGCCTTGCCGAGCAGATTTGCCATGCCCAAAAGCCGGACGAAATAACCGGCCGTGTCGCCGGTGCCCTCGGAGAGCCCCAGGAGCGACGCCACGGGAACCGGGCCGTTCCAGCCCCCCAGGAAGAGCAGCGCTGCAAGAGCGCTCACGAGAAACATGGAGCCGTATTCGGCCATGAAGAAGTAGCTCCACCGCAGGCCGGAGTATTCCGTGTGGAACCCGGCCACGAGTTCGCTCTCGGCCTCCGCGAGGTCGAAGGGGGCGCGATTGACGCTCGCCACCGCGCAGGTGACATAAACCCAGAAGATCACGAACGTGAACGGGTCGTGAAACAGATACCAGTTGGTGAGCCATCCGGCCTGCTTCTCGGCGATCGTCACCAGGTCCATGCTGCCCGCCAACATCACCGGAACGACGACGCACATCCCGAGCGGCACCTCGTAGCTGACGACCTGGGCCGCCTCCCGCATCGCCCCGAAGAGCGACCACTTGGAGGCCGACGCATAGCCGGCGAGAATCACACCGAACACCTCGAGGCCGAGCACCGCGATCACGAAGAACACCCCGACGTTCATCCGCTGGCCGACGAAGTCGAAGGCGAACGGCAGCGCGATGAAGGCGCAGAACGAAGCGCAGAAACTGACGTACGGAGCCAGCCGAAAGAGCATTCCATCGGCACCGTCGGGCATCAGGTCTTCTTTGGCAAGAAGCTTGATCCCGTCGGCGAGCGACTGCAACCAGCCGAACTTGCCGCCCGTCCGCGTGGGGCCGAGGCGATCCTGAATACGGCCGGCGATCTTCCGCTCGGCCCAGATGAACACGAGCGCTCCGCCCGCGATCACGTTGAGGATCAGCGCCGCGGCCACCATGGCGGTGACCGTCCAAGCCAGCCAGTCCGGAAGGCCCACCGTATTGATCAGGAATTCAGCCATTCAGGTCGCTATTTCCCGGCGAAATCCGACTTCGTGAAAAATCGCACGAAGTTTGCCCTAGACCATCCCTTTTCACAAGTCCCGGCCGCAAATCGGCATCATCCAAACAACTCCCGCGCATCTGTCTTTGGTGGAGCGGCGAGAAGGCACCTTGGAGGAGGGAGGCAAGGGGGTCGGCGAACGCTCGAGGAGCGTCGGGCCGCCGCGGCCCTTAGCGACGAGACTTTTGCCGCCCCCGAGCCAGCAATCCACGTCAGTTGGACGCGCTCGAGGCCCGACGCCTAGCTACCGATCGATCTCACCCATCACGATGTCGAGACTGCCCACGATCGCCGGCACGTCGGCGATCAGACAGCCCCGACAGAGTTCGTGCGCGACGGCAAGATTCGAGAACGAGCTCGATCGGGCCCGTACCCGCCACGGAATCGCGGAGCCGTCGCTCACGAGATAGAAGCCCATCTGCCCCTTGGGACACTCGGTCTCGAGATAGGCGTCACCGGCCGGCATCTTTTCCGTGAGCTTAAGCGGCTCACCCAGGGGGCCCTTGCAGGCCGAGTAGCGATCCATCGCCTGCCGGACGAGATCCATCGACTGCACCACTTCCAGCATTCGCACGAAGAACCGATGCCAGCAATCGCCGAGCACGGCGTCGGCAGGCACCGCCGGATAGTCGTGATCACGGGGATAGTGGCCGTTTTTCATCACGGCCACCTCGAAGGCATAGCCGTCATACATCGCCGTGTAGATGGCTTCGCCGTCGCGACGCATGTCCTGATCGACACCGCTCCCGCGAAGCACCGGGCCGGAGCAGCCGTATTCAATCGCCAGTTCGCGGGACATCACACCGATGTTGGCCGTCCGCTTCACGAAGATGGCGTTGGTCGTGAGCAGCGCATGGTATTCCTTGATGATCGGTTCGAACTGCTCCAGAAAGGCCTCGCATTTCGCGAGCCAGCCCGCGGGCAGATCGGCCGTCAGGCCGCCCACGGTGATGTAGCTGTAGGTGAGCCGGGCGCCACAGGCCTCCTCGAAGAGGTCGAGGATCTTCTCCCGCTCGCGAAAAGCGTAGAGAAACGGGCTGAACGTGCCGAGGTCGAGGCCGTACGCTCCCATGCCCACGAGGTGGCTGGCGATCCGATTCAACTCGGTGATCAAAACCCGCAGGTGGCGAGCCTTCTCGCTGACCTGATACTTCATGAGTTTCTCGACGGCGAGCGCCCAGCCGAGGTTCATGTTCATCGCCGCGAGGTAGTCCATCCGGTCGGTGTAGGGGATCCACTGCCGGTGGGTCAGATTTTCACCGATCTTTTCGGCGCAGCGGTGGAGGTAGCCGATGTGCGGCTCAACCTCCGACACCACCTCGCCGTCGGTGCGGAGCACGAGCCGGAGCACGCCATGGGTGCTCGGGTGCTGTGGCCCCATGTTGACGAGCATCTCGTCGGTGCGGACGTCGAACTCGATGATCCGCGGGTCGTCGTCGAGCATCTGCGCCATGGTTATCTCCCCCTGATGCCGTGATAATCGAGCGGCATCTCGTAATCCTTGCGGAGCGGATAGCCTTCCCAGTCCTCGGGGCAGAGAATCCGCCGCAGGTCCGGATGACCGGTGAACCAGATGCCGGAAAGGTCGTAGACCTCGCGCTCGTGCCAGTTCGCACCCCGCCACACCCCGCACACGCTCGGGATCTCGGGCAACTCGCCAGGCACGTCCGACTTCCACCGCGGCAGCTTCGCCTTGAGCACGAGGCTTACTCGGGCTGACGTGCTCCAGAGGTGATAGACCATCTCGGTGTGCGGCTGCCAGGTGACCTTGGCGGCCTTCTTGGGATCGGTTTCCAGCCAATCGATCGCCGTGATGCACTGCAACGAGTCAAACCGTACCGGGCTCGATTTCGCGAGCCACGCGCAGACGTCGACGATCCGCTCCGGAGCGACCTCGATCCACGGGTCGATCGCCTCGAGATTGCGGCCGACGACGGCGGCCGGCACGGCCGCATCCAACTGGTCAAGAAATCCGGGGCCTCGCATGGTCATCGTAAGTGGCTCGTGGCGGGGGATGATGATTGAGGGGTCAACTAGCGTGTGACCGACCGGCCCGCGGAGCCGGACCGCTCCGCCGAAACCGCGCGGACCCAGTCGAGGTCGCCGCGGTACCAGACGTAGGCGAACCCGGACAGGAGGATCGCGAAGAAGGCGGCCATGTCGACGAGCGCCGTACGGGCCAGCAGCGAGCCGGCCCGGGCAACCGCCCATTCGCCCTGCGCCTGAGCGGGCGATTTGTCACCGCGGGCACTCTCGAGATGCCGGGCTTCCGCGATGGTGGGCGTGAACAGCGGCCCTTCGGCGGCCGGAGCGACGGGCTGGCGCACGCCGAGTTCCCGGATCAGGCCGGCGGCGGCCGGAGACAACTCCCCGTCGGCAGTCGCGGTCGCGAACGTCGGATCGGTGAGTTGCGTCGCCTTCCCGAAGACGGTGGCCCACGGAAAGAACAGTGCCACCTCGACGTCGAAGATGATGAACAGCAGGGCGACCACGTAGAACCGCAGATCGAACTGCACGAAGCTCGAACCGATTGCCGGCTCGCCGCATTCGTAGACCTCGAGTTTCTCGGTGTTGGGGAGCCGCGGCCGCACGAGCCAGCCGACAAGGAGGTTCACCGCGAGAAATGCACCGCCCAACGCGACGAACAGGGCGACATAGCCGGCGATCAGCGTGGGATGCATGGTGGCCTGTGGTGGCGGAGACGTGCGGGAAGACTACTGATTGGGACCACCGTGGACCGGTTCCACGATCACCTTCGAGGCGGAGACGGCGGTTGGATTGAGCGTCGAGCGGCCCCACGCCACTTCGACGGGAAGCCGGGCGAAGTCGACGATGGTTCCATCTCGGCTGTAACAACTCAGGTCCATTGTCGAGCCCATGAAGATGCAATCGACCGGACATGGCTCGACGCACAGGGCGCAGAACATGCACTTGGAATAGTCGATCGTGAATCCGCTGACCTGGAAGCCCTTGCCGTTCTCGACCCGCTCCTTGCCGATGTAAATACAGTCGACGGGGCAGGCCTTCGCGCATTGATCGCAGGCGATGCAGGTCGTCAGGTCGTAGCGATGGAAGCCGCGGTAGCGGGCGGCAACCGGGGCGGGCAGTTCGGGGTATTCGAAATGCTCCGTGAACGTCCGCCGCTTTTGGTCGTACGTGCTGCTGAAGACCCGCAGCGTCACCAGCATGCCGTCGAGCACGGTGCCGATGGCCGTGAACAGGTTGCGGAACCACTCTCGCATTCGGTCAGCCCGCAGAAAGGGTGCATGGGGATCGCAGTGCGCGAAAGTATAGGTGCGTCTCACCGCCCAACAAGGCTCCGGTGCCGCGACCGCATGGAGCGTGAATCAGCGGCGATCCGCAGGTTCGTCCGGAGGGCCGGGGGGGCGGCGGTGGCGACCGCGCGTCGTGCTTCGGCCAAGTGTCCGCCCAGCCGACCGCCGGATTTCCGAGGAAGAGATGGCCTCAAACGCCTGATTTTGGCTGTGATCGCCTCCGCCGCGGCCCGGAAATTGCTTGACGGCTCACTGGAAACCTTTACAGTTAAGGAGTTTGCGGAATCCGCGGGCGACGGATCCGCACAGCCAAGGAATGGCCCCATGCTCGTACTGTCGCGAAAAAAAGACGAGAGCATCGTCATCAACAACGACATCACGATTGTTGTGGTGGAGATTCGTGGGGACAAGGTCCGGCTCGGCGTCGAGGCGCCGAAGGAAGTGCCGGTGCACAGGCGTGAGGTCTTCGACGCCATTGCCCGCGGCGAACCCGTCGATGCAGCCTCCGTCGCGGCGCCCGCCGCAGAAACGACTCCACCGGCCACGACAGAGCCCGACCAATCCGGGCTGCATGGCTAGCCTGCCGACAGGCCTGCATGGCTGGATTGCGGACAGTGACGGTGCGATCACCGCACCCTTACGCACACGTGCGTGAGCGTGTAATCTTGTCGAGAGTTTCCGAGGCGTCGGCTCCTGGCGGGTCGCGCGTAGCGGCCCCATCGTCTAGTGGTTAGGACACCGCCCTTTCACGGCGGTAACCGGGGTTCGAATCCCCGTGGGGTCATCAGCCGGCATGCCGGCAGAAGAACATCGCCATGACAGAACCGCACTCCGCCGGCGCATCTGACGAGCTGGTCGAACCAGCTTCGGCATACGACGCGATCCTGCTCGTCTCTTTCGGCGGCCCCGATGGCCCCGATGACGTGATGCCGTTTCTGGAAAACGTGCTGCGCGGTCGAAATGTGCCGCGGGAACGGATGCTCGAGGTCGCCGAACACTACCACCACTTCGGCGGCAAGAGCCCGATCAACGAGCAGAATCTCGCGCTGCTCGCCGCGCTGCGGGCCGAACTCGACCGCCGCGGGCCCCATCTGCCCGTCTACTGGGGCAATCGTAACTGGCATCCGCTGCTCACCGACACGCTTCGGGAAATGGCCGATGCCGGCGTGAAACGCGCCATCGCATTTGTGACCAGCGCCTTCTCAAGCTATTCGGGCTGCCGGCAATACCGGGAAAACATCGCCGCGGCGTCGGCTCCACTCGGCGATCGGGCGCCGCAGGTGGACAAGATTCGGGTCTTCTTCAATCACCCGGGCTTCGTGGGGCCGATGGCCGCCAACGTCGGAAAGGCACTCTCGCACTTCCCCGCCGACGTGCGGTCGGCCGTGCCCGTTCTGTTCACGGCCCACAGCATCCCGACGTCGATGGCCGACGGCTGCCGTTACGTGCCGCAGTTGCAGGAATCGTGCCGGCTCGTCGCCGCCGAGGCGGGAGTGACCGACTGGAAACTCGTGTACCAGAGCCGCAGTGGCCCGCCGACACAGCCCTGGCTCGAGCCCGACATCTGCGATGCGATCCGTGGCCTGCATGCGGCCGGTGGCCGCCGGCTCGTCATCGCACCGATCGGCTTCATCTCCGACCACATGGAGGTGCTGTTCGACCTCGACACCGAGGCGGCCGATCTCTGCAAGGAGCTCGGCATCGACATGGTCCGCGCCGCAACCGTCGGCACCGCACCAGCGTTCGTGGCGATGGTCCGCGACCTTGTCGCCGAGCGGGCCTGGAGCCTTCCCGACCGCCTCGCGATCGGCAACCTCCCTGCCAACCACGATGTCTGTCCGCTCGACTGCTGCCCGGCGCCTCAGCGTCCTCCGCTGACCGCCGGAGGCCCTGCTGCGGGCCGGCCCGCCTCACCCGCGTCGTAAGCACTTCTTTCGGAAGGCCATCGGCACGCGCCGGAGAGGTCGTCATGCCCAGCGTCCGCTTCGATGCCGGCTCGCCCACCGATCATCCCCGTGAGTGCGTGTCGCTCGTCCACGGCTTTCTCGCCAACAAGTACATGCTTTCGATGCTCGGCCACCGGCTGCGAAGCCGCGGCTACCTCACCGACGCGTGGGGCTACTGGAACATGCAGTGCTCGCTGCTGGTGCATGCCGAACGGTTCGCCCGCGAGCTCGCGGTGCTCGACGCGGACCCGAGGATCGAGACGATCCACCTCGTGACGCACAGCATGGGCTGCATCATCGCCCGGGCCGCGCTCGACCGCTTCAGGCCGAGGAAAATGGGCCGCTTCGTGATGCTCGCGCCCCCCAATCGCGGCTCGTTCGTGGCCACGGCGACGGCCCGCACCTTCGGCCGCATTCTCAGGCCCATCGCCGAACTCTCCACCGCCGACGACAGCCTCGTCAACTCGCTGCCCACCCCGGAGGGCATCGGCATCGGCGTGATCGCCGCGGAATACGACGCCCTCGTCACCGAGGCGAGCACTCATCCCGCGGTGCCCCACGCTCACGTCACGCTTCCAACCTGGCATACCGGTCTGCTCTTCAGTCGCGAGACCGCCGACCTCATCGCCGGCTTTCTTGCCACCGGCGAGTTTTCGGGGCCTGGCACCGAAGCTCCGTAGGTTTCGCCATCCCCCGGACTCGGTGCGACGCACCGAAGTTTGTCTGTCATGGATACCGCTCCTCGCCGACTGGGCTCGTCGCCCGTCGTCGTCGGTCCGCTGGGCTTGGGCTGCTGGCCGCTGGCCGGCATGACCCGCGCAGGCGTCACGCGGGAGGCGGCGGTCGCCTCCGTCAGGGCTGCGATCGACTCCGGCATCACGCACCTCGACACTGCCTACTGTTATGGCGAGCATGGTGAGAGCGAGCGGGCGATCCGCGAGGCCGTTGCCGGGCGTCGCGACGCGGTGGTGATCGCGGGCAAGTGCGGCATCCACTGGGAGCCCGATGCCGCGGCTTCACCGCCTCGGCGACAGGTGGTCGACGGCCGGCCGGCGCGGATCCGCGCTGAGGTCGAGGAGAGCCTGGCCCGACTCGGCACCGACCACTTCGACCTGCTCTATCTCCACGCTCCCGATCCAACGATCCCGATCGAGGAGTCGGCCGGTGAACTGAAGCGGGTGTTCGACTCTGGCATTGCCCACGCGATCGGCCTCTCGAATGCCACGCTCGACCAACTCTCGCGCTTCGCCGCGGCCTGCCCGCTGGCAGCCTGTCAGATGCACTTCAACATGCTCCAGCGGGAGATCGAGCGGGAGATCCTCCCGTGGTGTGTCGCCCACGGAGTCGCGATGGTCGTCTACTGGCCGCTGATGAAGGGGTTGCTCGCGGGGAGGATGCATCGCGGCCAGGTGTTTCCGACGACCGACAGCCGCCACAAGTATCCGATGTTCGCCGGCGAGGAGTTCGCGAAAAATCTCGCGTTCGTCGAGGCAATTCGGCCGGAGGCCAGCCGCCTCGGCTGCGACCTTGCCGATCTCGTTCTCGCCTGGACTGCGGAGCAGCCGGGCATCACGAGCGTGCTCTTCGGAGCCACGTCGCCGGAACAGGTCCGAGAAAACGCCCGGGCCCTGCAATGCGACTTGGACGACACCGCCCGGGCCGCGATTCGGGTGGCGATCCAGGCCCGAGGGCCCGTGGCCAACCGCCGGGCTGTGTGACGCCGACTGAGCATGGCACGAGGCGAGGGTCGCTCCAGCGGCGGCTCTTCTTCGGGAAGCCCCAAGCGCCAGCGCGGGGAATACGCCCTGCACCCCTACCGGCCCCGCACCACGCTCACGGCGAGCGAGCCGCATACCCGTCGCTCGCGCTCCGGGCTTCCCGGGCACCCGATTTCCGGGAATTCTTGGCGTGTTTGACGGGGGCAGGAGCCCGAACTAGCGTGTCGGTGGATTGCCGCGTAGCCCCGATTCCCCGCAGGAAACTGCCATGCCCACGCCTCGTTCGCTGTTCGTGCTCTTCGTTGCCGTGGCTGCCATCCCGGCTTCCGCAGCGCCGCTGCGTCCGGCTGCCGGTGATCGCGTCGCAGCAAACGCCGCCGTCATCGCCTCGGAAATCCAAGACTCGATCACCAACGACGCCACCGACGCGGCGGAAAACCTGCGGCGGCTCGTCAACACCGACGACGCGTTCCGCATTTATCACCGCGACAATCAGGTGCTGATCGCGGTCTCGACCCGCCGCAACCTCTCGATCATCGACAAGCGGGTCGGCGAGCGGGAAACCGCCGCCATCGCGCTGGGCGTGCTCCAGCAGAAGTTCAGCCACCTCTTCACATCCCAAAGGGGCCTCGAGCCCCTCGACGCCACCGCCGTACGGGTGGTGTTCATGGAGCCAGATGCCTTCGACGATTGCCCCGGCCGTCGCGGTAGCCGCGGTGGTGCCTGCGGCACATGGCAGCCGCCGCTGGCGTTCGCTGCAAACGGCCTCTGGTCGAGCGGCTGGGCAACACCCGCCCCGTGTACGGGCTGCCGGTAGCGTCGGTGGACGGTTCAGGCTCGGGCCGGCTCTGGCTGCAGGGCGGCCACGCTGACGTATGACTGGCGAACCTCGAGGCAGGTCCTCCGGAACGACTCGGGCCGGCTGACACCGGGGAGCCGGAGCGTTTCGATCTGCCCGCGACGGAAGACGAGATCACCGGCGGCGTACCACTCCTGCCCGGCCGAAACGACCACGTCGATCGTGTCGAACCGGTCGAGATCGACGTATTGCTCGACCTGCGGGTTGATCCCGCGCTCGATCATCACCCTGCGATTCGTGAGCCTGTAGCGGCGAATCGCCCACGGCAGCCGCATCGAGAGATACAGCATCAGGCCCACGGGGATCGTGGCCAGCAGAGCGAGCCGACCGATCGAGAGCGGGCCGAAGCCCCCCTTGAGCCGATAGAGCCGACCGAGCGCTTGCCCGAACGTCGTCGCCGCCACCGACGGATAGACCGTCATCACGGTTGCCTCGGCGACCGCGGGAGGAACCACGCCGGAGATCGGACTTGCAAACGCGCTCATGATCGACACCCTCGTAGCCTGAAAGGAAACGCGGCAATCGCCTGCGTCTCGTCCAACCGCAGACCTGCTTAGACTGACTTTTCCAAGCAAAAACACAAGCCCTCACGCGATAACCGTGCGCCAGCCGCGCAATAAAAAACCCGTTGGGGCTCGGCTGAGCCCCAACGGGTCACGTGATCTTTTGAATCTGGCAGTCTTGCTGTCACGGGCGTTGACTCCCGTGCAGCCGATCTTTTTTGGCGGCATGCCTTGCTCCCATCGTCCTTGCGGACGAGGAAAGCAAAGCCGCGATCGCTCCACATTCAGCGTCGAAAATCGACCGGCTCTTGCGAGCTGGTGATCGTCTCACTGATGGCCTCCGCGGACAACTGGATAAACCAGGTCCGGTTTGGCTGTTTCCTTTAGAAAGGAGGTGATCCAGCCGCAGGTTCCCCTACGGCTACCTTGTTACGACTTAGTCCCAATCGCAGAGTTCATCTTAGGCGCCTGGCTCCTTGCGGTTACCTCAGCGACTTCGGATGCCCCCCACTTTCGTGGCTTGACGGGCGGTGTGTACAAGGCTCAGGAACACATTCACCGCGGTATGCTGACCCGCGATTACTAGCGA
>JAIOPD010000076.1 GCA_021414115.1 Planctomycetia bacterium
TGCTGTTCCTGCAAGACTGGAAATCGTTGCTGCTACCGCTGATCGATGTCGCCGTGTCGCTGGTCGGCACCTTCGCCGTGATGACCGTGCTGGGTTTTTCGCTGAATAACCTGACGCTGTTCGGCCTCGTGCTCGCGATCGGTATTGTGGTCGACGACGCTATCGTCGTGCTCGAAAATATCGAGCGCTGGATCGGCATGGGCTATAAAGTCCGCGAAGCGACCATCCGCGCGATGGACGAAGTCACCGGGCCGATCATCGCGATCACGCTCGTGCTCTGCTCGGTGTTTTTGCCGTCGGCATTCCTCGGCGGCATCAGCGGCCAGTTCTATCGGCAATTCGCGCTCACCATCGCGGCCTCGATGCTCATCTCCGCGACCAACGCGATGACGATGACGCCCGCGCGGGCCGCGTCGGTCTTCAAAGATCCCGAACCGGGCCAAGGGCACGGCCATCATCGCGAAGCGCTGCCCTGGTGGGGCACCGCGCTGCTCACCGGCGCGCTCGTGATCTGGATCGCGGGCATGCTCATTCCCGGCGGCGGCTCGGAACACGGTCACGAACACGAGCCGAGCAGTGCGACCTCGCTGCTCGCCGTGCGGAATATCTTGTTGACGGTGCTGTTCGTCGCCGGCTGCGGCATCGGGCTGTTTGTGTTCAAGCCCGTGAACGATGTGCTGGCCAAATTCTTCGGCGTGTTCAACCGCTGGTTCGACAGCGTGACGAACGGCTTCGGCTCGCTGCTCACACGGATGCTCCGCGTGAGTACGATCGTGATGCTCGTCTACGGCGGAATGTTGTTACTCACGTATGTCGGGCTCACGAGCATTCCCGTCGGCTTCATTCCCAGCCAGGACAAGGGCTACCTGCTGCTCGATCTGCAACTGCCGGACGCGGCTTCGCTGGAACGCACCAGCCAAACGCTGCGGCGCATCGAGAAGATGGCCCTCGAAACGCCCGGCGTGAAGAGCATTCTGACGATTCCCGGCCAATCGTTCGTCGCCAACGGCGTGAGTTCGAACTTCGGCGCCGCGTACTTGGTGCTCGATCCGTTCCACGATCGCCGCGATCCGTTGCTGGGCGCCGAACAGATCATGGGCGGACTGCGGCGACGCATGGCGGTGGAAATCGTCGAAGGCCGCGCGCTGCTCTTCGGCGCCCCCGCCGTCGACGGCCTCGGCAACGCGGGCGGTTTCAAAATGATGGTGGAAGATCGCGGCGCCCAAGCGCTCGAAACGCTCGCCGCGCAGGCGGACGCCGTCGCGGCCGAAGGCGCCAAGCAGCCCGGCCTGGTCGGCCTGATGAGCGGCTTCCGCGCGTCCACGCCGCAGCTGTATGTCGATGTCGATCGCACCAAGTGCAAAATGCTGGGCGTCGCGATGAACGACGTCTTCGACACGCTGCAGGGATACCTCGGCGGATACTACGTGAACGACTTCAACCGGTTCGGCCGCACATGGCAGGTCAATGTGCAGGCCGAGGCCGAGTTCCGTCTCAAACCCGAATCAATTCGCGAGTTCAAGGTCCGCAACAAGCAAGGCGAGATGGTGCCGCTCGGCTCCGTGGCCGAGATTCGCGACGACACCGGGCCGATCTTGCTTACGCGCTACAACATGTATCCGGCCTCGCCGATCAACGGCGGTTCGCTGCCCGGCGTGAGCACGGGCACCGTCATCAGCACCATGAACGAAGTCGCCAAGCGCCAATTGCCCGCGAACATGAAGGCCGAATGGACCGAGTTGACCTATCTGCAGATGCAGGAAGGCTCGGCGGCGATCTACGCCTTCATCGGCGCCGTGGTGCTCGTGTTCCTGGTGCTCGCCGCGCAGTACGAAAGCTGGTCGATGCCGTTCGCCGTGGTGCTCGTGGTGCCGATGTGCTTGCTCTCCGCGTGTATCGGCATCTACTTGGGACGGATGGATCTCAACATCTTCGTGCAGGTGGGCTTCATCGTGCTCGTGGGCCTCGCCAGCAAAAACGCGATTCTGGTCGTCGAGTTCGCGCGCCAATTGCAGAACGAAGGCAAGTCGGCCACCGAGGCCGCGATTGAATCCGCGAAGACGCGTCTGCGGCCGATCGTGATGACGTCGTTCGCGTTCGTCCTGGGCGTGTTCCCGCTGGTGATCGGCGTCGGCGCCGGAGCGGAAATGCGGCGCACGCTGGGCACCGCGGTCTTCTCGGGCATGCTCGGCGTGACGTTCTTCGGCGTGTTTCTCACGCCCGTGTTCTACACCGTCATTATGCGGTTGAGCGGGCAGGATAAGGCGACGGCGAAACCGCCCGACGCGCCGGCCGACAGCGCAAGCAAGTGAACCCGCTTCGTCGGCCATGATGGTGTTCGGACTAGTCGTCCGCGATATCGCGAGATCGACCGCCCCTGCCCAGCGACTTGGCCGCGATGTCTTCCAGACTTAGGCCGAGGTGTTCCTGCGCCGCTTCCTCGCCCGAATCGTCGCGCCGGGCGTGGCGGATGAAATTCATCAGCGTGACCAGCGGCCGACGATCGAACCCCAGCCACCGCGGGCGATAGTCCGACAAGAGCAGCCGCAGCAGGATCTCGGCGAGTTGATACGAGTACTTCTGCACGTCGCCCGGCCGCGAAAATCCTTCGCCGGACCAAAACTCGTCCAGGCCGTTGTCTCGCCAGTACGCCTTCTGCTCCGCGACTTCCTTCGCCTCGAGCAAAAACGGCTTGCCCGCCAGATCGTGCTCGAAGAGTTGCGTCAGGCCTTCTTCCAGCCACAACGGCATTTCAAAATGCTCGATGGCCGCGTGCGTGAGTTCGTGGGCGCACACTTGAAAAATATCCGCGTTCCGCAATTGCTGAATCACCACATGCGAATAACGGGTGCGAATGTGCATGCCGCCCGAACCGCCGTATTCGCCGTCGCCGTGATAGTCGTCGACGTGCGCGTAATACGCATCGCGGCCGGTGAAGACGAAAATCACCGTCTTGCCCGGCGTGTTGAACTTCGCCAAGCCGGGCAGGTTGTGGATGAGCTGTGCGCGACATTCCTCCGCGAATCGTCCCAGCGACTTGAGCGGCGTCTCCTCGGGCAGGCCGAACAGCAGGAAGTGAGGCGTCTCCAACACCTCGTACCGATTGTCGAATTGATCGTTGGTGAGATCGAACCACTGCAGCGCGAACTCCGTCCAGACTTCATACCGATCGTCGGGCGGCACGTAGAGCTTCACCCATTCGCCCACGCGATCCCAATCGGGAACGGGCAGGCCGACGTCGGAGTGCAGGAAGTCGCGCAGTTCGGGATCGTAGGACGACATGGCGGCTGATTTTATCGCGGATGTAGGCCGGAACAAGCGTCCTCGCGCAGTTCCGGCAGCGGCGCTACGATACGTGAACGAGCTGTGTGATTGTTGTGTCACTCTCGTTGTTAATATGTACCGACACCTCCCAACAGCGACGATCTATCGGAATCGAACCCATGCGATTTGTGAGATACAACGGGCAGGTCGCCGCCGTCGTCAGACGCGGAACTGAGCTCACCGCCGAGAATCCGGGGAGCGACTTGGACGAACACCTGGGGTTGTGGTTCGGGCGCGAAGACGGCAACGGCAACCCGATCGTGCTCACGATCCCGGCCGAGTGCGTCGACGCCTGCGAGACATTGACGCCGACGTATCAGCATTGAAGCGGTCAATCCAAGCACTGCCGGAACTGCGCCGCGGCGGCTTGTTCCGGCCTACCTTAGATCGGCACCCCGTTCCACCGCACAAACGCTTCCATCGCGTAATACTCCGGCAGGCCCACGCGGTTATAGCGATCCGCCGTGCCCTTGTTGCGATCTTCGGCGCGTTGCCAAAATTCGCGGGGATCGCTGCCGGGGAAGAGAGCTTCGTCCTTTTGACTTTCGTGCATGAAGATCGCCTTCCGCTTGCGGGCCAGGTCGCCTGGGCTCAGCGGGACGGCGATTTCGATGTCGTGCAGTTCGTATTCCTGCCAGGCGCCGCGGTAGAGCAAAGTATCCGGCACCTTGCCGCCTTCGGCCTCGATCCGCTTCACCGCGCGGAAGATCGCTTGCGCGCACACGCGGTGCGTGCCGTGCGGATCGGACAGATCGCCCGCGACATAGATCTGGTGCGGATCGACCTTTTTGATCAGGTCGTAGATGATCTGCACATCGTCGTCGCTGATCGGTTTTTTCGCGATCGTGCCCGTGCGATAGAACGGCAGGTCGAGGAAGTGCAGATGTTCTTCTTTGCAGCCGGCCTTAAAGGCGCCGAACTTGGCTTCGCTCCAGCGAATCAGGCCTTTGATCTTCAACGTTTCTTCGATGTCCGACTGCCCCGGCTGTTTGTTGCGGAGCGATTCGAGCACGGCCGCTAAGACCGCTCGCGAGCGTTCGTTCTCGATGCCGAACATGCGGTTGTATTCGGTCGCGAAGTCGGCCACGCGGGCCGCGTCGTGATCGAAGACGGCGATGTTGCCGCTGGTCATGTACGCGATGTGCGTCTCGTGGCCGTCCTCAACGAGGCGAATCAGCGTGCCGCCCATGCTGATCACATCGTCATCGGGATGCGGGCTGAAGCAGATGACCCGCTTCGCCTCCGTGCCGGCCGGATGATACTCGATCGTCTGCATCATCCACTGGAACACGCGATTGGCGATCTTTTGGGCCGGGCCGTGATGCCGCAGCAGTTGATGCAGGTTGTGATCGCGGAAGTCTTGGTCGTCGAGCTTGAGAAACGCCTTGTTCGTCTTCTCGCACAGCCAAATGACCGCCCGCTTGATCAGCATGTCGGTCCACTCGATGTTGCCCAGCGCCCACGGCGTGACCGACGCGGTGAGGTCCTTGCCGGCGGCCGCATCGACCAGGACGGTCGCGTCCGCGTGTTCCTGCAGCCAACTCGCGGGCACGCGGGGCGTCATCGGGCCTTCCGTCATTTCCTTGATGACCTTGGACTTGTGTTCGCCGAGCGCGATGAGCAGAATCTTTCGCGCGCCGAGGATGGTGCCCATGCCCATCGTGATCGCCTGCGTCGGCACGTTCCATTCGCCGAAGAAATCGCTGGCGGCGTCGGACCTGGTCACGCTGTCGAGCGTGATCAGCCGCGTGCGACTCTCGACGGTGCTGCCCGGCTCGTTGAAGCCGATGTGGCCCGTTCGGCCGATGCCAAGGATCTGCAGGTCGATGCCCCCCGCCTCGCGAATCTTCTCCTCGTAGGCCGCGCAGGCCGCCGGGATCTTCTCGCGGGCCAGCGTGCCGTCGGGAATATGGATCGATTCCGCCGGAATGTCGAGGTGGTCGAAGAGGTGCTCCCGCATGAAGCGATGGTAGCTCTGCAACGCATCGGTCGGCATCGGCCAGTATTCGTCGAGGTTGAACGTCACGACCGTCTTGAACGTCACCCCCTCCTCGCGATGCAGCCGAATCAGCTCGTCGTAGACGCCGACGGGCGTGCTGCCGGTGGCGAGACCGAGCACCGTCTGCTTGCCGGCAGCGGCCCGCTGTGTGACCAGGTCCGCGATCTCGCGGGCCACCGCGCGACTGGCATCGCCGGGCTGGTCATAGACCGTGACCGGCAGCCGCTCGACCGTGGTGATGTGCGGCAACGGGCCGCGGTAGATCGGCGACGAGGCCACGGCTTTCGACGAGGTGGGCATCCAGACTCCTTTCACGACACGACGGCGGCGGGCCGACGCTAAATAAGTTTCGTCTTCCCGGGGATCGCATGCTGCGGTTTCGGCAGGGACGACTCCCACGTCAGGTTCTCGGGAAACAGATCGAGTTTCGATTCCTTGGTCGCGAAGTCCCACGTGACCCGTTGGCCGGTGTAGGCCGCCATCCGGCCCAGCACCGCCACCATCGAGCTGTCGGCCATCTGCCGCAGCTCCACGATCGGCTTGCCAACCCGGATCGAGTCGATCAGGTCCTTGTGCTCCTGCTTGTAGGCGTCGGCGATGCTGCCCGCCATGTCCCAGGTCTGCTTTCCATCACGGTCCACGATCCGCGATCCGCTGCTCATGGACCCGATGAAACAGGTGCCCTTCGAGCCGTAGACGACGTTGCTGTTCTCGCTGGCCGCCCCGGGAATCTGCCGGCACTCGAACGACACGATGCGGTTTCCCGGATACTCGTAGTCGACGCTCACGCTATCCCACATCTCGCTGTCGGCGGGCCGGGTGAACCGTCCTCCCGAACCGAACGCCGACAAGGGATTGCCGCCCATCACCCAGTTCATCGTGTCGAGGTTGTGCACCGCCTGTTCGGCGATCTGGTCGCCGCTCAACCAGATAAAGTGCATCCAGTTGTTCATCTGATACTCGGCGTCGCTCATGTCTTCCTGCCGCGGTCGATACCAGATGCCCGACGAGCAATAGCGGCTGGTCGCGCCGATCACGTCGCCGATCGCACCCTGGCGAATCTGCTCGACGGCGCCGATGTAGTTGGCCTGTCGGCGATACTGCGTGCCGCCGACGATGGCCGTGCCCTTCGCCACGGCGGCGTCGTGGGCCTCGAGGCAGATCCGATAGCCGGCCGGGTCGACGCAGGCCGGCTTCTCGGCGAACACGTGCTTGCCCGCCTCCACCGCGGCACGGACGTAGCGTGGACGAAAACCGGGTGATGTGGTGATCAGCACGACGTCGACGGTCGGATCATCGAGCACCCGCTTGAAGCCGTCGAGACCGCTGTACATTCGCGAGTCGTCGATATCCACCTTGCCCGGATGGGCCTCCGAGATCGCCCTCCGCATCGTGGCGCACCGCGATTCATAGAGGTCGGCCGCCGCCACGAGTTTGACGCCCTGGTTGATGGTCAGAGAGTCGTTGATCGCCCCGCTTCCCCGGCCACCACAGCCCACGAGCGCGAGCCGCAACTCCCGCGACTCCTCCGCGGCTGCCAGCGATGAATGCACCATCAGCCCTGCCGCCGCACCGCCCACCGCCGCAGCCGACACGAAGGATCGGCGGGAGAGGGCCTCGGCAGTCGAAGAACCTGCGATTCGGTCAATCGACCGGAGCGGGGTGGTCATGCGTGAGGGCTCCTTGTGAGTCTGACGAGTGTGTGGGGGGCCGCCGGAACCCTTTCATAATGCACGGGGCGGATTTGCGAACAGCATGCCCAAAAGTGCAGAATGATGTCTATTTATACCACCTGCATCAACTGCCACCGTCGGTCCGTCGAGGGTGATGACGTCGAAAAAACGTGTGATGGAACGCATTTTTCACTGAAGTATGGTTCGCGTAGGCTCCCTCTATCATGGCTAAAAGTTCCACGCCCCGGGACCGCGAATATTACCGCTACCTCGCGGTCAGCCCCACTGATCGGACCTGGGGCCTCAGCGTTACGGGCGCAGGCTATCAGCCGGCCCAGCCGGGAAGCGACGTGCTGCCGCCTCGGCGGCATCCCCCGGGCCACTTTTACCTCTGGGACGCGGGTCGCGTGCTGAGCGAATACGCCGTCGTGTACGTCACCCACGGCGCGGGGGAGTTTGATTCCCACGGCACCGGACCGATCGGACTCACGGCGGGGGATGCGCTGGTGCTCTTTCCCGGCGTGTGGCACCGGTATCGGCCCCGCAAGAAGACCGGGTGGGGCATCCACTGGGTGCATTTTCAGGGCGACACGGCCGACCGCCTCCGTGCCGACGGCGTGCTCAAGCCCGATCGGGCCGTGCTGCGGATCGGCCTCGAACCGTTGATCCTCCGGGCTTTCAGAGACGTGCTCGACGTGCTCCGCGCCGAACCGGCCGGCTTCGTGCAGATCGCCGCGGCCAAGACGCTCGAGATTGTCGCCCGGTTCGCCGGGGCGGCGTCTGCGGAAAGATCCGTGCCGCGGCTCCAGGAGGTGGTCAGTCGGGCGCGGCTGCGGCTGGAAGAGGATCCGGGCGGGCTTCCGGTCGTCGACGAGATGATCGAGGAGTTCGACGTCAGTCGCACCCACTTTTTTCGTATCTTCAAGGAACAGACCGGGCAGAGCCCCTATAAGTATCACCTCCAACTCAAGATCCGCCGCGCCGGCGAGATGCTGCGCGACTCGAACCTGACGGTGAAGCAGATCTCGATCGCGCTAGGCTTTCGCAATCCCTACCACTTCTCGAAACTCTTCCGGACGAAGACGGGCACGTCGCCCCGCGAATACCGTCATCATTGGCAGGCGATGGCCACCGGCGAGGACGCGAGCGGTGGTTGACCGTCGGATCAGGACGCACACAGAGGAATCCCCATGCCGATCTCGAGCGTGAAGCCAGGCTGCCAGTTTGCGAGTGACAACACGGCCCCGATGAGCACTGGGGCCTGGGAGGCGCTCGTCCAGGCCAACCGCGACTGCCAGTCGAGCTACGGCGACGACCCGTGGACGGCCCGGGCCTGCGATCTGATTCGCACGATCTTCGAATGCGACGCAGAGGTGTTCTTCGTCTTCAACGGCACGGCAGCCAACTCGCTGGCCTTGGCCGCGATGTGCCAGTCGTACCACGCGATCCTCTGCCACGAGATCGCCCACGTGGAGACCGACGAGTGCGGAGCCCCTGAGTTTTTCTCCAACGGCACCAAACTCCTCCTGCTTACCGGCGACGGCGGCAAGCTCTCTCCTGACGGGATCACGCACGCCGTCGAACGACGTCGTGATATCCACTATCCGAAGCCCCGCGTGGTGAGCGTCACCCAGGCCACGGAGCTGTCGACGGTCTACTCCATCGACGAACTGGCCGCGATCAGCGATACGTGCCGCCGCCACGGCCTGCGGCTCCACATGGACGGGGCCCGGTTCGCCAATGCGGTGGCCGCGCTCGACGTCCCGCCGCGGAAGATCACCTGGGAACTGGGGGTGGACGTGCTCTGCCTCGGCGGCACGAAGAACGGCATGGGTGTGGGCGACGCCGTGGTGTTCTTCAACAAGGGCCTCGCCGACGAGTTCGCCTACCGCTGCAAGCAGGCCGGGCAACTGGCCTCCAAGATGCGCTATCTGACGGCCCCATGGGTGGGGCTGCTCGACAATGGCTCGTGGCTCGACAACGCCCGCCGGGCCAACGCAGCCGCGGCCCGCCTGGAGCAGGGCTTCCGCGTGATCCCCGCGATCGAGGTGCTCGGCCACCGGCAGGCCAATGCCGTCTTCGCCCGGCTGCCCGACGCCCTCGCCGCGGCGCTGCGGGCCAAGGGCTGGAAGTTCTACGACTTCATCGGCTCCGGCGGCAGCCGCTTCATGTGCTCCTGGGCGGTCACCGACGCCGACATCGACAGCTTGCTCGCCGACGCCAGGGAAGCGGCCGGGACGGCCCGTTGACGATCACGGTGTCACGCTCCGGGAAGCCCGGAGCGCGAGCGACGGGTAGACGGGCGGCGACCGCGTTCGTGCCGCGGAGCGACGTGAGGTGGAGACCGTAGTCCCCGCGCTCGCGCTTGGGGCTTCCCCAGCAACCGACACCATCGAGCACGCGCGAGGGGCTGCCCGTGCCCCGAGAGCCGGGCTCGGCGGCCAGCGAAGCCAGGATGGCGAAGCGCAGCCGGCGTGCAGAGAGCGAAGCCCAGGATGGGCGCAGCGAACGTCCGGCTCTCGGGGCACGGGCAGCCCCGACCCACCACTCGGGCCCCCGTCAGGCGCTCCACTACAGTCAGACAAGCTCTAGCCGGTGACGAGCGTCGCCAGCCAGTAGATCGCGGCGGCAAGGAGCATCGCCACGGGCAGCGTGAGAATCCAGGCCAGCGCGATCGTACGGACCGTGCTCCCCTGGACGCCCGACCCGTTGGCCCACATCGTGCCGGCAACGCCGCTGGAGAGCACGTGCGTCGTGCTCACCGGCATGCCGAAGCCGTCGGCGAGGCCAATCGTGCCGGCGGCCACAAGTTCGGCGACGCCCCCCTGCGCGTAGGTGAGGTGCGTCTTGCCGATCTTCTCGCCCACCGTCACGACGATCCGCTCCCAGCCCACCATCGTACCCAGGCCGAGGCACAGCGCCACGCCCCACTTCACCCACTCGGGAACGTATTCCACCGGCGTCGAAAGCCGGCCGGCGATGCTCTGGAGGATCTGCCGGCGATCCGCGCTCATCCGTCCGCCGAATTCCCGCAGGAGCGTCCGCACCGTGGTGCCGAGCTCCACGAGCTGCGTCCGCACCGTCCAGCGGGATTCGGAGTCGAGTTCGTGAAATCCATCGCGGCCCTCGAGCGTGGCCACGACCGACCTGGCCAGCGGCAGCGGGTCGAGCGTCGCGAGCACGGGATCGCCGCCTTCCAGCGCATCAATCACCTCGTGGGCCAGGCCGTATTCGACCGCTGCCTCCGCCGCGAATGCCGTGGAGCGGGACAGCCGCTCCACGCGGCTGTTGGCGACGTGCTGCTCCTTGAGGGCTCCGATCATGCTGGCGAGCGGCTGTTCCTGGAGCTGCACCTCCAGTTCCTTCGCCGCCGCGATCGCCCCGGCGATCTCGTGGGAGCCGGCACCGAGGTCGAGGGCATAGGTGGCAGGCACGATCCCGATCAGAACGAGCATGATCAGGCCCATCCCCTTCTGGCCGTCGTTGGAGCCGTGCGCGAAGCTCACGCCGGTGCAAGTGCCGATCAACAAGAGCCGCACCCACCACGGCGGCGGCTCTTCACCGGCTGGCGGTTCGTAGAGTTTTGGCGAGCGGATCAGGGCCTTGCAGAGCAGAAGCATCCCGGCCGCCAGGCCGAAGCCGATCACCGGTGAGAGCAGCAGCGCCATCATGACCTCGGTGACCTTGTGCCAGTTGAGGCCCTTGAAGACCGCGCCGTGTTCCATCCATGCATTCATCATGCCCACGCCCATGATCGAGCCGATCAGTGAGTGCGAACTGGAGGCGGGCAGCCCGCGGTACCAGGTGGCGAAGTTCCAGATGATGGCCGCCAGCAGGAGCGCAAGCACCATCGCCAAGCCGCGGCCGGTCTTGATGTTGACCAGCAGGTCGACCGGGAGCAGGTGCACGATGCTGAACGCCACGCCGATGCCTCCGACGTGCACGCCGATGAAGTTCCAAATCCCCGACCAGACGACAGCCGCGCAGGGGCACGTGCGTGTGCCTACCTCCGGAATGACCGCAGGGTAGGGCCGGCCCCGCGGCCCCACAAGAACCCGCGGACGACCACATCGAATCCTCACATGGCGACACCCCTCGCTGTCGCAACGCCGCTCTCCGGTATCCTGCTGACATGAGAACCCGACGCTTGCCAGAGGTGTTCCCCGGTCGGGCCATCGTCACCGCCTGTATGCTGGTCGTCATGGCCGCCACCGCCGCTCTTCGAGCAGACGACGAGAATCCCCTGACACACCGCTGGTCGGGCCCCTACGGCGGTGTGCCGCCGTTCGACCGGGTGCGGGTCGAGCACTTCGAGCCGGCCCTCGAGGCGGGCATGGCCGAGCAGCGGGCCGCCATCGAGCGGATCGCCGCCGATCCCGCCCCGCCGACGTTTGCCAACACCGTTGCCGCGTACGAGCGATCAGGCCGCATGCTCGACCGGGTGATGACGGTCTATGACGTCTTCTCCGGCCGATGCGACGGCCAAGACCGAGCTCGCCGCGATCAACCAGGAGCTCGCCACGCTGCACACCGCGTTTTCGCAGCACGTGCTCGAGGAGGAAAACGGGACGGCGGTCTTCTTCGGCGCCGAAGCCGACCTCGCGGGCCTGCCCGAGGCGGCGCGGCGTGCCGCGGCGGAGGCGGCCGAGGAACGCGGCCAGTTGGGCCGGTGGGCGATCCCCAACACGCGGTCGACCGTCGAGCCCTTTCTCACCTTTGCCGATCGCCGCGACCTCCGCGAGCAGGTGTGGCGGATGTTCGTCGACCGCGGTGATCGGGGCGGCGCCACCGACAACAACGCCGTGGTGACGAAGATCCTCGCCCTCCGAGCCCGCCGGGCGAAGCTCCTGGGCTTCGCGACGCATGCCCATTGGCGGCTCGAAGACTCGATGGCCAAGGCGCCCGACAGCGCGGTCGAGCTGATGGAGGCCCTGTGGCAGCCGGCCGTGGCCCGGGTCCGCGAGGAGGTGGCCGACATGCAGGCCATCGCCGACGCCGAGGGGGCTGGGATCACGATCGCCGCCTGGGACTACCGGTATTACGCCGAGAAGGTCCGCAAGGCGAAGTACGACCTCGATGACGCGGAGCTCACGCCCTACCTGCAACTCGACAACCTTCGCGACGGGATGTTTCTCGTGGCAGAGAAGCTCTTCGGACTGCGGCTGGTGCCAATCGCGGCCGGAACCGTGCCCGTCTACCACCCCGACGTCCGCGTCTGGGAAGTGCGACGCGGCGACGGCGCGACCGTCGGCCTCTGGTACTTCGATCCCTTCGCCCGCACGGACAAGCGATCCGGGGCGTGGATGAGCGACTACCGCGCGCAGGAACGGTTCGACGGCGCCGTGCTCCCGATCGTCTCCAACAACTGCAACTTCGTGAAGCCGGCGGAAGGCGAGCGGGCGGTCGTGAGCTGGGACGACGCCACGACGCTGTTCCACGAGTTCGGCCACGCGCTCCACGGCCTCTGCTCCGACGTGGATCATCCCTCGCTCTCCGGCACACGGGTGGCCCGCGACTACGTCGAACTGCCCTCGCAGCTCCTCGAACACTGGCTCTCGACGCCCGAAATCCTGGAGCGGTTCGCGGTGCACCGCGACACGGGAAAGCCCATCCCGCCCGACCTCGTGGCACGAGTCCAGCGGGCGGCGACGTTCGGCGCAGGCTTTCGCACCGTGGAGTTTCTGGCGAGCGCCATCGTCGACATGAAACTCCATCTCACGGGCGACACGCCGATCGATCCCGAGCGGTTCGAGCGGCAGACACTCGAGACGCTCGGCATGCCGGTCGAGATCGTGATGCGGCACCGGACGCCGCATTTCAACCACATCTTCGCCGACGACGGCTACTCGGCCGGATACTACAGCTATCTCTGGTCCGACATGCTCACGGCCGATGCGTGGGAGGCGTTCACCGAGGCGGGCGGCCCGTGGGACGCGGCCGTCGCGGAGCGGCTCCGCCGTCACGTGCTCTCGAAGGGCAACACGATCGACCCTGACGAGGGCTACCGGGCCTTCCGCGGCCGGAATCCCTCGGTCGACGCGCTGCTGCGGAAACGCGGCTTCGCCCCACCGCGGTAGTCCACGAGCCCGCGTGATTGCGTGTTCATCGCCGTCGTGTCCTCGGATGCTCGGGACGGGAAGCCCGGAGCGCAAGCGACGGGTATACGGGTGACCTCCGTGAAAAGAGCGCGGAGCGAAGCGGGGTGGAGGACGTATACCCCGCGCTAGCGCTTGGGGCTTCCTGACGAGGAGCCATGAGTTCGGGAACTCCGGCCGTCAGGAAAGAATGCCCTTCACGATCTTCCCGTGCACGTCGGTCAGCCGGTAGCGGCGGCCCTGAAACTTGTACGTCAGCCGCTCGTGGTCGATGCCGAGCAGGTGCAGCAGCGTGGCGTGGAAGTCGTGCACGTGCACGCCGTCCTTCACGATGTTGTAGCCGTAGTCGTCGGTCTCGCCGTAGGTGGTGCCCGGCTTCACGCCGCCACCCGCCATCCAGATCGTGAAGCACCGCGGGTGGTGATCGCGGCCGAAGTCGCTGCCCGGCTTGTAGAGCCCCTGGCAATAGTTCGTGCGGCCAAACTCGCCCCCCCAGACCACGAGCGTGTCGTCGAGCATCCCGCGGGCGGCGAGGTCCTTGACGAGCGCGGCAGCCGGCTGGTCGGTCTGTTTTGCTTCCCTGGCAATGCCCCCCTTGAGCCCACCGTGGTGGTCCCAGTCCTGGTGGTAGAGCTGGATGAACCGCACACCCCGCTCGGCAAGCCGCCGGGCGAGCACGCAGTTGGCCGCGAACGTGCCGGGGTCCTTGGCGTCGGGGCCGTACATGTCGAGCACGTGCTGCGGCTCGTCGGAGAAGTCGGTCACCTCCGGCACGCTGGCCTGCATCCGGAAGGCCATCTCGTAGTTGGCGATCCGGGCCGTGATCTCGGCATCGGGCGTGCCGGCGAACTGGTGCTCGTGCAGTTGCCGCAGGCCGTCGAGCAACTGGCGACGATTCTCCGTCGAGACGCCCGGCGGGTTGTTCACGTAGAGCACCGGATCGGCTCCGGAGCGAAACCGCACGGCCTGGTGCTTCGTCGGCAGAAAGCCCGCGCCCCAGAGATGGCTCATGAGCGGCTGGCCGCCCTTGTTTTTCGTGATCAGGACGACGAACGATGGCAGGTCATCATGCTCGTTGCCGAGGCCGTAATCGAGCCAGGCGCCGATACTCGGCCGACCCGGAATCTGATTGCCGCTCTGCATGAACGTCACGCCGGGTCCGTGGTTGATGCTCTCGGTGTACATCGTGCGGATGAAGCAGAGCCGATCGGCCACCTCGGCCGTGTGGGGCAACAGTTCCGAGAGCCAGGCGCCGCTCTGGCCGTATTGCGAGAACGAGAATGGCGAGCCCACCAGTGGAATCGAGCTCTGATTGCCCGACATCCCGGTGAGCCGCTGGCCGCCCCGGACGCTGTCGGGCAGTTGCTCGCCCGTCTTCTCGACGAGCAGCGGCTTGCGGTCGTAAAGATCGAGCTGCGACGGGCCGCCCGACTGGAAGAGGTAGATCACCCGCTTCGCTCGCGGCGCGTGGTGAAAGCCGCCGAGCACGCCGCCGGCCCCTTCGGTAGCCGGCTCCGCCACGGCGGACCGTCCGAGCATCTCGGCGAGCGCGAGGCC
This sequence comes from Planctomycetia bacterium, assembly GCA_021414115.1. Taxonomy (GTDB): domain Bacteria; phylum Planctomycetota; class Planctomycetia; order Pirellulales; family UBA1268; genus QWPN01. Next base: position 14,649 of record JAIOPD010000076.1, read on the forward strand.
GCCGAAGCCCAGGCCGAACGAGTTGAGCCAGTCGCGCCTGTTGATCGGATGTGGACTCATCGCTTCACCACGCTTCCATCGTAGTTCATCAGGGCGTTCACCACGCTCGCCATCGCGGCCACGTCGGCGGCCGGCAGCTTTCCCGTCGGCTTCTTGTCGCCGATCGACACGAGCTTCGCCGCATCCTCCGGCCGGGCCCGATACCAGTCGAGTTGCGCGGCGTGCATCCGGCGGATGATCAGCTTCTCTTCATCGTCCGGCGGCCGGCCGGTGAGCTGCTCGAAGGCCCGGTCGAGCAGCCGATCGAACTGGCCGTCATGATCGGTGAGCAATCGCTCGGCCAGCACCCGGGCGGCCTCCACGAACTGCGGTCCGTTCAGGAGCACGAAGGCATGCAGCGGGGTGTTCGTCGTGTCGCGTCTGGCTACGCACACAAGCCGCTTGGGCACGTCAAAGCTCTCGAGCACGGGCGCCGGACCCGTCCGCCGCCAGTAGGTATAGAGGCTCCGGCGATAGAGGCCGTCGCCCGTGTCGGCTTTCTCGGGCTTGAACGACTCAGGGAGATCGTACGTTTTCACCGGCGGCCCCCCCAGCTTCTCGACCAGCAGCCCGCAGGCGGCGAGGGCCCCGTCGCGGATCATCTCCGCCGGCAGCCGGTGCCGCGGGCCGCGGGCCAGCCACACATTGAGCGGGTCGTCAGCCATCGTCTTTGGATCGGAAAGGCTCCGCTGGCGGTAGGTCTCGGAGAGCATGATCGTCTTGACGAGCCGCTTCATGTCCCACGCCATGCCGCCGTCGGCCGCCGGATGCGAGAACTGCCAGGCCAGCAGATCGAGCACCTCCGGATACTCAGGCCGGGTGGACTGGCTGCCGAGATCCTCGGGCGACTGCACGAGGCCGATTCCGAAGAGCGACTGCCAGATTCGGTTCACCGTCACGCGGGCGAGCAGAGGATGATCAGGGTCGATCAACCAGCGGGCGAGTCCGAGGCGGTTCTTCGGCTGATCGGTGGGGAACGGCGGCAGGACTGCGGGAGTGCTCGGCTCCACCGGCTCACCCCGCTTGTCGTAATCGCCGCGCTCAAGCACGTAGGCCATCTTCGGCTGCGCGAGCTCCCGCATCACCATGATTTCCCGCGGCCTCTCGGCGAGATCATCACGGCTGCGTCGAGAGGCCTCCAGGGCCATTCTCTTCACCGCCGGCTCGGCGGCGAACGCCGCAGTGAAGTAGCCGCCGAGGCCTTCCGCATCCCGCTTCGCCGCGAGGGCAGCCTGGATCGTCCCCGGCTCGGCGAGATCGCGAATCTCGAGCGGCGAGAGGGCTCTCCCGAAGACCCGGAACTCGTCCACGAGTCCGTTCTTGAAGCCATGATCGCGCATCCGCTCGCCGATCTTGATCGTGTCGCCGCCGCCGCCGGTGATCTCGCGAGTGAGACTGTCGCGCACGAGTTCGGTCGCCGCGGGATGGCCATTCACGCAGACCTTCAGGCCGGCCGCCTTGCCGGAGCCGTCGCTCGAGACGGTCACGTGCGTCCACTCGCCCACCGGCAGCGGCTCCGCGCACCGCACGCTCGCGGCGTCGCCCGGCCAGAAATGGATGAGCGACCAGCGGAGGTGGCCGCCGTCCACGAGCAGTTCGTAGCCGCGGCTGGCGGCATCGGTCCAGGCCTGCGACCGATGGAAGACGACGGCCCGCTCATACTTCACCGCCGGCTTGATCCAGGCCGACACCGTGAACGGCTGACTGCGGCGGAAGTTGCCCACCGGCGTCGTCACCGGGTGGTCGCCGGTGAGCTTGAGGGCCGTGCAAGGGCTGCCACCACGCGTGTCGGCGATGATCGTGTTTTCGCCGGGCGACGTGGCGGCGTCCGTGGAGCCGAGTTCATCGGCAAACTTCCCGTCTTTGCCTCGGCCGTCAAACACGTAGCGCACGAGTTCGCCGGGGATCGTGCCGCCGGCCGCTTCGAGCGCCTCGGGCGCAGGTGTCTTGCCGGCGATCCATTCGACGATGATCGCGCGAGCCACTGCTTCCGCGAGGTCGCATTCCGCCGCCGCCTCGCCCGCCGCCTCGTCGGCCTTCGCCAGCGCCGCCGTGGTCGCGTCGTCGAGCAGTCGCAGCTTCGGCGTGGGCACCGACTGCGTGAAGTACGAATAGAGCCCCGCCTCGTCGATGTCGTCGAAGAAGGCGAACAGCGAATAAAACTCCTTCTGCGCGAGCGGGTCGAACTTGTGATCGTGGCAGCGGCAGCACTCGAGCGTGAGTCCGAGAAAGGCGGTGCCGAACGTCGTCACGCGATCGTTAATGGAGTTGACGCGATACTCCTCCTCGACCGAGCCGCCTTCGTTTTCCTGTTGGTGCAGCCGATTGAACGCCGTGGCCAGCACCTGCTCGTCGGTGGCGTGCGGCAGCAAGTCGCCGGCTATCTGCCAGAGCGTGAACTGGTCCCACGGCAGGTTGTCGTTGAACGACCTGATCACCCAGTCCCGCCATGGCCACATGTCGGGCCGCGGACGATCCTGCTGGAAGCCGTAGCTATCGGAATACCGAGCGAGATCCATCCAGTCGGTCGCCATCCGCTCGCCATACCGCGGGCTCGCAAGCAAGCGGTCGAGGAGTTTTTCATAGGCGTCGGGCGCCGTGTCGGCGACGAACGCCTCGACCTCGGTTGGCGTCGGCGGCAGGCCGGTGATGTCGAACGACACTCGCCGAATGAGGGTGCGGCGATCGGCCTCGGGCTGGAGCGTCAGGCTCCGCCTGGCGAGCTTTTGCATGATGATCGTGTCGATCGGGCTCGTGGCAGCGGAGTGAGCTGCCACATCCGGCTTGACGGGGGCCACGAATGCCCAGTGCGGCTCGTACTTTGCTCCCTCGGCGATCCACCGCCGGAGCGTCTCGACCTGCTCGTGCGAGAGCCGGCCGATCTTGGCATGCGGCGGCGGCATCACGGCATCGGGATCGTCTGACACGATCCGGGCCACAAGCTCGCTCTCGTCGATCTTCCCAGGCACGATCGCCCGGGCACCGCTGTCGAGTTCCGCCGTTGCCAGGTCGAACGTGTCGAGCCGCAGGCCCGCCTGGCGATTGGCGTTGTCGGGGCCGTGGCAGGCGAAGCAGTTGTCCGACAGGATCGGACGAATGTCACGGTTGAACGACAGTCGGGCGTTCGACTCCGCTCGCTCGACGGCGGCGGCGAATCCGGCCACCGGCATGGCAGCCGCTACGGCGACCAAAACGAAATCGCGAAACCACACCATGCTGCACCACATGTGACACGTCCTTTCGGGGCGTCACCCGCGTCGCCGGATGGGGTGATCTTCGACAGACCATCCCGATTCGCGGACCTCATGGTCGATCGGCGGGCTTGCAAATGGGAACCAGTCTCTCGACCGGATCCTGAAAAGATATTGTAGCGTTCCGTCCTGCGGGGGGCGAATCGACGCAGGCGAGGCAGACTGGGCGAAGGCCGGAACTGCGCGGCGGGATTCGCGTATTTCCCAAACTGCCGGCGTTCCGCGCCGGCAGAATCTTTTGAGGAGGCAACTTGAACCGCCGCCGCCCTGTATGCCGATCTCACCCTCGGCATCGTTTCACGTTGCCTCACCCCTGGCCCAGGCCTCATGACCACCGCGTTCACGATCCGACTCGGATCGCCTGCCGTCACCTGCCTGACGCTCGTGTGCCTCGCGGCGTGCGCGGCTCCGCTGATCGCACAGGAATGGCCGCAGCCGGCTGCGGCACTTCAGGTCGCTGAACCGGGGGTCATGCTTCGCGCGGATCAGCAGCCTCCTGCTCCGCTGGCGATCGACGAAGCCGCCGTGCTCCCGCTCGACCGCCCCTCACCACGAACGCTCGCCGAGTTCGTCACGCTTGCCGAGCAGAGCCATCCAAAACTCCGGGCCGCCCGTGCGGCCATCGAAGCCGCCCGCGGCAAAGCCGTTCAGGCCCGGCTCTATCCCAATCCGCTGGCGTCCGCCGGATCGCCGCAGATCGCCGGCCCCGAGAGCCAGTGGAACTATTACATGAGCCAGGATCTCGTCACGGCGGGCAAACTGCGGCTCTCCCAGCAGGCGGCGCTGCGGGAGGTGCAGAGGGCCGAGTATGACCTGATCAGGGCCCGCTACGACGTGCTCACGGAGGTGCGGCAGAGTTTCTATGCGTTGCTCGTGTCTCAGCGGCGGGTCGAGATCTACACCCTGCTGCTCGACATTGCCAAGCGGTCGTACGAAATCGGCAACGCACTCGTTGAAGCTGGCGAAGGCACGAAGGCCGACGTGCTTTTCTGGAGCATCGAGCGCGATCGCGCCGAGGTCCGGCTGCTCAACGCCGCGGTCTACATCGAGACAGGCCGCCGCCAACTCGCCACGGCGATCGGTCTGCCACGTGTCGATATCGGCCGGATCGAGGCGGACCTCTTCCAAAAGATGCCGTCCTTCGACCTCAAGGATCTGCAGGAGGCGGTCGTGCGGGCCAATGCCAAGCCGCGGGCGGTCGAGGCCGACATCGCGCGGGCCCAGTGGAATCTGGAACGTGCCACCGTCCAGCCCATTCCCAACATCAACGTCCTGGGAGGCTATCAGCGGCAGGTGGGCCCGGCCCAGGAACAGGGCCTGATGCAGGTCACCATGGCGGTGCCGCTCTTCGATCGCAACCAGGGCAACATCCGCTCGGCCCGCGCCGATATCGCCAGCTCCCGGGCCGACCTCCGCACGATCGAACTCGACCTCGCCACGCAAACGGCCCAGACCGTCGCCGTGTACCGCACGGCCCAGCGGCTCGTCGAGTGGTATGAGCAGTACATCCTTCCCAAGGCGCGCGAGACGGTGCAGCTCACGCAGCAACTCTACGCCCGCGGCGAGGTGACGTTCCTGAGTCTGCTCCAGGCCCAGCGAATCCTCACCGAAACGGAACTGGCCTTCGTCGAAGCACAGGCCGACCGTTGGAACAGCGCCGTCACGATCGCGAGCCTGCTCCAACTCGACACCTTTCCGCCGCCGCCCGACTCACCGGCCGCGGTCCCGCCGCCACCGGGCGGCCCCGAAAACATGCCTGCTCGCGACCCAAACCAGCCCCCGCCCTTCGCCCCACCGCTGCCGGAGGCCGTCAACCGCCCTGAACCGGTGCCACTTCCCGCTCCGTAGAAGCCAGGCCATGCGGTAAACCCAGGAAGCCCGGAGCGGAAGCGACGGGATCGGCATGGCGGGATTTTTCAAGCATCAATAAGTCCAAAGATCCGTCACTCATTCGTCAGATGCGGCAGACGGGCGGTAACATGATGGATGCCGCGGTCACGCAGGCCCGGCCCTCTTTCGTTGTAGAGCCTCATGGCATCACCAAGCCAACATGCTGCCGTGCCGCAGGTCGCGGGCCACGCCACTGGCCACGGACGAGCGAGGTCCTCCTGGCTCACGTCTCTCAGGCGGGGCCTCTCGGGCATCGTCTTTCTGGCGGCCGGCGGCCTGGCCTGGTGGTGGCTGACCACGCACCACTTCACGCAGACCGACCACGCGGAAGATGTCACGGGCCCCGCACACGCCGCGGACGGGTCGTCCCCGGCCGAGACTTCCTTCCCGATCGTGAAACTTCCGGCCGCCACGGCCGCCAGCGGTGATCTCGAGATCGCCTCCGTGGAGCGTCGCGCATTGCGGGAACATCTCACCGTCCCCGGTCGCCTCGACTATGACGCCCGCAGCCGGCTGGATTACGACTCGCCGGTGGGGGGAATCGTATCGCGGATGTTCGTCGTGGTACGGCAGCGGGTCGCCAAGGGAGACTCGTTGGCCGAGGTGTCGAGCCCCGAGGTCGGCATCGCCCGTGACGAGGTCCAAAGACGGGAGGCGGATCGCGAGATCGCGAAGAATGCAGCCGACTGGGCCGCGACGATTGCCAACAACGTGCAGTCACTCATCGCCGCGCTCGAAAGCCATCCGCCCCTCGAGACTGTCGAGCAGCAGTTCAAGGGACGGAGGCTCGGGACCTATCGCGAGCAGATCCTCGGCACCTACTCCCGGCTGCTCTATGTTGAAAAGGTGAATGCAGGCACCAGGCAGCTCAGCGAAGGGGGCGTGCTCTCGGGCCGCATCATCGAGGAACGAACCAGCAACCTCGAAGTCGCGCGGGCGAGTTTTGCCGCCGCCTGCGAGGAGACCCAGTTCGACATCGTCCAGCAGCGCGACAAGGCCAAAGCCGCCCTCGAACAGGCCGAACGGCTCGTCCAGGTGTCGAAGGAGAACCTCCGGAACCTCGTCGGCGGCAAACTGGAGGCCGACTCGGCGGACGCGACCCCTTCCACCGAGGATGGATCGGGCGGCAACAGTCTCAGTGCGATCTCGCTCCGTACCCCGTTTGCCGGCATCGTCGAGGAGGTGTTCGTCAGCCGCGGACAGCGGGTGCAGGCGGGCGACAAGATGTTCGTGGTCGCCGACACCTCCACGCTTTGGGTTCGTGCCCAGGTCCATGAGAAGCAGTGGACGACCGTCGAAATCACAGAGGGGCAGGAGGTTCGCGTCGTCGTGCCTGGCGCGGCCGAGCACCGTACGGTCGCGATGATCAGCCACGTGGGAGCGACGGTCGACGCCGACTCCCGCAGCGTGCCCATCGTCGCGGCACTGCGGAACGACGACGCCCACTACAAGCCGGGCATGTTCGTCTGGGTGGAGTTGCCCCAGGGCGAGGCTCGTGACGGGCTCGCCGTTCCGGCCGCCGCCGTGATGCGGCACGAGGGCAAGGCATTCGTGTTCACTCCGGCCGGCACCGACGGATTTCGGCGGATCGACGTCGAGACCGGCATCGAGACCGACGACTTCGTGGAAGTGAAGCGCGGACTCGAGGCTGGCCAGAAGGTCGTGGCCAAGGGGGCCTTCCTCCTCAAGAGCGAGCTTTTGCTCGAGGACGAGGGCTGAGCGGTCGGGCCGAAGCGTCATTCACGGTGGGAGAGCTTGCGTGCTGTCTGGCCTCATCGACTGGTCGCTCTCGAACCGGGCGCTCGTGATCGCGCTGTTCGTGCTGATGGCACTCGGCGGTCTCTACGCAGCCACGCAGATTCCTGTCGACGCGGTGCCTGACCTCGTCAACATCCAGGTGCAGGTCGTCACCGAAGCCGGCACGCTGCCGCCACTGGAGGTCGAGCGGCTCATCACGTATCCCGTCGAAATGGCGATGAGCGGCCTCCCCGACGTCGAGGAACTGCGGAGCATCTCCCGGCTCGGGATCTCACTGGTGACGATCGTGTTCCGCGAAGGCACCGACATCCTCAGGGCGCGACAACTCGTCGCCGAACGGCTGCCGACGGCCCGCGCCGGCATCTCGCTGTCGGAAGCCGAGCCGCGACTCGGCTCCCTGAGCACCGCCCTCGGCGAGATCCTCCAGTTTCAGGTCAAGGGGCCCGAGCGCACTCTGATGGACCTCCGCAGCATCCTCGAATGGGACATCGCTCCGGTGATGCGCACCGTGTCGGGCGTCACCGACATCAACAGCCACGGCGGCTTCGCCAAGAGCTATCAGGTGCAGGTCGATCCCGATCGGATGTCGTCGCACGGCATCTCGCTCGGCGAGGTGCTCGCCGCCCTCGACCGCAACAACACCAGCACCGGCGGTGGCTACGTCGTCAAGAACGGGGAGCAGCGTTTCATCCGCGGGGAGTCGCTGCTGCGTGACGTCGACGACATCGAGCGGGTGATCGTTCGCAGCCCGGCGGGCGGCGTGCCGATCCTGATCCGTGACATCGGGAGCGTGCAGGTCGGCCCCCTCACCCGCCAGGGGGCGGCGACCCGGGGCGGTGACGGCGAGATCGTCACCGGCATGGTGATGATGGTCCGTGGCGAGAACAGCCGGCGGGTGGTCACCGCCGCCAAAGAGAAGCTCGAGGAGGTGCGTCGCACGCTGCCGTCCGGCGTCGATCTCGAGATCCTCTACGACCGTTCGGAGCTGATCGCGCGAACCCTCGACACCGTGCTCCACAACCTCGCCGAGGGTGGACTGTTCGTGATCGGCGTCTTACTCGTGCTGCTCGGCAACGTGCGTGCGGGACTGATCGTGTCGCTGGCGATTCCCCTGTCGATGCTCTTCGCCGCCAACCTGATGTGGGCCGTCGGCATTCCGGCGAGCCTCATGAGCCTGGGGGCGATCGACTTTGGCCTCGTCGTGGACAGTTCCGTGATCATGGTGGAAAACTGCGTCCGCCGGCTGGGGATCGCATCACCGACGGCCTCCAAAATCGACGTCGTCCGCGACGCGGCGATCGAGGTCCGGGGGCCGACGATGTTCGGCGAACTGATCATCGCGATCGTCTACCTGCCAATCCTGTTCCTCGAGGGCACCGAAGGAAAACTCTTTCGGCCGATGGCGCTCACCGTACTGTTCGCCCTGCTCGGGTCGCTGGTGATTTCGCTGACGCTGATGCCGGTGCTCGCCGCGACCGTGCTCTCCCGCGAGGAGGAGCACGAACCCCTGATCATGCGGATCTTCCACCGCGGCTATCAGCCGCTCGCCCGGTTGGCGGTCTACCACCCGGTGGTGATCTCGCTGATCGCGGCGGGACTCGTGGCGGCAAGCGTGCCCGTGGCCCTGCGGCTGGGCGCGGAGTTCATGCCGCGACTCGACGAGGGTGACCTGCTCGTCGAAGTGAACCGGCTGCCGAGCGCCACGCTCGAGGACTCGATCCCGCTGACCACCCGGATCGAGAAGGTCCTGGAGGCGTTTCCCGAGGTGCGCACGGTCTTTTGCAAGACGGGGCGGCCCGAAATCGCCAATGACATCATGGGAGTGCAGCAGACCGACGTCTGGGTGATGCTCCACCCCCACTCCAAGTGGCCCGCGGGCGTCACGCGGGATGATCTCGTGGCCCGGATGTCGGAGACGCTGACAGCCGCCGTGCCGGGGGCCAACTTCGGCTTCAGCCAGCCGATCGAGATGCGGGTGGACGAGCTCGTGGCCGGCGTGAAGGCCGACGTGGCGGTGCTCGTCTACGGAGACAACATCGACACGCTCGGCTCCCTGGGCAAGCACATCGAGAGCGTGCTTCGCGACATCCCTGGCGCCGCCGACGTGCGAGCCGACTGGCAGGCCAACGTGCCGACCCTGCGGATCAACGCCCGCCAAGACCAGCTTGCCCGCCACGGCATCGACGGCATCGACGTCATGCAAACGGTGTCCGCGATGGGCGGCATCCAGACCGGCGTGATTTACGAGGGCCGGCCGCGGTATCCGTTGATGGTGAAGTTTCCGCAGGCCTGGCGGGAAGACGAGGAACTCGTGCCGCAGATTCCGGTCGCCGCCGCCGGAGGCCGGCCCGTGCCGCTCGGCGAGTTGGCCGACATCCGCGTCGAGGAAAGCCCGCCGTCGATCGAGCACGAGAACTCACGACGCCGGACGTTCGTCTCGGCCAACGTCCGGGGCCGAGACGTGGCGAGTTTCGTGGCCGAGGCCCAGCGCCGCATCGCCGCGCAGGTGACGCTGCCGACGGGCTACACGATCGCCTGGGGCGGCGACTTCGAAAATCTCCTGAGTGCGAGCCGCCGGCTGCTGCTGATCACGCCCGTCGTGCTCGGGTTGATCGCGATGCTGCTCTACACGAGCTTCAAATCGCTGCGGCTGGCATCGCTGATCTTCTTCGCCGTGCCGGTGGCGGCATCGGGCGGCATCGCGGCGCTCGCCCTTCGCGGGATGCCCTTCTCGATCGCCGCCGGCGTCGGGTTCGTGGCCCTGTTCGGCGTGGCCGTGCTCAACGGACTCGTCTGGGTGGCGGGTGCCGAACATGCCCGCGAAGGCGGGCTCGCGGCCCGCGAGGCGGCGCTGGTCACCGCGGAGATCCGCATCCGTCCGGTGCTGATGACGGCGCTCGTCGCCAGCCTCGGCTTCCTGCCGATGGCGATGGCGACGAGCGCCGGCGCCGAGATCCAGCGACCGCTCGCCACCGTCGTGATCGGCGGTATCATCACGAGCACACTGCTCACCGCATTCGTCATTCCGGCGATCTACCCGTGGTTCGCGCCGCGAACCAAGCCCGCGTAAACGCGGCGTGGGCCTTGCATTCCCGACAGCCAGCCCGTGGCCATGAGATCTGCCGCTCTGGCAATCTCCGAACTGGGTTTGGCTTGAAGGCGCGCGATGACGTACACTCTTCAGCGAGGCGGTCACCTTCGCTGGTTCGTTTCATGATTCGCAAACTGCGGAATCTGCTGGTCGCCTTAGCGGCCCTCGCGACCATCCTGGCCGGGGTGCGTTCGCCTTTCGCTGAGTCCCTTTCCCTCGAGACCGCCGTTTCGTCGACCGACGACCGGACGTATGACGGCAGTCGGGAAGACGATTCGGGCACCCGCTCGGAACAGGTCGAAGAAGACGACAGCGAAGAACAAGACGGCCGCGAAGTTCATCTCTTTGCGACCTCGGCACTCTCCTGCTCGCTGGATGCCTGCGTTGCAGGAGTGACGCGTCCGGTGGTTTACGCGGCACCGCAGGCCCGCGGTCGCTCCGCTCTTGTCCGCGGCCCACCGGCGGCGTTCTGACGCGGATTGACAGGCTCCGCGTGCGGAGTTCCGCGTCTCTTTTCCGTTCTCTCTGCGCATCCGCTGCGCGTCCTCGCGTCTGAACCAAGCCATTCCCGCCCCGCCCGACATGAACGCACACCCACACGATCACGATCCGAACGACCTCGCGGCGTTGATCCGGGCTGCCGCCCATTACCTGCCTGCGCAGGGACCGATCGACGTGTTCATCCACCACAACACGCTTCACGCCTTCGAAAACGAGCCGTTCGAGGATGCGGTGATCCATGCCTCGTCGATCTTCGGCACCGAGCCCTTTCTCTCGGAGAGCCGGTATCGTGACGAACTCGCCCATGGCCGAATCCGCACGGCCGACATCGAAGCCGTACTCGAGTTTGACTCACCTCACTTCGCGGAGGCCGAGCTCGCCGGCGGCAGGCTCAGGCTCCGCGACCTCCATCGCGTTCTGCTTCTGCATCCTGTTCGTCAGGAATCGGATACCTCCGTGCGGTGGACTCTGACCGAGAGCGACGTTCTTCAACGGCTGCGTGCCGACCTGCCCACCCATGTGCGTCATCGACTGCTGGACGATGACCTGGAGCCGGGCGGCAGGGTTGCTCGCAGCAATCTGGGCGACAGCGAGGACGAAGCGACGCGACGGACGACGTTCGCCCGAGCGGACATGGGATCCGCCGATCGTGAACGCCGCGTCTGCAGTGACCTGTGGCACGCCTGCCTCGAAGCGATGGCGATATCTCACAAGGCCTTCGTCCACGTCCGGCCTCCCGTCCGGCACCGCGATCTGATTCGCGCCGTCGATCCCACCATGGACACCGACGAACTGGTACACCCGCTACTGATCCGGCTCTGCGCGGCGTATCTCGATCAGGGAGTCGCCAGTTGGCCGATGCCCGATCGGGAACATGGACTGCTCCAGGCGGCTGCTGGCCTCTATGCGGGCGCGCACGGGCCGACCGAACCCTGGAGCGTGCATCTTCCCGCCGCGCTGCGGGCCTGCCGTGGCCTGACGGCCGATGAGGTGATCGTGACCGAGATCGATCGCCTGGGCGTGCCGCGGGCGGATCGCGGCGACTTCATCCGTCAGACACTGCTCGCGCTTCGCGGCTGGGCGGGCATGATCTACCAGTTCCAGGAACGGCCCGACCGCGCGCCGGTCGAGCAAGTGCCGGCTCGCCTCGTCGATTTTCTCGCACTGCGACTCGTGCTCGACCGCGTGGCCGCCGAGTGGGCCGCGAGGCGGAATGGTATCCCGCCCTCCGGCCACGAAGGCATCGATCTGGCCAGCTGGCGAGTCGAACTTCAGGACCGATTTCCCCCGCATCGCGGGCCGGGCACGCTGGCCCGGGCATTCCTCCTCCACCAGGTGTCGCAGCTCGTGGGGATGACCGGCCACGACATCCGCAGCCTCGACGAGAACGAACTCCTGCGATTCGAGCGTGCCATCTCCGCCTTCGACGCGACGTCACGGCGTCGGCTGTTTCACCTGGCCTACGAACGTCGGCACCGAATCATGATTCTCGACGCGCTGGCCGCTCACGTCGCCGTCGCGTCACCACGGCCGGCGACGCCGCCAACCGGCCAGATCATTCTCTGCATCGACGAACGGTGCGAATCCTTCAGACGTCACGTCGAGGAACTCGGCCGTGGTTACGAAACCTTCGGCACGGCGGGCTTCTTCGCGGTGCCGATGTATTACCAGGGCCTCGACGACTGGCACCCGTCCCCGCTCTGCCCGATCGTGATGCGGCCGAGTCACACGGTGCTCGAGGTACCCGAGGACCATTCCGTCGCCAATCACAGGCTGCACCGCAACCTCCGCAAACGCTATGGCCAACTCTCAGGCAGCCTGTCGGTAGGCTCGCGGACACTCTTTCGCGGCGGCCTGTTCTCGGCGCTTGCCGGCGGCATCGCGGCGATTCCCCTCGTGGCCCGCGTGGCGTTTCCGCGTCTTGCGGCCCGGATCGGCAAGTCCGCAGCCGATGTCACCCGCCGCCGAATCGCTACGCGACTCGACCTTTTCCGCGACGGACCAGCGCCGCTCGACGACGGCACATCGGCCGGCTTCGACGTCGATGAAATGGCCGGCATGGTCCGCAGGGTGCTCGAAGACATCGGGCTCACGACGCGTTTGTCGCGACTCGTGGCCGTGCTCGGCCATGGCTCGTCGAGCCGCAACAACCCGCATGAAAGCGCCTACGACTGCGGCGCGTGTGGTGGCGGCAAGGGTGGGCCAAACGCCCGCGCGTTCGCGATGATGGCCAACGACGCCCGCGTCCGCGAACGTCTCGTCCGCGACGGACTCATGATTCCCGATGACACGCGGTTCATCGGCGGGATGCTCGACACCTGTGCCGACGGGATCGCATGGTTCGACGTCGATCGACTGCCCGACAGCCACCATGCCGACATGCAGGCCATGCGCGAGGTCTGCAGCGTCGCGACTGCGGCCGATGCCCACGAGCGGTGCCGGCGATTCGAGTCGGCTGCGTTCGACCTCACGCCAGCCGAAGCGCTGGCCCACGTCGAGGCCCGCAGCGTCGACCTCGCACAGGTGCGGCCGGAACTCGGCCACGCCACCAACGCCGTCTGTATCATCGGTCGACGCTGGCGTACGCAGGGACTGTTCCTCGACCGGCGGGCCTTCCTGGTCTCCTATGACCCCACGACCGACGTGGATGGCACGATCCTCGCCCGGACGCTCGCCGCCGTCGGTCCGGTGGGTGCGGGAATCAACCTGGAGTATTTCTTTTCGACGATCGACCGGCTGGGGTATGGCGCGGGCACCAAACTGCCGCACAACATCACCGGCCTGATCGGCGTGATGGACGGGCACGGCAGCGACCTTCGGACGGGACTGCCGTGGCAGATGGTGGAGATCCACGAACCTGTCCGGTTGCTGGTCGTGATCGACGCACAGCCGACGGCGATTCTCGCCGCCGCCGAGGCGGTGCCTGCCGTCAAGAAGCTGGTGGTCAATCGCTGGATTCAACTCGTGTCGTGGGATCCCGACACCGGCGGGCTGTCGGTTTTCGAGCAGGAAGGGTTCAGGCCCTACGTCTCGGAAGGCACCCAGCCCCCCGTGGTCGATCGATCGGCGGATTGGTACGGAGGCCACCGCGAGCATCTGCCTCCGGCCCGCGTGCTGAACGGCCTCGAACCTCATCCAAGCCGGCAGGGAGGTGCGGCGTGAGCAGCCACGACCTGATCTCGCTGCTGGTCATCGCCCAACTCGCGGCGCCGCTCGCCACGCTGGCGACCATCGGCCTGCCGGCCCTCGCGGGCCGCCCGCTTGGTGAGACGGCCACGACACGACTGGTGGGCATCGGATTCGCGGCCGGGTTCCTCTCCGGTGTCGCCGCCCTGGTGATTCTCGGCGGCAGGAGCTTTCGTCCCGAGATCGTTCATCTGGCGACCTGGTTCGCCGTGGGGCATCACGAGGCCACCATCAATCTCGTCGCCGATGCCCTCTCGGTGCCCTACGTCTGCTTCTCCAGCGGTCTCTGCTGGCTCGTGAACGCGTTTGCGGGAAAGTACCTCCACCGTGAACCGGGGTTCACCCGGTTCTTCATCCTCCTGGCCCTGTTCGGTGCCGGCATGAATCTGATGGTGCTGGCAGACAGCATCGACGTGCTGTTTGCCGGATGGGAGTGCCTCGGCATCTCGTCGGCTCTCCTCATCGGCTTTTTCCACGAGCGGACCAACGCGGTCAAGGCGGCGCTGCGGGCGTTCACGACGTACCGGATCTGCGACGTGGGAATCCTTACGGCCAGCGTCGTCGTCCATCGCGCGGTCGGCTCGGGCGACTTCGACCGTTTGTTCGGCGTCGACTGGCCGAACGGGACGTGCCTCGTTTCGGCGACGACCGCAACGGTCGTCTCGCTGCTGCTGGTGTTCGCAACGCTCGGCAAGACGGCGCAGGTGCCCTTCTCGGGCTGGCTGCCCAGGGCGATGGAGGGGCCCACCCCGTCGAGTGCGATTTTCTACGGAGCACTTTCGATCCACGCCGGCGCCTATGTGCTGCTCCGCTGTGAGGCGCTTCTCGAACAAGCCCCGCTGGCCAGGGCCTCGCTGATCCTGATCGGCACCGGCACCGCGATCCACGCCAGTCTGGTTGGTCGGGTGCAGACCGATCTCAAGAGCGTCCTGGCGTATGCCTCCATGACGCAGGCCTCGCTGATCCTCGTCGAGATCGGGCTCGGGTGGCGGGTGATCCCGCTCGTCCATGTGATCGGCCACGCGATTCTCCGCAGCCTGCAGATTCTCCGCTCTCCATCCGCCCTCCACGACCGCTACGAGTTGGCTGCCGCTCTCGGCGGCCATCCCGGTTCGGGCAACTCGTGGCCCCTCTCGATGATGCCGAAGACCTGGCAGGACCACCTTTACAGGGTCGCGCTCGACCGCGGCTACGAGGAGATGGCCGTCAGCCGCCTCGTCGTCGGCCCGATCGTGCGGCTACTCGACCGTGCCGCGGCTGCCGAGAAGGCATGGATCACCTGGCTCTCCGGTGAATCAGCGGGAGACAGACGCTGATGATCACCCCGCTCATGACTCCGGCTGGAAACTGGATCCTGTACGGCGTCGCCGTGACGGTGGCAGCGCCGCTGGCAGCCGGTGGCCTCGCGGCCCTCGGCATGGCAGGACGGTCGCTCCGCATGCTCGCGGTCGCTGCCACGGCCGTCTCGTTCGTTGCCAGCCTCATGATCGCGGTCGGCTGGCAGATGACCAACGGCGATCCCGTCTCGTTCGGCTCGGTTTTGGGTGAGGGGAGACTGATCTTCATCGACGGGCTCAACGCCGTGTTGCTGCCCTACGTCGGCTTGGTCGCGTTGGCGATCCTCCTGGTCGCCCCGCGTCGCTCGATCGAGCCGGCGATGGTGAAGCGGATGCTGCTGGGCACCGCCGCCACGTTCGCCCTGTTCGCCACATCGCATCCCCTGGCCCTCGTGGTGCTCTGGGCCGTGACGGCCCAGTTGACATGGCGTTCCACGCGGGTGACGCCCGGCGGCCGCTCGGCCGCTCGGGTGTTCGCCATATACATGTGGCTTGCATTCGCGTGCATGGCAGTCGGAACGGCAATGCTCGTCGCCGATCCGCCTTGGGAGCGGTCCAGCGGCCTGATGGGGACGTCGGGCGGGTGGCTCGTCGCGGTCGCCGTGATGCTTCGAAAGGGCATCGTTCCGTTCCATTCCTGGTATCCCGCCCTGTTCTCCGGAGCCCCGATGGCGACGGCACTCGCCGCGACGATGCCCCAGGTGGCCTCCTACACCGCGGTCCGACTTCTTGTCGGCCATGCAGATGGCGTCGCCACGGAACTCGAGGTTCTCGCGCAGTTCGCACTCATCACGGCCGTTTACGGAGCGGCGCTCGCCCTGGTGCAGCGCGACCTTCGCGGGTTCATCGGGGCGCTCGCGATGAGCCAATCGGCACTCGTGCTGGCCGGCCTCTCCGGCAGGCTCCCCATGGAGCTCAACGGGGCATTCTGCGTGTGGATTTCGAGCGGCCTCGCGATCACCGGCATTGGTCTCGTGACGTGGGCGCTGGAGAGCAGGGCCGGCGACATTTCGCTGGAAACACTCCAGGGCCGATTCTGGGATGCACCAGCGCTCGCAGCCTTCTTTCTTCTCTTCGGCATGGCCGCCATCGGCCTTCCTGGCACGCTCTCCTTCGTGGCGGACGACCTCATCGTGTCGGGCAGCCTCGACGACCAGCTCCATGCAGGCTTGATGGTGATCGCAGCCACCGTACTCTGTGGCATTGCCACCATGCGGTGCTGGTTCCACGTGTTCGGCGGGCCGTCGGCCGTCGACAGCCCCAAGCACGGGATCCTGCCGCGAGAGCGATTGACGTTGATAACGCTGATCGCCGTCCTTTTCGTGCTCGGTATCTGGCCGGGGCCTCTCGTGCGGGCGCTCGAGAAGGCGGCCGAGCGGGTGCTCTTCACCCCGGCACCGCAGCCGCCGGCCGCGGCAGACCCGCCGCGGGCTGCAGCCCCCGCGGCACCGTACTCGTCTCCCGGCTTGCTTCGCCTTCTGAACGTCCCGTCCGCAACGAAAGGAATCCTCCTATGCTGACCATCCCGTGTGCAACGCTCTGCTGGCATATTCCGGCGCTCTTCGCCGTGTTCAATGCGGAGCAACTCGGCCGCATCGTCGAGTCGCTCGAGCGCAACCTGCTGACGCCGATTCCGCTGTGTTTCGTGCTGGGCCTGATCTGCACGCAGATCCACGGCGGCATCAAGATTCCGAAGGAACTCTATCTCGCGATCGCGATCTTCCTCTTGATGTCGATCGGTTTCATCGGTGGCCATGAGCTGGCGCACGAATACCAGGAGCACGGCATCTCCACGATCTGGAAGCCAGCGCTCGCGACCTTGGTGCTCGGCTGCCTCACGCCGATCACGTCTTATGTCGTGCTCCACTATCTCGGCCGGCTTTCGATCGCCGACTCCGCCGGCATCGCGGCCCACTACGGCAGCACGTCGGCCGTGACGTATGCCGTCGCCAACTCCTTCGTGGAGCAGACGCAGCATCCTGCCAACAGCTTCCTGCCGACGCTCGTGACGATCCTCGAATGCCCAGGCATCGCGATTGCGCTCGTGCTCGGGGCGGCGCTCTCGGCCCGGGAACGGGCCACGAAAGCCAGCGCCAGCGGCGCACCGGTTCGCGAGTCAAAACTCGGCGAAGCGCTCTACGAGGTGATGACAGGACAATCGATCATGCTAATGGCCGGCCTGCTCGTCATCGGATTCATCTCCACGCTCTTCATGGACACGAAGGGATTCCAGCCCTTTTATGACTTTTTCCAGAGCAAGGGCATGCTGTTCCGTGGCGCCCTCTGCATCTTCCTGCTGGAAATGGGGCTGGTGGCGGGCGAACGACTGGGCGATCTCCGCAAGGTGGGCCCGTTCCTGGTGGCGTTCGGCATCGTCATGCCCCTGATTCACGGGTTTGCCGGCGTGTACCTCGGCCATCTGGCCGGGCTCAATCTCGGCGGCTGCACCGTGCTGGGAGCGATCGTGGCCAGTGCGTCCTACATCGCCGCCCCGCCGGCGGTGCGGCTCACGCTGCCGGAGGCGAATCCGACCCTGTCCATCACGGCGGCGCTTGCCATCACGTTTCCTTTCAATATCGCCTTCGGCATTCCGATCTATTTCGAGATGGCCAAGTGGGTCGGAGCGACCTGATCCGGTTACCATTCACGTATATCTATTCATTCCATTCCAGGAGAACACACGATGCAGCTCTATCCTTTGAAACTCGTCACCGTCGTCGGTGAGACCGTGATCATGGACGACATCGCCAAGGAAGGCCAGCAGCTCGGAGCCAGTGGGTACACGCTGAGCGAAGTGGTGGGGCAGGGTTCCCGGAGTGCCAGAAACGTGATCGTGGGGGCGTCGAAGACGATGAAGTGCGAGTTCGTCGTTCCCATGGACTTGGCTGAGAAGATCCTCAAGCACGTCTCGTACACCTACTTCGAGCACTATGCCTGCATCGCATGGCTCTCGGATGTGCAGGTCGTGCGGGGCGAAGCCTACGTGGCCAAGTGACGCATCAGCCATGACCGACGCGACGCCGATGGTACGCCGCAGGGTGACAATCACCGGCGTCGTGCAGGGCGTGGGGTTCAGGCCCTTCGTCTGGCGGCGGGCGACACGGTTCGGACTCTCAGGCTGGGTCGAGAATGACGCCGCGGGCGTGACGGCGGAACTGCAGGGCACCGCCGCCGCCGTGTCCGCGTTTCTTGAAGGGTTTGCCTCGGCCGCGCCGCCGCTGGCCCGCGTGGGCGGCATCGACTCGATCGAGGTATCGACGCGTGCCGATGACGCCGTGAGTCGGTTCGTGATCCTCGAAAGCATCGCAGCCGTCGGCCCGCGGGCGGTCGTCGTGCCCCCCGACGTCGCCCCGTGCGAAGCCTGCCTTGCCGAGATGGCCGACCCGGGTGATCGGCGACACCGCTACCCGTTCATCAATTGCACCGACTGCGGCCCGCGGTTCACGATCATCGAGGCCCTGCCCTACGATCGCGAGGTGACGACGATGCGGTCGTTCGCGATGTGCGACGCCTGCGCGGCGGAGTATCGCGCTCCATCATCGCGGCGGTTTCACGCCCAGCCCAATGCCTGCCCCGCATGCGGCCCGGCCGTCTGGTGTGCCGAGAGGGCCGCCGGTGCGATCCCAACGATCCGCTCTGCCGCCCGCTGCCTCGGTGATGCCGCGATCGAGGCAGCGCGTGCGGTGCTCCGCCGCGGTGGCATCGTCGCGATCAAGGGCGCGGGGGGCTTTCAGCTCGCGTGCGACGCAACGAACACCGCGGCCGTGCAGCTCCTCCGCGACCGCAAGCAGCGGCTCCGCAAGCTGTTCGCCGTGATGGTGGCCGACCTCGCCGCCGCGCGGGAGGAGGCACAGATCGACGAACAGGAGCGGCGGCTGCTCGAAGGCTGCGAGCGGCCGATCGTGCTCCTGCGGCCGCGGGCCGACGCCCGAGGCTCCGCTGTTCGAGCGCATCCGACCGTGGTGGATCGCCGGCTCGGGGGCGGCAAAAGTCGCCGCTACGCGGTCCTTCGGATTCTCGCGACAGTGGCGCCGGGCAACG